>NZ_JBQCCV010000052.1:0-6564 GCF_051961875.1 Intrasporangium sp. | reverse complement strand
ACGAGGCGGCTGTCGGTGTCGACGCGGACGTCGGTGATCCCGGTGCGCTCGGCCAGCTCGGTGGCGAGGCGCTCCGTGTCGGCGCCGTCGGCGAGGTCCAGGACGGTCGTGTCCGAGCTGTCGACGAGGTCGGCGACCCGGGCGGGCGTGACGACCCGGCCGGCGTGCATGACGACGACGTCGGTGCAGGTCAGCTCGACCTCCGCGAGCAGGTGGCTCGAGACGACGACGGTGCGCCCGGTCTCGGCATAGCGGCGCAGGATCGGGCGCATCGCGGCGATCTGGGGCGGGTCCAGGCCGTTGGTCGGCTCGTCGAGGATGAGCAGCTCGGGCAGGCCGAGCATGGCCTGCGCGATGCCGAGCCGCTGCTTCATCCCGTGGCTGTAGGACTTGACCGGCCGCTCGAGCGCGCCCCCGAGGGCGGCCACGTCGAGCGCCTCGTCGAAGTGCGCCTCGGCGGGATCGCGGCCGGTGGCCGCCCAGTAGGCCTCGAGGTTCTGGCGGCCGGTGAGGTGGGGCAGGAAGCCGGGGCCCTCGATGAGCGCCCCGACGCGGCGCAGCACGGGGGCACCCGCGGAGACCGGCTGCCCGAGGACGTGGACCGTGCCCGAGTCGGGCCGGATGAGGCCCATGACCATCCGCATCGTCGTCGTCTTGCCGGCGCCGTTCGGGCCGAGCAAGCCGACGACCTGGCCCTTCTCGGCGCGCCACGACACGTCGTCGACGGCACGATGGCCGTCGGAGTAGGTCTTGACCAGATGCTCGACCACGAGGGGCGTGTCGGTCAGGTCGGGGCGGGTCCGCTGGTGCGTGCGGCGCCGGCGACGGACGAAGCCGGCGGCGGCCCCGGCGAGGAGCAGGACGGCGAGGGCGGCGACGGCGATCCCGTCCTCGGTGTCGAGGCCCCGGGTGGCGCCGGCGGCCGGTTCGCCGTCGGCGACGGGGACCTCGAGCCCGCTGGTCGCCTCGACGGAGACGCTCGCCGGGGTGCGGTCGTTGGTGAAGCTGGCCTCGGTCGTCGAGAGGAGCACGCGCCACGTGCTGCCTGCGGGCATGGGATAGGTCGCGGCGGGGAGCGAGACCGTGACGGGGGTGGCGTGCCCGGGAGTGACCCTGACGCGGATCGGCGCAACGAGCGCGTGCGGCAGGGTCGGCTGTCCTCCGGCGACCCGCCACAGCGAGGCGAACAGCGTCACGACCGGCTGGTCCGAGGTGACCGAGAGCCGGATCGTCGGCGAGCCGACGACCGTCGTGGCCTGCTTGACCGGCTCGGTATCGAGGGCGACGGACTGGCCCGGCAGGGCGGCGAGCTGGTAGGTCGACAGGGTGCTGCCGAGCGCGGCGAGGCCGGGGACGGCGATCATCGCGGCGGGCTGACCGCCGGGCGGCCGGAGGGCGACACCGCCATCGCTCCTGAGGGGCAGCGTCTGTGTCCGCTCCGGAGCCGGGTCCGAGGTCGGCGTCGACAGGCCGGGATAGACCGGCAGGGACCACAGGTCCGCCGGCTGGTTGCGCTTCGTCGAGGCGGTCGCGTAGACGAAACCGTCGGTGGGCGAAGGCGATCCGGCCTTGGCCCGGTCCTTGACCCAGTGGTCGAGCCACGCGAACGACGCGTCCTTCTCCTCCTGCTGGCGCGAGCTGGGCCCGTCGTGTCCTCCGTCGCTCCAGCGGAGGGCGAGCGGGGTGCCGTGCCCGGCGAGGACGCGGGCGGTGGCATCGCTCTGGTCCAGCCCGAAGAGCGAGTCGGTCATGCCCTGGATGAGCAGGGTCGGGGCGGTGATGCGGTTCGCCACGGCCTTGGGGCTGTGGGCCCCGAGCAGGGTGAGCAGCTGCTCGCTCGGGGTCCCGGTCTGGGCGGTCTCGACGAAGAGCCGGCAGATGGTCGGGTCGAACCGGCCGCACGCCCCCGCGGTGGCTCCGGAGGCGGCACTCTTCGCCCCTAGCGGGCCGTTCGTGGCCGAACCGGTCGCTGTACCTGCCTGTTCACCCGCGAGCGGTCCGTTCGCCGATGGGGAGGGGGCGTCGGACGAGGAGGGGGTGGACGGGGTGGTGGGGCTCAGCCCGGCCGGTGACAGTGCGCCCATGAAGAAGTTGGTGGCCCAGTCCTGCTTGAAGGGGCCCGGTGTCGCCACCGCGGCGCGGCCGGCGGGGGTCGACGACGGCCCGGTCACGGCCGCCTGAGGGAAGAACACCTGGGACAGGTCGTTCCACGTCATGGCGGCGACGACGCCGTCAACCCGCGGGTCGCTGCCGGCGAGCAGCAGCGCGAGTGCCCCGCCATAGGACGCGCCCATCACGCCGATCCGGGGGTCGCCCGGCGCGTCGAGCTGCACGTCGGGTCGTTTCGCGGCGAGGTCGACGAGGGCGCGGGCGTCCGCGACCTCGTACTTCGGGTCGTCGAGGTGGATCCGGCCCCCGGACCGACCGAACCCGCGGGCCGTCCACGTCACGACGACGTAGCCCCGCTCCTGCAGCTCGGCCGCCTCGCCGGCCACCGACACCTTGGTGCCCCCGAAGCCGTGGGCGAGCAGCACCGCGGGGTGCCGGCCGCCACCGGGCTGGCCGTAGACCGACACGTCGAGCGAGACGGCGCTGCCGTCCGGTTCCGCACCGACCGGGACGCTCAGGCTCTCGACCGCGCCCGCCTGGGCACCGGCAGAAGCCGCCGCGGCGGGGCCGGCGAGCCCGGCACCGGCAGCCGTTCCCCCCAGCGAGAGGACCGCGACGAGGCCAGCCATCCGCGCGGCCCGGGCGATCCCTCGGAAACCCCGGTGAGCGGCATACGTCCCCGTGGGGCCCAGGCGCGACACGCAACCAATGAGATCACGAGCCGCCCCGGAATGTCCGAGCGCTCCCCGGTCAGCGGTCGCTCGCCCGGGTCGCGCGCCGCTCGATCGCCCAGACGACGACGAAGCAGACCACGAAGACCAGCGCCGGCGGCACATACCGCATCCCGCCCTCGAGCCGGAGCCAGCCGTAGGGCGCGGCGGCGAAGGACAGCATGCTCACCTCGAGCAGGTAGTAGACCACGGCGAGACCGCCGTAGACGAGCCCGACGAGGCCGATGACGTTGATGAGGAAGCGTTGCCAGGCGGTCGTCGCCGGCTCGGTCGGGGCGGCCACGGGCGTCACCGCTCCTCGTCGGGGAGCAGGTGCTCGCGGCCGAACATCCCGGCCGTCGCCCGCCCGGTCGGAGTCCCGGCGTCGAGGTCGGCGCCGGCGGCGACCAGCGTCCGGACGACGTCCTCCTCGCCCTTGAAGATCGCCCCCGCGACGGGCGACTGGTCGCGGTCGTTGCGCTGGTCGACGTCGGCGCCGCGGGCGACGAGGGCCTCGACCGTCTCACCGTGCCCGTGGTAGGCGGCGAGCATGAGGAGCGTGTTGCCCTCGCGGTCGGCGACGTCGACCGGCAGGCCGTGGTCGAGGAACTCCATGAGCTCGGCGGTGCGGCCCTCGCGTGCCAGGTCCATCGCGATCGAAACGACGCGCGCCTGCTGCTCCGGGGTGAGCGGTGCTCCGGTCATGCCCCGACTCTACGCACGACTCGTCACGTCGTAATGCCGAGAGAGGCACCAGGCGGCCCCGGCTCCGAGGACCTGCCAGAGGGCATGGGCCTGCAGCAGGCTCGTCGGCCGGCACAAGGTCCCCGTCGCGTCGAGGAGCCACAGGACGTATGCCGCTGTCAGCAGTCCCAGCGCCACCCACAGCCAGCGCTGGGGCTGGAAGGTTGCCACCGGCGTGCGGGTGCGTGAGATCTCGAGGGCGACCGCCACCGCGAGCAGCACTCCGAAGGCGACGCGTTGGGTCCCCGGCCAGGTCCAGAGGATACGCAGGAGCATCGCGAGCAGGGCGAGGCCCAGGAGGACGACGACCCGCGGCCGCCCGAACCCGCGACGGACGACGGCGCCGCCGAGGATGACGGTCGCGAGCGCGGCCATCGTCCAGGTGACGAGGAACTCGGTGAGGCGGGTCAGCGTGGCGTGGAAGGCGAAACCGGCGCCCCCGACCGCGACCAGTGCGCTGCCGAGGAGGATGCGCAGGATCCTCTCCCGGTGCGCCGGCTCCCCCGTCGGCAGGAGCACGACGACGCCGGACAGGGCGAAGGCGAGCGATGTCCAGGCGTTGATGGGCTGGGCGAGTCCGGTCGTGTGGACCGCCTCGCAGAAGCACCGGGTCGCGAGGCACGTCGCGCCGTCGCTGGACATGACGTGACCGTACCGCCCACTGGATGGCTGCTTCGGTGCGCCGCCGGCCTTTGCTAGGAAAGGAGGCATGGCTACCACTGCACTCCGAGGCACCCCCGTCGAGACGATCGGCGACCTGCCCGTCGTCGGGGACATCGCCCCCGACTTCACCCTCGCCACGACCGACCTCGAGGACGTGACCCGTCCCGAGGGCAAGCGCGTCGTGCTCAACATCTTCCCGAGCATCGACACCGGTGTCTGCGCGACGAGCGTCCGCAAGTTCAACGAGCTTGCCGCCGGACTCGAGAACGTCGAGGTCATCTGCGCCTCCGAGGACCTGCCGTTCGCGCTCAAGCGGTTCTGCGGTGCCGAGGGCATCGAGAACGTCACGGCGGCCTCGGCCTTCCGCTCGACATTCGGCGAGGACTACGGCGTGACGCTGACCGGGACCGGCATGAAGGGCCTGCTCGCGCGCTCCGTCGTCGTCATCGACGTCGACGGCACCGTGCTGCACAGCCAGCTCGTCTCGGACATCACGACCGAGCCCGACTACGACGCCGCCCTCGCCGCGCTGAACTGACCCGCGCCCCGCGGCCGGGGCTCTACCCTCGATGGATGAGCCCTGGTCCGGGCGCCACCGGACCGGCGTGGCGCCGGCCCCTCCTGTCGCTCCTCGCGATCACGGCAGCGGTGGGCCTCGCCATGGTCACGCTCAACCCGTCGCGGCCCAGGCCCGTCGTCCTCCCGTCCCCGACGCCCACGGTCCTCTCACCGGCGGAGGAGTACACCCGGGCGGCCCTGCGCCTCATCGGGGAGCGCGGCCTGCTGCTCGACGAGACGGCCTGGCCACGCATCGTGCATGACACCATGCTTCAGGTCGTCGCGGCCAAGACCTCGACCGACACCTACTCCGCCATCAGCAGCGCACTCGTGCTCGCCACCGGTCCCCGGGGCCTCCTCCTGCCGGAGTCGGACGCCACCCCGACGCCGATCGCCACACCGGTCGAGGCCTCGGTCACCGCGGGAATCGGACGTATCACCGTGCCCTCGATCGATGGGCTGATCGGCGACGCCGCGTCCCGCCGGGCGGCCCAAGCCTCGGACGCGATCGCGGCCGTCCGGCAGCGGGTCTCGTGCGGCTGGCTCGTCGACGTGCGGGAGACGACCTCAGAGTACGACTGGGGCGCTCTCGCCGCGCTCGAGCCCTTCTCCCATGCGGGCGGGGTGTTCGACTTCAGGGACCACAACGGGCACAGCCTCCATGTCTCGCTCGCTACCGAAACCGCCTTTCTCGATGGACAGCCGCTCGCCTCGTCCGGGCGCTCGTCGATGCGGAACACGCTGCCCGTGGCGGTGCTTCAGTCCTCGAGCACGATGGGCGCCGGCGAGGGCCTCATCCTCGCCCTGCGTCGGGGTCCCCGCACCCGCACCTTCGGCGCCACCACCCGGGGCGGACCGACGACCCAGACGTTCGCCCTGTCCGACGGCGCCCGGCTCGTCCTCCCGACCACCCAGCTCAGCGACGTCGGCGGCTGGGCCTACACACCGGGTATCGCTCCCGACGTACGGACCGCCTCGCCGGAGCAGGCAGCCGACCAGTGGCTCCGGTCCCAATGCCGCCGGTGAGCCGGGAGCCGGTGAGCCGGGAGACGGAGCCGCGGCTGGCCCCTCGATGGTCGAGAGCACAACTGGGCCTCGTGAACCGTCGACTGGCCGCGAAGTCTGCCGACTAAGCCCTCACTCGATGCCTGGGGTGCCCTACGCTCGGCCCGTGACGACCGTCCGGCGATGGGGCCGCCCGCTGCTCTCCCTGGGATCGCTGGCCGCCGCCGTCGTCGTCGCCATGGTCCTGCTCAGCCCGTCCGGGCCCGGGACGGCCCGCTCCACCCGCTCATCCTCACCGACCCCCTCCGCCTCGCCGACACCCCTCTCGCCGGCCGAGGAGTACGCGCAGGCGGCCCTGCGGCTCATCGAGCGACACGCCCTCATGAGGGACGCGGGCACCTGGGACCAGATCGAGCACGACACCATGAGCGCCGTCACCTCGGCCCGCTCCACAGCGGAGACCCATTCCGCAATCTCTGTGGCACTGCTGCGCGCCGCCGGGCCGCTGGCGCGGTTCACTGCTCCGGAGGAGGTCATCCCGCCCGCGGAGGCGCTCCCCGTCGTTGTCACTGCCTCGGGAGGCATCGGCCGCGTCGTCATCGTCAGCGCCGACGAGCAGGACCCGACCGCCGCCTCCGCCCGTGCGGCGCAGATCACGGAGGCGATCGACATGGCCCGTCCCAAGGTCTCCTGCGGCTGGGTCATCGACCTGCGGCAGATAGCGTCACCGAACGACTGGGGCGCTGTCGCCGGCATCGCCCCCTTCCTGCACGAA
>NZ_JBQCCV010000051.1:0-5219 GCF_051961875.1 Intrasporangium sp. | reverse complement strand
GCCAGCTGGCCCGCTCCGTCGTGGGGGGCTACCCACGGGCCGGGGGGGCGCGGACGCGGGGTGTCGTTGTGGTGGGGCCCGGGCGGGGCCTGGGGCCGCGCCGGTGCTTCGTTCTGGACTGGACGTGCGGTCATGCTCATTCGACTCCCAGGTTGATGCCCGGCGTCGCGAGAACGTTCTTCTCCAGGCCCCACTTCTTCATGATCGAGTCGTACGTGCCGTTCTCGTGCAGGGTCTTGATCCCCTCCACGAGGACGTCAGCCAGCGGGGAGTCCTTCGGGACGACCGCGCCCTGGAACAGGTCGTTGAAGCCGTTGGACTTCCCCTGTCCGGCCAGCTCGAGCTTGCCGCCAGACTGCTCCACGAAGTAGGTGAGCGGCGCCTGGGACGAGAAGAACGCGTCGGCGCGGTGCGACTGCACGGCGAGGATCGAGGAGGGCTGGTCCTTGTAGGACTGGACGTCGATGGCGGCCTTGCCCGCGGAGACGCACTTCTCGGACTGGGCCTTGATGACCTTCTCGGCGGAACCGGCTGCCTGCACGGCGATCCGGGTGCCGCAGGTGCTGTCGAGCCCGTCGATCTTCTTGGGGTTGCCCTTCTCGACCGCGAAGACGACGTACTCCTTGACCCAGTCGACGAACGTGGCCTGCTTCTGCCGCTCGGGGAAGTCGCCGACCGGCCCGAGGTCGAGGTCGTAGCGGTTCGCCTGCATGCCGGACAGCACGCTGGCCAGTCCGTCGATGGTGGTGTGCTCGATCTTCACCCCGAGGATGCTGCCGAGCGCGTCGGCGAGCTCGGCGGTCGCGCCCTGCATCTGCGAGCCCTCGGCACCGACGATGGTGTACGGCGGGAACGAACCGGTGTTGACCGCGACGATCTTTCCTGCGTCCTTGATCTTCTGGGGCAGCTTGTCGTGCAGGGACTGGTTCAGGCTCTGCTGCTGCGTGGAGCCGGATGCCTGGGGCGTCGTGCTCCCGCCCGTCGTCGGGTCCGCCGTGCAGGCGGCGGTCGTCAGGGCTGCGACGGCGGCCAGGGCGATCGCGGAGTTGCGCAGGTTGGTCATGGCTGGGAGGCCTTTCATCATGTTGGTGTCTCGAGTGACAGGGGGTCAGGCGGTGGGGAGGGCCGTCCGGATCGGCACGGGGGTGGGCGCGACCTCGAACCGGCGGTTCGCGAGGACCGGCAACTGCTCCCGGGCGGCCTCGAGCCGCTCACGGGTGATGGTGGCGGTGATGAACCCCGGCCCTTCGCCGGCTTCGGCCACCGCGACCCCGAGGGGGTCGACGATGAGGCTGCGGCCGATGTTGCGCGGACCGGACTCGCCGCTGCCGATGACGTACACGGTGTTCTCGAGGGCTCGCGCGGTCACCATCGTCCGCCAGTGGTCTTCCTTCAGCGGTCCCCGCACCCACGCCGCAGGCAGCGCGAGGATGTCGGCGCCGGCCACGGTGAGGAGCCGGGCCAGCTCCGGGAAGCGGACGTCGTAGCAGGTCATCAGGCCGAGCCGGAAACCCTTGACGTCGACCAGCGGCGGCACGACGTCCGCGGGGGTCACGTTGTCGGACTCACGGTTCGCGAAGGCGTCGTAGAGATGCAGCTTGCGGTAGATCCCGACGGTCTCGCCGTCGCGCAGCACGACCAGCGTGTTGTAGGGCCGCGGGTCGCCCGACAGCTCGTGGATGCCGACGACCACGGTCAGGTCGAGTCCGCGCGTCGCCTCGGCGACACCGGTCACGAAGGGCCCGTCGAGCGGCTGGGCGTGCAGGCGGATCCGTTCGCGTTCGCCGATGAAGCGGGCGAGGATGCCCTCCGGCAGGACGAGGAGGTCCACACCCTCGGTCACGGCCTGCCGGATCGCGGCCGTGACGGTGGCGAGGTTCTCCTCCCACCCCTCACCTGCTGTCATCTGGGCCGCGGCCACCTTCAGGCTTTGGGCTGCTGCTGTCATGAGGCAATCTCCTCTTCAGTCAAGGGCTCGACGGGATAGGGGAACAGGTCCGCTTGCGGGACCGGCGCGGTGAGGAGCCGCTGTTCGACCAGCTCGGTCTGGAAGTCGCGCACCATCACGCGGTCGGCGGAGACGCCATACGGCAGCCAGTCGGCGCCCACCACGCGGGTCGCGAAGCCGATCTCCTCGTTGTGCCACGGGGTGATGTCCACGAGCTTGTCCCGACGAGCGCGACTCAGCCGCTTGGCGGCGTCGAAGGCGGTGACGACCTGCTGCGCCACGTCGGGGTTGTCCCGCAGCACCTCGGCGCGCAGGGCCAGGACATGGATTCCCGGGATGTACCCGTGCCGCCGGTAGTAGTCGGCCTCGGCCTGACGGTTGTCCGGATAGAGCGTCCGCAGGTCCGAGCCCAGCGCGTGGAAGCCCGGTGGCATGAACGGCGTCATCACGGCGTCGAGCTGGCCGGCCCGCAGCAGATCGACCAGCGGCGCCCCGTCCGCGGTGTGGCGCACGTTGTCCCCCACCGTGACGTTGCCGATCCGGTCGACGACGGGATGGTTCGTCGTCAGAGGCCCGACCTGCCAGTCGGCGTCGTCGACGCCGATGCCGGCCTCGCGCAGGACCGCGCGGGTCCACACGTTCCCGCTGTCGGCCCATCCAGTCAGGCCGATGCGCGCACCTCGCAGCGCCGACGCATCCACCGCCTCGCTGTCCGACCTCACGATGATGCACCGGTGGCGGAAGCCACGCATGAGGAAGACGGGCAGGGCGATGATGCGCTCGTCGCCGGACGACCGGGCGCGCACGTAGCGGCTGAAGGACGTCTCACCGCCGTCGAAGCCCGTGTCGTGCCACAGATCCGGGGTGGCGTCCAAGCGATCGATCTTCACCAGGTCGGCGCCCACGTCGCCTAGTGCCAGGGGGATGACGTGGTCCCAGTGGCGAACCCCGAGGTGCACAGTCACAGCTCTCCTCACAGCAGGATTGGGTCGAAGCGGATCGCTCCGGCTGGCATCAGCGTACGTTCAGACCCATTGCTGAACAATATGTCATTTGTTACTGTTCATTCACACTGGGTCGAGAGGAGCTCAACGATGAGCGAGGACGTGGTCGCGGACGACCGCCGGGAGGCCAGCTCGGCATGGCTCGCCGAGCGCATCCAGGAACCGAGCGCGACGGGCATCTCGGCCACGGTCGCCCGGCTCGTGCGCAGTGGGGACCTGGCTCCCCTGACCCGGCTGCCCACCGTGCGCGCCCTCGCCACCCGGCTCGGAGTCAGCCCCGCCACCGTGTCCACGGCGTGGACCGCGCTGCGGAAACAGCGGGTGGTCGATGGCGGCGGCCGCCGCGGCATCTGGGTCCGGGAAGGGCTGTCGGTGCCCCGGCCCGCCCGCTACGAGAACATCTCCCACCTGTGGCCCGGCCGGACGCTCAACCTCTCGCGGGCGGTGCCCGACCCGGCGCTGCTCCCGGACATCGGCACCGCACTGGCGCACGTGTCGGACGATCCCGAGCTGCACTCCTACGAGGTCGTCGCCATCAGCGAGCCCCTCCGTGAGGCCGCGGCCGCCACGTGGCCCTTCCCGACCGAGAACTGGCTCGCGGTCAACGGCGGCTACGAGGGCATCCAGCTGCTCCTCGCCACCAGCGTCGTGCACGGCGACCACGTCGCGGTCGAGGACCCGGCCACGCCTCGGCTGCTGGACATCATCGACCAGCTGGGCGCCCGGGTGATCCCGGTCGCCACCGATGCCGCCGGGCCGGTCCCCGCCTCCCTGGCTGCCGCGATGCGCCGGCAACCAGCGGCGTTCGTCTACGAGCCGCGGTCGAGCTCGCGGCTGGCCGCCACGCTCACGCCCGAGCGCCGTGACGAGCTCGCGACCATCCTCTCGACCGGCAACCCCCTCATCGTCGAGGACGACGGGCTCGGCGAGCTGAGCGACGCCCCCTACCACGGGCTGGCCGGGCTCCTGCCTCACTCCACGGTGCTGGTCCGGACCTACTCCAAGTCGCACAGCCCCGATCTCCGCCTCGCCGTCATGGGCGGCGGCGCGGCGCCACTCGAGCGCGCGCGGATCTACCGGCAGTTCGGTGCAGGCTGGACCAGCCGCATCGTGCAGAACGCCCTTGCGTGGATGCTGCTGGACCCCGGTTGCCAGGAGCAGGTCAGGACCGCACGCAGGGTCTACGCCGAGCGGCGCCAGTGCCTCGTCCGGCTCCTGGAGGAGCGCGGAGTCCCGGTGGCAAACGAGTCGGGGCTGGCGGTCTGGGTGCCGGTGCTCAACGAGCGCGAGGCGTTGCTCGTCCTCGCCTCCCACGGAATCGCCGTCGCCGGCGCGGCCGAGAGCTGGACCCGCCAGGGTCCGGCCGCGGTCCGCGTCGCCACCGGACAGCCGATCCCGAACGTCGAGACGGTGGCCGACGCCCTCGCGTTGGCGAGCACGGCCACCTGATCGACCCGCGACAGCGCCCGGGCCGGCGGCCTCAGACGAGCTGCGCCACCGGGGTCAGCAGGACCCGGCCGGTCAGGCCGACCGAGCTCGAGAGGGTCTCGAGGAAGTCGTCCTGCAGCTCCCCGAGGTCGCCCAGCCGCCACAGCACGAGGGCGTTGACCCACGCGGCGTCCCGCGCGCGCCCGATGCTCCACGAGCTGACGAGGTTGGCGATCGGGGCGGCGTAACGCCGGTCGAGGTCGAGCGCGAGGCCGTCGAGGAACGACTGCCGGACCTGCTCCTGCACCTCGGCGAGGAGGTCGGTGACGCGCTGGTAGTCGGCCGCGACGTCGCGCGCCTCCGGGCTGGTCCCGAGCTGCCGGCAGGTACGCACCACGGCGATCGGCAGGTCGTGGTTGATGTGCGCGTTCATGCCGGCGAGCGCGAACTGGATCGGCACCCGGCCCGCCTCGTGGCGCGCCTCGAACAACGGCGCCCACGCGCTCACCGGATGAGCGGCGTCCACTGCCTCGAGGTAGAGCCCGGCGAAGACGATGTCCAGCCGGTTCATGAACTCCGCGTTGCCGAAGTAGCCCTCGGCGATCCGGTCCCGGACGAGCTCGGTGACCCGCAGGTACATGCCGTTGAACGGGGCGAGCCCGTCAGCCAGCTCCAGCCCGAGTTCGAGGGTGCGCATGCGCTCGCACACTGCGTCGATGCTCGCCGGCTGACCGGCCGGCGGCTCCTCCCGACGAGGCCGCACCTTGCCGCGGATGAGGTCGAGAACCCGCGAGAACCAGCCCATGTCGCGAAGGTACCGGGCAGACCCACGACCGGCT
>NZ_JBQCCV010000050.1:0-7218 GCF_051961875.1 Intrasporangium sp. | reverse complement strand
ATCGCGGCGAGCGTCTCCACCGTGCGGCGTCGCATCGCGCGCTTCGACAGGCCCGGCTCGTGGGTGCGCAGCGCCTCGTGGAAGTGGTCCGAGACGCGCATGAGCGGGTTGAGGCGGGTCATCGGCTCCTGGAAGATGAGGCCGAGCTGTGGGCCGCGGATCGCCCGCAGCTCGTGGGCCGAGAGCCCGACGAGCTCCTGCCCGTCGAACCGGACCTGCCCTCCGACCTTCGCCCCGGGTGGCAGCAGGCCCATGAGTCCGCGCCCCAGCGAGGACTTGCCGGCCCCCGACTCCCCCACCAGCCCGAGCACCTCGCCGCGGTCCAGGTCGAAGCTGACGCCGTCGACGGCGCGCACCGTGCCGCGCTCGGTGCCGTAGTAGACGCGCAGGTCGCGGACCGTGAGGAGCGGCTCCCCGCTCATCGGGCGTCATCTCCGGGCCCGGCCTCGGTGGGCAGGGTGACCCGGGTGAAGCGGCGGCGGCGCAGGACGGGGTTGACGACGTCGTTGAGGCCCTCTCCGACGAGGGTCAGGCCCGTCACGAGCAGGACGATCGCGAGACCGGGGAAGACGGCGGTCCACCAGATGCCGGCGCCGACGTCGGAGATGGCCCGCTGGACGTCATACCCCCACTCGGCGGCGACGGTCGGCTGGATGCCGAAGCCGAGGAAGCCGAGCCCGGCGAGGGTGAGGATCGCGTCGGCCGCGTTGAGTGTCGCGATCACGGGGACCGTCTGGATGACGTTGGAGAAGATGTAGCGCATCACGATCGTGAAGGAGCCGGCCCCCAGCGTGCGGGCCGCCTCGACGTAGGTCTCCTCACGGACCGACATGACGCTGTTGCGTACGACGCGGAAGTACTGCGGCACGTAGACGACGGTGATCGCGACCGCCGCGGTCACGATCCCGCCGCCGAGCGGTGAGCTCGAGAGCAGGAACGCGATGACGATCGCGAGGAGCAGGTAGGGGAAGGCGAAGAGCGCGTCCATGATGAGCACGAGGGCGCGGTCGAGCGCCCCGCCGACCCAGCCCGAGACGAGCCCGAGCGGTACGCCGACGCAGAGCGAGAGCACGACGGCGAGCACGACGACCTCGAGCTCGGTCCGCGCGCCGTACATGACCTGGGCGAAGACGTCGGTCTGCATGACGTTGACACCGAACCAGTGGGCGGCCGACGGGGGTGCCAGCTTCGTGAAGGGCCCGTTCGCGTCGGCGTACTGGCCGAAGTCGTAGCGCGAGACGAGCGGCGCGAAGACGGCCACGACGACGAAGGCCAGCACGATGACGGTGCCGATGACCAGCAGCCACCGGGGGACGCCGCGCGACGCGGCGACCGGCGCCCAGAGCCGGCGCCCCACGCCGGCGCGGCCGCCGCCGACGGGGGTGACCGTCGTGGCCCGCTCCGGCGCCTGGCCGATCCCGGCCGTCATCAGTACCGCATCCTCGGGTCGACCCAGGCGTTGACGATGTCGATGAGGAGGCTGATCGCGACGACGGCGAGCGCGAAGACGGTGATGATGCCCTGCACAGCGGTGTAGTCCCGCAGGTTGAGGTAGTCGATGAGGGTGTGGCCGATGCCCGGCCAGTTGAAGGTCTCCTCGGTGAGCACCGCCCCTGAGAGCAGGAGTGCGGCCTGCAGGCCCATGACCGTGATGACCGGGACGAGCGCGTTGCGGAACGCGTGGTGGAACACGACCCGTGGCTCCCAGAGGCCGCGGGCGCGCGCCGCCTCGATGTAGTCGTGCCGCAGGGTCTGGATGACGTTGACCCGGACGAGGCGGATGAAGACGCCACTGATGAGCAGGCCGAGGGTGATGGCGGGCAGGCAGAGGTGCTTGAGGACGTCGACGAGCGAGGTTCCGTCGCCGTCGATCATGGCGTCGACGACGAGGAGGTTCGTGTGCGTCGGCAGGAACGCCTGCGTCAGCGGGCTCGCCTGCCCCGAGGTCGGCAGCCAGCCGAGGTACTTGCCGAAGACGAGTTGGGCGAGCAGCCCGGTGAGGAAGACCGGAGCGGCGTAGACCACGATCCCGAAGATGCGCCCGCCCACGTCGAACCAGCCGTCCCGGAACCTGCCGGCCAGGAGGCCGACGAGCACTCCGACGACGACGGCCACGACCAGCGCCGCCAGGGCGAGCTCGAGGGTGGCGGCCCCGTTCGTCTTGACGATGTCGATGACCGGCCGGTTGTCCGTCACGGTGGTGCCGAAGTTGCCGGTGAAGACCTGCTGGAGGTAGGCGCCGTACTGGACGAGCATCGGCTGGTCGTAGCCGGCGGCATGCCGCCGCGTGGCGAGCTCGGCCGGCGACAGCTTGCCGCCGAGCGCGGCCTGGATCGGGTCGCCGGGCGCAACCCGCATGAGGATGAAGACGAGGGTGAGCAGGATCAGCACCATCGGCACCACGAGCGCGATGCGGACGATGAGGTAGGTCCGCAGCGAGCCACCGCCCGTCCGGGCCATGTCTCAGCCGCCCTTCCGCCCGCGGTCGCGGGCCCCGCCGCTGCTGCGGCTCACTGCTTGCCGATGAGCCAGTACCGGAACGTGTAGGAGGCGTCGAGCGTGTCCTTCACCCCGGTCACGCCGGTCCGCTGGACGGCGATCTGCTTGCCCTGCCAGATCGGGATGGTCGGCGCCTGCTGCGCACCGATCATCTGGATCTTCTCGAACTGGGTGTTGCGTTCCGCCTGGGTCTTGCTGGCCCGCTCGGCGGCGATGGCGGCGTCGATGGCCGCGCTCGAGAAGTGGTCGTTGAGGAAGGAGGTCGAGGTCCCGTAGAACGGTGCCACGTAGTCGTCGGAATCCGGGTAGTCCGGGAACCACCCGAGCTGGAACGAGGGGTACGCGTCCGTCGGGAAGGCGCCGGAGTAGGCCGCCCACTCCGCGGAGTGGAGGTTGACCGAGAACAGCCCGGTGGCCTCGAGCTGCCGCTTGATGGTGGTGTACATGTCGGCGGACGTCGCCCCGTAGTGGCTGGGCGTCCACCAGAGGTCGAGCGACACGGGGGTCTTGACCCCGGCGGCTGCGAGCACCTGCTTGGCCTTGGCCGGGTCGGGGCTGGCGCCATACGTCGTCTTGAACGCGTCGACGTGGCCGGCGAGCGCATCGGGGATCATCGAGTAGAGCGGCGCGACGGTGCCGTTGTAGTCGGTCTGCGCGATCTGCTGCCGGTCGACCGACAGGGCGACGGCCTGCCGGATCGCCAGCTTCTGGGCCGGGTTCGAGCCGGGCATCTTGTTGAGGTTGAAGACGATGTACTGGATCTCGGCGCCCTGCCCGCTCACGACCTCGACGCCCTTGCTCGACTCGGACTGGAGCGAGGCGATGTCGGTGGGGCTGAAGGTCCGGTAGGCGACGTCGATGGCGCCCTGCTCGATGTCGAGCTTGAGGGCCGACGGCTCGGTGTAGTAGCGCACCACGACGCCACTGTTGTTCAGCTTGAGCGTGCCGCCGTAGTCCGGGTTCGGCTTGAGCACGAGCTGCTGGCCGGTCTGGTAGCTCGTCATCTCGTAGGGCCCGGAGCCGACGATCTTGTCGTTCGCGAGCACCTTGTCCGCCGGGAACACCTTCGGGTCGACGATGGCGTTGCTGGGGTCGGAGAGGACGAACGGGAAGACGGCGAACGGCTGCTTCAGGGTGAACACGACCGTGTCGGCGCCTTTGGCCGCGACGCCTTTCCTCGCGTCGAGCAGGCTCGACGCGCCCTGCGGCGCCTTGATCCGGAGGTTGCGCTGGAAGGAGTAGACGACCGCCTGCGCGTCGACGGGGTCACCGTTCCAGAACTTCTGGTTCGGACGGAGGGTGCACTGGTAGTGCGTCGAGTCGGTGAAGTCGCACGACTTCGCGGCGTCGGGGGTCGGTGTCTTGCTGCCGGGCGGGAACAGCAGCAGCGTCTCGTACATGCTGAACATCGGCGTCCACGAGCCGAGGTCGTAGGACCCGGCCGGGTCGAAGGAGACGACCTTGTCCGTGGTCCCGATGACGACCGGCTTGCCCTGTCCTCCCTTTGCTGCCGTCGAGGCGGACCCGCCTGCCGACGTGGCGCTCGGGCTGCTGCTGCAGGCAGCGGCGAGGGCGACGGCCGACAGGAGGGCTGCGATGGAGCCGAACCGGGGCTGGTGTGAACCGCGCATGTCCCCTCCTGAAAAAGGAAAGGCCGCCGGATCCTGTGGGATTCGGCGACCGCTCTCTCAGTTAAGACCGCCGCGGGACGACGCGCAAGCAATCCCAGCAAGTTGTCAGGAGCCGGTCAGGACGGCGGCGAGGACCACCGCCTGGTTGTGCTCCTCGTCCTTGGCCGAGTAGACGAGCGTCACGAGGTCGTGGTCGGCCACGATCTCGCGCAGGTGGGTGAGCGCCGCGCTCCCGTCGAGCTCCTCCCGGTAGCGCCGGGCGAACTCCTCGAAGCGTTCCGGCCGGTGCCCGAACCAGGTCCGCAGCTCGGTCGACGGGCCGGCCTCCTTGTCCCACTCGTCGACATGGGCCCGGTCCTTCGAGATCCCCCGTGGCCAGACGCGGTCGACCAGAACCCGGTAGCCGTCCTCGCGAGAGGGGTCGTCGTAGACCCGCTTGACCCGCACCGTCGCCATGGACGCCGTCCTTCCTCTCCTCCCGAGCCTAGCGCGGAGGTATACCGCTCGGCCGCTTCCCAGCAGCCGTCCCGTCCCTGGGCGGCGGGGTCACCCGGGACCAGGGAAGAGCGAGCAGCGCGTCAGGTCAGCCAGTCGGCTCGCAGCATCGAGTAGAGGTGGCCGTCGTGCCAGTCGCCGCCGCGCCAGTGCGCGCCCCGCACGACCCCCTCGTCGGTGAACCCGGCCTTCTCGAGCGCCCGCTGCTCGGCGACGTTCGTCACGTCGGTGTGCGCCTGCACTCGGTTCGTCGCCGTGTGCCGGAAGAAGAGGTCGACGAGCTGGCGCTGAGCTTCCGTGCCGGCACCGGAGCCACGGGCGCTCGCCTGTAGCCAGATCCCGATCATCGGGCACCGCGACGCCCGCGTCGGTCCCCACTGCACCCACGTCCAGCTCGTCGTCCCGACCGGCTGCCCGTCGACGACGACCGCCAGGACCCCGTCCTCGTCGACGCGGCACGGCGGCGGCACCACGTAGCCCGACCGCGGCCCGAAGTCGTCGAACTCGGAGTCGGCGGAGCGGGCCTCCGCGAACTCGCCGGGGCGGAGGGGACGAAGCACGACCGAGGGGGTGAGCGGCATACGGGAAGACTACGAGGGCAGGATGGGCCGATGCGCGCGAAGGAGGACGTATGCCGCTGAGCCGGGCCCGTAGGGCGCGTGACCACCGCACGCCCGTCCTCGTCGCGCTCATGCTCGCCATGGCGCTCATCGCGATGGACACGACGATCGTCGCGACCGCCATCCCGCAGGTCGTCGGCGACCTCGGCGGCTTCTCCCTGGTCGGCTGGGTCTTCTCGATCTACCTGCTCGCGCAGACGATGACGATCCCCATCTACGGGAAGTTCGCCGACCTCTACGGCCGCAAGCCGGTCCTCGTCGTCGGGTCGGTCGTCTTCCTGGTCGGGTCCGTCCTGTCCGCGTTCTCCTGGAACATGGTGGCGCTTATCGTGTTCCGCGGGCTGCAGGGGCTGGGCGCCGGGGCGATCGGCGCGACCGTGCAGACCCTCGCCGGGGACCTCTACGACATCCGGGAGCGGGGCCGGATCCAGGGCTACCTGTCCAGCGTCTGGGGCATCTCCGCGGTGGTCGCGCCGACCCTCGGCGGCGTCTTCGCCCAGTACGCGTCGTGGCGCTGGATCTTTCTCGTCAACGTGCCGATCGGCGCGCTGGCCCTGACGTTCATCGTCCGCGGCGTCCACGAGCACGTCGAGCGGCAGCCGCACCGGATCGACTGGGCCGGCGCCACCTTGCTCTTCCTCGCCGCCGGGCTCGGCATGTTCGGCCTGCTGGAGGGCGGCACCACGTGGGCGTGGTGGTCGGCGCCGAGCCTGCTCATCTTCGGGGCGGCGCTCGTCGTCGGGCTCGCCGCGGTCGCCGTCGAGCGGCGGGCGCCGGAGCCGGTCATGCCACCGTGGCTCTGGACCCGCCGCCTGACCGCGGGGTCCTACCTCGCGACGGCGATGGCGGGCCTCGCCGTCATCGGCCTGTCGACCTTCCTGCCCACGTGGGCGCAGGCGGTCGGCGGCCTGGGTCCGGTCGCGGCCGGCTTCGTCCTCGCGACCATGAGCATGAGCTGGCCGGTCGCGTCCGGCCTGTCCAGCCGCCTCTACCTCCGGATCGGGTTCCGCGACACGGCCGTCGTGGGTGCGCTCTTCGCGATCGCCGCGGGCGCCGTCTTCGTGCTGATGGGAGAGAACGCGCCGGTCTGGCAACCGGTGGCCGGCAGCCTGCTCATGGGAGCCGGCATGGGCCTGATCACCGCGCCGCTGCTCGTCGGTCTCCAGTCGACCGTCGAGTGGGGCGAGCGGGGCGTCGTGACCGGCGGCGCGATGTTCTCCCGGTTCCTCGGGCAGAGCCTGGGCGCAGCGGTCTTCGGTGCGGTCACGAACGCGGTCCTGCTCGCCCGGCTCGACGCCGCACCGGCCTCGCTCAAGGGCGCGGTGCCCGGCACGGTCGACGAGGTGAGCCGGGCACTGAGCGGCCATCCCTCCGCGGAGGCGGCGGCGTTCATGCGGGCTGCGCTCAACGCCTCGACGCACGCCGTCTTCGTCGCCCTGCTCGTCTTCGCGCTCGCGACCCTCGTCATCCTCCTCGCCCTCGTGCCCCGGCACTTCCCGACGCTGTCCTCGGGGGCGACCACGGAGCGAACACCGACCACCGGATCAGCACGCGATAACTAACCTCGCGTTATGCCTACCCCAACCGAGACGCAGACCACCACGGGTCGCGTCGTCATCCGCAGCGCGGCCGATGTCGCCGCTGCCGTTGCCCACCACGCGACCCCCCAGCGCGGCTCGCTCATGGTCGTCCTGCTCGCCTTCGGCGGCATCTTCATGGACGCCTACGACTTCTCCTCGATCGCGTTCGGGATCACCGCGATCAAGCAGCAGTTCGGGCTCACCCCGGCGATGACCGGTCTCGTCAACGCCGCGATCATGGTCGGCGCGGTCGTCGGCGCGGTGAGCGGCGGAGTGCTCGTCGAGCGGATCGGCCGGTACCGGCTCTTCATGGCGGACATGCTCTTCTTCGTCGTCGCGGCGATCGGGTGCGCGCTCGCGCCGGAGGCGTGGTCGCTGATCGCCTTCCGCTTC
>NZ_JBQCCV010000049.1:0-11746 GCF_051961875.1 Intrasporangium sp. | reverse complement strand
TCCGGTCAGCGCCTCCGGCGTGAGGTGCCGAAGATGCTGCGGGTGATCTCCCGCCCGACGACGGTGCCCGCGGAGCGCAGCATCGATCGGAAGGCCGACGACTGGACGACCTGCTCGACGAGGCCGGGCTCCGCCTTGGGTGTCCGGCGCCGGTCGGGGGACGTCGGAGTGCTCACGGGTGATGCCGGCGGGGCCGGTGCCTGCTGTGGCGTCGGCGCAGCCTGGAGGCGCTTGGCCAGCAGTTCGTAGGCGGACTCGCGGTCCACGACCTCGGCGTACTTCGACCTGAGAGGCGAGGTAGCGATGATGCCGTCCACGGTCGCCGCCGGCGAGGGGTCCATGAGGGAGTTCGGCGCCTTCATCCGGGTCCAGGCTACGGGGGTCGGCACGCCCTTGTCAGACAGGACGGTGACAACGGCCTCCCCGATGCCGAGACTGGTCAGCAGCTCCTCGAGGTCGTAGGCCGTGCGCGGGTAGGTCGCGATCGCCTGCTTGAGCGCCTTCGCGTCGTCGGGAGTGAAGGCGCGCAGGGCGTGCTGGACCCGGTTGCCGAGCTGGCCGAGGACGTCGCCCGGCACGTCCTTGGGTGACTGGGTGACGAAGAAGACGCCGACGCCCTTCGAGCGGATGAGCCGGGTGGTCTGCTCGATCGCGCCGAGGAAGGCCTTGCTCGCGTCATTGAAGAGCAGGTGCGCCTCGTCGAAGAAGAAGACGAGCTTCGGCTTGTCGGGGTCGCCTACCTCGGGCAGGTCGTGGAAGAGGTCCGCGAGCAGCCACATGAGGAACGTCGAGAAGAGCTGTGGCCGGTCCTGCACCTGCGGCAGCTCGAGGCACGACACGACGCCCTTGCCGTCCGAGGTGGTGCGGAGCAGGTCGCTCGTGTCGAACTCCGGCTCGCCGAAGAACTGGTCGGCGCCCTGGTCCTCGAAGGCGATGAGGTTGCGCAGGATGACTCCCGCGGTGGCGGACGAGAGACCGCCGAGCTCCTTGAGGTCGTCCTTGCCCTCGGCGGAGGTGAGGTGGCTGATGACGGCGCGGAGGTCCTTGATGTCGAGCAGGGCGAGGCCGTTCTTGTCGGCGTAGTGGAAGATCAGTCCGAGGCTGCTCTCCTGGGTCTCGTTGAGCCCCAGCACCTTCGACAGCAGGGTCGGGCCGAAGCTCGTGACCGTCGCGCGGATCGGGATGCCCTTGCCGACCCCGCCGAGGGAGTAGAACTCGGTCGGGTAGCCCCGGGCCTCCCACGACATGCCTACCTGCTCGGCGCGTTCGGTGATCTTGGTGCTGCCCTCACCGGGCGAGGCGATGCCGGACAGGTCGCCCTTGATGTCGGCGAGGAAGACCGGCACCCCGGCGTCCGAGAGCTGCTCGGCCATCAGCTGGAGGGTCTTCGTCTTGCCGGTTCCCGTCGCCCCGGCGACGAGGCCGTGCCGGTTGAGGATGCCGAGCGGGATGCGGATCGGGGCGTCGCGGTGGGCCTCCCCGTCGACCACGGCGGCGCCGAGGGCAAGCGTCGGTCCGTCGAAGGCGTAGCCCCTACGGATCTCGTCCAGCAGGGGCGAGCCGACACTGGGCGAGCTGTCCTGGGCGGTGCTCGCGCCGGACGTGGTGGATGGCGGACCGTCGGCCGCTGGAGACGCGGGAACGTCAGTCATCTTCGGCACTGTAGTCCCGCGCCTATGCTGGGTCGGTGATTTTCAAGGCCGTAGGAGACATGCGTCCCTATCCCGACCACGGGCTGGTGAGTGTCAAGGACTGGTCGAGCGTCCCTCCGCGGGTCGTCCAGCTCGGTGAGCTCATCACGACGAAGAGCACCCTCGACCTGCGGGGACTGCTCGCGGACGACTCGACCTTCTACGGCGACCTCTTCCCCCACTGCGTCCAGTGGGAGGGCGAGCTCTATCTGGAGGACGGTCTCCACCGGGCGCTCCGCGCCGCGCTGCAGCAACGCCCGGTCCTCCACGCGCGGGTCCTCGTACTTTCCTGATCAGACCGATACGGTCGGGAGCGCCTCGAGGACGAGACGGAGGGATCGATGACCGCAGAGGACGACGACTACGAGTACCGCGCAAGGCGGCAGCGCCGGGCGACGGTGACAATCGCCGTGCTCCTCCTCGCGCTGGCCGGGGCGTTCTACTACGCCTCGACCTACTTTCGTCAGCCCGTCCCCAAACCGGTGGCCGCCTGCACCACGGTGAAACCGGTCGAGCCCCTGCGGCCTGCGGACGTCTCGGTCAACGTCTACAACGGGACGAAGCGCCACGGCTTGGCCGGGTCGACCTCGCAGGCGCTGGCCAAGCGCGGCTTCAAGATCAAGAAAGTCGCCAACGACCCCCTGAAGCAGACCATCACCAAGTCCGCGGAGATCCGCTACGGCGAGCCCGGGAAACAGTCCGCGGAGCTGCTCGCCCAGCAGGTCCCGGGTGCGGCCCTCGTCAAGGACAAGCGCAAGGACGACACCGTCGACCTCGTCATCGGCAACGCCTGGAAGCAGCTCGGCCCCATCCCCGCCGAGCCGGCCCCCACCCAGACCCTCCCGCTCTGCCCCAACGCCACGTCCGTCCCCTGAGCCCAGAAGGTCTGCCGGTTCAGCTGCCCAACAGCTCGACGGTCAATTCCCCCTCCGCGCGCCCTCATCACCTGCCCCGCTGACAGGTGCAGCGGGCCCCCTGCCCCGCTGAGAGGTGCAGGTCATGAGGGAGGGTGAGGCAGTGTCAGTGGTGGCGGGCAGTCTCGCTTCCGGGGGCAGGAAGCGGAGTTCAGATGTCGATCCGATTCAGTGCCGAGAGGTATGTCGTCAGAGCGCGGCGGCTCGCAGACCTGAGCCAGCGCGAACTCGCAGAGCAGCTCGGGATATCCCGATCGATCGTGAGCCGGCTGGAGACCGGCGAAGTGGTCCCGTCCACGGACCTGCTGAGCAGGATCATGGCGATCGCGGGTCTGCGGCTCGTTGTCGTCGACTCAGATGGGGCCCTGGTCGACCCGGTGTCAGAACACGTCGCCCGTGATAACGCGGGACGTCGTTATCCGGCGCACCTTGACGTGAATCCTGTCGAGATGGCTCCCGCCGCCTACCTGTGGAGGCCGCGCCGCGAGCGTCACGCACCCAGGGCGTGGTTCCAGCTCCGGGAGGAGCGTGACCGGCGTCGCGCGGAGCTTCCGTCCATCGATGACCACCCGACGGTCGGAGATCTCGCGGCCTACCGGCGGATGCTGTTTGAGCAGAAGGCCGCCCGGATGCACGCGCAGGCAGCGGCACGCGCGGCAACCGAGCCGACACTGCCGGACTGCTCGTGCGGACTGGAATGCGAGGAGTCCGGACCCTGCGTGCCCAGCTGCGGCTGCCAGTGCGAGCCGCCGGTGTCGAACCTCGCGTAGGAGCAGGCCCGCCGGCCGAGGCATCCACCCTGACCGACCGACGGACCCGAAGGCGTTTCTCCTCGCGGAGTCAGGCGCCCACGAGGGTCGCGACGAGGAGGGCCTTGATGGTGTGCATCCTGTTCTCTGCCTGGTCGAACACGATCGAGGCCGGTGACTCGAAGACGTCGTCGGTCACCTCGAGCTCCTTGAGGCCGAACTGGTCGTGGATCGCCTGACCCACGGTCGTGTCGAGGTCGTGGAACGCGGGCAGGCAGTGCATGAACTTCACGGCCGGGTTGCCGGTGCGGGCGAGCAGGTCCCCGTTGATCTGGTACGGCGTGAGCAGTTCGATCCGGTCGGCCCAGACGTCCGTTGCCTCACCCATCGAGACCCACACGTCCGTGTGCACGAAGTCGGCGCCGCGCACCCCCTCGTCCACGTCCTCGGTCACCGTGACCCGGGAACCGAGCTGGGCGGCATACCTTTTCGCCTGCGCGATGACGGAGCCGTCCGGCCAGAGCGAGCGGGGAGCCACGATGCGCACATCCATGCCCAGCATGGCCCCGACTGTGAGGAGCGAGTTGCCCATGTTGTAGCGGGCGTCGCCGACGAAGGCGTAGCTGATCTCCTGGTCCGGCTTCGTGCTGTGCTCCCGCATCGTGAGGACATCGCAGAGGGACTGGGTCGGGTGCCACTCGTTCGTCAGGCCGTTCCACACGGGGACGCCGGCCCACGCCGCGAGCGTCTCGACGACCTCTTGGCCGTTGCCGCGGTACTCGATGCCGTCGTAGAGGCGGCCGAGGACGCGGGCGGTGTCCTTGATCGACTCCTTGTGGCCCATCTGCGAGCCGGCCGGGTCCAGATACGTGGTCGAGGCACCCTGGTCGGCGGCCGCGACCTCGAAGGCGGCCCGGGTCCGCGTGGACGTCTTCTCGAAGAGCAGGGCGATGTTCTTGCCCGTGAGTCGTCGCTCCTCGCGGCCCTCGCGCTTCGCTGCCTTGAGCTGGGCGGCGAGGTCGAGCAGGCTGCGGAACTCCTCGGCGGAGACGTCGGTCTCCTTGAGGTAGCTCCGGCCCAGGAGAGCGGAGCGCGAGGTCACGGTCATGGAGCGATGCTTCCAGCCGTGCCTGAGGGCCGCAAAGGAGTCTCAGGCAGTGAGGAGGCAGGTCGCAGGGTGGGCGGTTCGCACACCCGGGCATGGAAAAGGGCCCCCGGCTCGCAAGCCCGGGGCCCTTTCCGAGGGCGGAGGATGGGGGATTTGAACCCCCGAGGGTTTTATCCCAACACGATTTCCAATCGTGCGCACTAGGCCACTATGCGAATCCTCCGCGGGCGAGGTTACCCGAGGTGATGCGTTGGCCGGAAATCCGTCCGGGTGGAGTCAGGACTCGCGGTGCGCCGGGCCCCCGGCCTCGACGACGAAGGACACCGGTGCCGTGAGGTCCGCCGCGGCGAACGCCGCGGCGATCGCGGAGGTCGTCTCCTCGACGGCGTCCACCGGCACGATGGCGATCGAGGACCCACCGAAGCCGCCACCGGTCATGCGCGCGCCGAGCGCGCCCACCGCCCGGGCCGTGTCCGTCGCGAGGTCGAGCTCCAGGCACGAGATCTCGTAGTCGTCGCGCATGGAGGCGTGCGAGGCGTCGAAGAGTCGCCCTAGCTGGGACAGGTCGCCGGACTCGAGGGCCGAGGCGGCGGCCCGGACGCGGTCGATCTCGGTGACGACGTGGCGGACCCGGCGGCGGAGCACGTCATTCGACAGCTTGTCGAGGGCGGGGTCGAGGTCGTCGACGTCCACGTCACGCAGGCTGCCGAGGCCCAGCTCCGCGAGCGCCGCGAGGCACTCGTCGCGCCGGGAGCCGTACTGGCCGTCGGTCAGCTCGTGCGACGCCCGGGTGTCGGTGACGACGAGCGCGCAGCCCTGCGCGGCGAGGTCGAACGGCACCAGGCGGGTCTCCCACGACCGGCAGTCGAGCAGCAGCGCCCGGCGGTCGCGGCAGAGCATCGCGGTGGACTGGTCCATGCCGCCGGTCGGTGCCTGGGCGATCGTGTTCTCGGCGGCGACGCAGGCACGTACGAGCGTGACCCGTCCCGGGTCGCTCCCGAGGAGGTCGAGGCCGGCGAGGTCGCTCACCGCGGCTGCCACGGCGCACTCGAGCGCCGCCGAGCTGGACAGCCCGGCGCCCACGGGTACGGCGGAGTCGACCGCCACGTCGAGGCCGGGGACGTCGTGGCCCTCCCGCTCCAGCGCCCAGAGCACGCCCGCGACGTAAGCCGCCCACCCCGCCGGGTGCCCCGGGCGCACGTCCGTGAGGGCGACCTCCACAGCTGCCGCCTGCTGAGCCGACCACACGCGGAGGGTGCGGTCAGGGCGCCGGGCGGCAGCGACATACGTGCGTTGGGGCAGGCCGATCGGCAGGCAGAGGCCGTCGTTGTAGTCGGTGTGCTCACCGATGAGGTTGACGCGACCCGGGGCCGACCAGACGCCCTCGGGGGAGCGGCCGGTGAGCCGGGAGAAGTCGTCGGCGACCTGCCCGGCGAGCGGTGCACGGCTCACGACGCGACCTCGCGCAGCCGGGCGGC
This sequence comes from Intrasporangium sp., assembly GCF_051961875.1. Lineage (GTDB taxonomy): Bacteria > Actinomycetota > Actinomycetes > Actinomycetales > Dermatophilaceae > Intrasporangium_A. The sequence goes on along the minus strand of NZ_JBQCCV010000049.1, from coordinate 5,806 downwards.
CTGCCGCTCCGGGGGGACGTCGGTGACCCAGCCGCCCACACCGGACTCGGATCCGGCGAGGTACTTCAGCTTGCCGGGCGCCCGGAGGACGGACATGAGCTGCAGGTGGAGGCGGGACGCCTCGCGGCCGGTCCGGGCCGGCGCCTGGTGCCAGGCGGCGATGTAGGGCATCGCCAGCGGTTCCCCGTCCGGGCCCACGTGGTAGCGGTCGAGCCGCCGCAGCAGGTCGCGGTAGACGACGGCCAGGTCGTCGCGCTCCTCGTCGGCGAGGGCCGGCAGGTCGGGCACGTCCCGGTGCGGTGCGAGGTGAACCTCGAGAGGCCAGCGGGCGGCGAAGGGGACGTATGCGGTCCAGTGCTCGGACTCGAGGACGACCCGTGACCCGGCCGTGCGCTCGGCGGCGAGCAGGTCCGCGCCGAGGAGGCGTCCGGTCTTGGCCAGGTGCTCCTCCGCCCGGGCGAGGAGCTGCGCGGTGCGGGCCGGGACGTAGGGGTAGGCGTAGATCTGCCCGTGCGGATGGTGCAGCGTGACGCCGATCTCGCGTCCGCGGTTCTCGAAGCAGAAGACGTGCTCGATCTCCGGCGTCGCCGCCAGCGCGGCCGTGCGTGCCGCCCAGGTGTCGATGACCCGGCGCACCCGGTCGAGCGGCAGGTCCTTGAAGGACGCCTCGTGGTCGCTCGTGAAGCAGACGACCTCGCACCGGCCGAGCGCCGGCCGGGTCTCGAAGAGGCCTGCGGCGTCGCACGATTCGCGTCCGAGCGACACCGGCGCGTAGGACGGGAAGCGGTTCTCGAACACCGCGACCTCGTATGACCTCTCCGGCACCTCCGAGGGCACGCTGCCGCGGCCGGTCGGGCACAGCGGGCACTCGTCCTTCGGCGGCAGGAAGGTTCGCTCCTGCCGGTGCGCGGCCACGGCGACCCAGTCTCCGACGAGGGCGTCCCAGCGCAGCTCGCCGGAGGGGACCCGGTCACCGAGGGGCCGGGTGTCCGTGGCGCACCGGGGAGGCGCGTCCGGGCCGTCGACGTAGACGATCTCGCGGTCGTCGGCCAGGCGCCTGCTGGTGACGCGGTTCATCAGTTGCCACCGTCGGGGTCGACGACGACGAGCTCTCCGGCGTGCTCGGTCACGGCGCGGCGCGCGCCGGGGGGGAGGCCGGAGTCGGTGATGAAGACGTCGGCGTCGTCGAGCCGCCCGAAGGTGCCGAGCCCGACGACGCCCCACTTGGTCGCGTCGGCGAGGACGCACACCCGCAGCCCGGCCCGGATGAGGGCCCGGTTCGTGTCGGCCTCGACGAGGTTCGGCGTGGTCAGGCCTGCCTTGGCGTCGACCCCATGGACGCCGAGGAAGAGCAGGTCGACGTGGAGTGACCCGAGTGCTGCGACAGCGATCGGCCCGACCAGGGCGTCCGACGGGGTCGGGACGCCGCCCGTGAGGATGACCGTCTGACCGGGGCCGCCGGCCTCGTGGAGCAGCTGGGCCGCAGGAAGCGAGTTCGTCACGACGGTGAGCCCGGGCACCGTCACGAGGTGGCGGGCGAGCTCGATCGTCGTCGTCCCGGCGGAGATCCCGATCGCGCTCCCCGGCTCGACGAGGGCCGCCGCGGCTCGGGCAATGGCGCGCTTCTCGGCCTGCTGCAGCAGGGATTTCGCGGCGAAGCCGGGCTCCTCGCTCCGGCGCATCCCCTCGCGGGCGACGGCACCGCCGTGGACGCGCTCGACGACGCCGTCCGAGGAGAGCCGGTCGATGTCGCGGCGGATCGTCATGTCCGAGACCCCGAGCCGGTCGACGAGCTCGGAGATCCGGACCGCCCCCTCCCGCTCGACGAGCTCGGCGATGGCGGAGCGGCGCTGGCTGGCGAGCACGGGCGTCTCCTCTGGGTCCGGGCGGGTGCGTCCGGCGCTCCCGGCGCTCCGGGGCGCTGCCGAACGGTCAACAAACTTTAACAATTTCTTACACGTCTTGACACTTTCGAACAAGTGCCGCCACGATCGGACCAGTGCCGCGCAGTGGGTCGCGGGCTTGTGTCGCCGGGGATGCAGGGAGCGGGTCATGGGAGCGGACGGGCTGGTCGTCCATCCTGTCCGATTCGGACAAGCCATCGGACAGGATCGGACAGTGTCGTCGCCTCCTGCACCGATCTCGTTGCGCCCTCACCAGCCACGCTGGTCCAATCGCGCCATGACACCGGTGTCACCCAGGGCGACAGCCACCCGGCCGACCATGGCCGACGTCGCCGCGGAGGCGAATGTCTCGGTCAAGACGGTGTCGCGCGTCGTCAACCACGAGCCCGGCGTCCGACCGGACACCGCGGCACGGGTCATCGCCGTCATCGAGCGGCTCGGGTTCCGCCGGGTCGACACCGGCCGCCACCTCCGGCTGGGCCGCACCTACACGATCGGGCTCGTCGTCGAGGACCTCGCCAACCCGTTCTACTCCCAGATCGGCGCCGCGGTGGAGCGCGAGGCGCGGATCCGCCAGCACCAGCTCATCACCGCCTCCGCGGAGGGCTCGCCCAGCCGCGAGCGGGCCGTGCTCGCCGAGCTCGTCGCCCGCCGCGTCGACGGCCTCGTCGTCGTGCCGGCCGGTGCGACCCCCAGCGTCGATGCCGATGTCCTCGCGAGCGGCACGCCGATCGTCTACCTCGACCGCCCGGTCCGCGGGCAGGCCGACACCATCCTCAGCGACAACCACGGCGGGATCCGGAGCGCCATGGAGCATCTCGTCGCCCACGGGCACCGCCGGGTCGGGTTCCTCGGCGACGACCCCGAGTTCTGGACCGCGCGACAGCGGCGCGAGGCCTTCGCCGGCGTGCACGGGGACCTGCACCTGCCCGACCCGATGCGGATCAGCATGGGTCCCCACACCGTCGCGACGGTCTCCGACGTCATCACCGGGTGGACCTCGGGCAAGGATCCCGTCACCGCCGTCATCACCGGCAACAACCGGATCACCGTCCACACCCTCCGGGCGATGCGCCGGCTCGACCTGCCGCTCGCCCTCGTCGGCTACGACGACTTCGAGCTCGCGGACCTCGTCGACCCGCCCGTCACGGTGATCCACCAGGACCCGACGGCCATGGGGCAGAAGGCAGCCCAGCAGCTCTTCGTCCGGCTCCTCGGCGAGGAGGCCCCGGCCACCACCGTCGTCATGCCGACCCGCCTCATCGTCCGGGGATCGGGCCGCCCACACCCCGCCGCCGCTGCCGCGGTGAGCGCCGTCCGACCCGAGTCAGGAGGCCAGCGCGTATGACGCTGAGCTCGTCCCCGTCCGCGCCCACGGTCCCCATCCGGCTGGGAGTCAACACTCCCCACCGCTTCTACCGTGGCGGCCGCAAGATCCTCGCGTTCCGAGGTCTTGAGGTCCCGGGCGGCTTCGACGGCTACCGGCCGGAGGACTGGCTCGCCTCCACGACGAGCCTGTTCGCCGAGGGCGGCGATGGGCAGACGGTCCTGCCCGACGGGACGGACCTGGCCACCGCTCTCGAGGCCGACCCCAACGGGTGGCTCGGCGCGGACCATGCCGCGGCCTATGGCGCGGAGCCCAACATCCTCACCAAGCTGCTCGACGCCGGCGAACGGCTCCCCGTGCACTCCCACCCGGACCGGGCCTTCGCGGCGCGCCACCTCGACTGCGCGCACGGCAAGACCGAGGCCTGGATCGTGCTCGACGCAGACCCGGGCGCCGCGGTCTGGCTCGGGTTCCGCGAGGACCTCGACGCCGAGACCCTCGCCGGGCTGGTCGAGGCACAGGACGACCGGCTCCTCGAGGCGCTCAACCGGGTCGAGGTGAGCCGGGGCGACACGGTCCTCGTCCCCGCCGGGCAACCGCACGCCATCGGCGAGGGCGTCTTCGTCCTCGAGATCCAGGAGCCGACCGACCTGTCGGTCATGCTCGAGCACGCGCGCTTCGGGCTCGAGGAGGCCCACGCCTTCCTCGGCCTGCCGCGACCCGTCGCGCTCGAGAGCGTGGAGCGGCACCGCCTCGGCACGGGGCGGCTCACCGAGCTGCGCCGCACGTGGACCGACGTCGTCGGCACCGCGAGCGCGCTGCCCGACGAGGCTGCCGACTTCTTCCGGGCCGAGGTCGTCACCGCCACCGAGGGCGGGCCCGTCCTCATCCCGGGCGGGTTCGCCGTCACCGTCGTCGTCGCAGGTGTCGGCACGCTCTCGACCGGCACCGCTCCCGGCGAGGCCGGCAGCGACGCCCACCAGTCCCTCCCGATCCGATCCGGTGACGTGCTGCTCGTCCCCGACGCGGCCGGTCCGGTCCGCCTCGACGGCGACGTCACCCTCATCCGGTGCCTGCCGCCCAGCCCTGGGCAGGCGCCGGCCCACCCCACAGACCAGTCATCCGGACCGCGGGTGGCTCAGCCGTCGACGGGCGCCCCCCAGGCGTGACGTCGACGGACCGATGAAGGAGAAAGACATGCGCAGCAGGAACGTTGCATCCGCAGCGATCGCCGGTCTCGTCGCGGTGGCGCTCGCGGCGTGCGGCAGCAACACCCAGACCGGCGACAACGGCAACGCCAACGCACCGACGACGCCGCTCCAGACGACGTCGGGCGGCGCCGGGGGCGACGTCGGGGTCTTCACCTGGTGGGCCGCCGGCTCGGAGAAGAAGGGCCTCGACGCGCTCGAGGAGCTCTTCAAGCAGCAGTATCCCAACGACAAGTTCGTCAACCTCGCCGTCGCGGGTGGCGCGGGCTCGAACGCGAAGGCCAAGCTCGCCTCCGACCTGCAGAACAACCAGCCGCCGGACTCCTTCCAGGGTCACGCCGGCGCCGAGCTGATGGACTACATCGACAAGAGCCAGATCGAGCCGGTCAACGACGTCATCAAGGCGCTCGGTGGCGAGTCGGTCTTCCCGAAGGACCTGCTCGACCGGCTCACCGTCGACGGCAACATCTACTCGGTCCCGTCGAACATCCACCGCGCCAACGTCGTCTGGGCCAACACGGCCGTCCTCAAGAAGGCCGGGATCAACGAGGTGCCCAAGGACCTCAAGGCGTGGATGGCCGACATGGACAAGATCAAGGCGTCCGGCGTCGCCACCCCGCTGTCCGTCTCCGGCACGTGGACGCAGGTCCAGCTCTTCGAGAACGTGCTCATCGCGGACCTGGGTGTCGACGGCTACAGCGGCCTGTTCGACGGCAAGACCAAGTGGGACTCGGCCGAGGTCAAGCAGGCGGTGGCCGACTACAAGAAGCTGCTGAGCTACGCCAACACCGCCTCCGACGGTGACGACTGGCCCGTCGCGACCGACATGGTCATCGACGGCAAGGCCGCCTACAACGTCATGGGCGACTGGGCCGTGGCCGAGTTCAACGACAAGGGCAAGAAGCAGGACCAGGACTGGACCTGGTTCGCCACGCCCGGCACCGACGGCGTCTTCGACTTCCTCGCCGACTCCTTCACGCTCCCCAAGGGCGCGAAGAACCCCGGCGGCACGAAGGACTGGCTCATGCTCATCGGCTCGGCCGAGGGCCAGAAGGCGTTCAACCTCGCCAAGGGCTCGATCCCCGCGCGGACCGACGTCCCCGCGAGTGACTTCCCGGCCTACCAGCAGGGCGCCATGAAGGCCTTCAAGGAGGACAAGATCGTCTCCTCGATCGCCCACGGCGCCGCCGTCTCCCTCGCCTGGAACGCCGACATCTCGACGGCGATCTCGAAGTTCTACGCCTCCAAGGACGAGAACGGACTCGTGAGCGACCTCGCGGCCGCCGCGAAGAAGAACCAGGGCTGAGCTCCGCTCAGCGCCAAAACCACTGGACGTATGCCGCTGGGCCGGCTCAGCGGCATACGTC
>NZ_JBQCCV010000048.1:0-17462 GCF_051961875.1 Intrasporangium sp. | reverse complement strand
TGACCTCGTCGAGATGCGTGCACCGATCGCTCATCAGACGCGCGCCCCGAGCGTTGCGAGACGCTGATGGGCGAACTGTACGGCCATCGATCCCTCACCGACCGCCGCAGCGCACCGCTTCGTCGAGCCCGAGCGCACGTCGCCGGCCGCGAAGATCCCCGGCACGCTCGTCTCGAGCAGGAAGGGGTCCCGGTCGAGCGGCCAGGCTCGGCCGTGCTGCGTGGCCAGGTCCGGTCCCGTGAGGATGAAGCCGCGCTCGTCGCACGCGACCACCCCGTCGAGCCATTCGGTCCGGGGCCGGGCCCCGATGAAGACGAACAGCGCCGTCGCCGGCTCCTTGCGGCACTCCCCGTCGACACGGTCGAGGATGACCAGCTCCTCGAGGTGGGCCTCACCCGTCACCTCCGTGACGCTCGTACCGAGCCGCACGTCGATGTTCGGAGTCCGCTCGATCTGGTCGACCAGGTAGTGCGACATCCCGGCGGCCAGGCTGGTGCCCCGCACGAGCATCGTCACGCTGCGCGCCACGGCCGAGAAGTGCAGCGCGGCCTGCCCCGCCGAGTTGGCGCCCCCCACGACGAAGACGTCCTCGCCGGCAATCGACGAGACCTCTGACAGGCCGGCGCCGTAGTAGACCCCGCGCCCGACCAGTGCCTCGAGGCCCGGCACATCCATCCGTAGATAGGAGACCCCGGTGGCCAGCACGATCGAGTGGGCACCGAGCTCGCTGCCGTCCGTGAGGGTCACCCCCAGCGATCCCGGGGTCGCGCGGAGCGAGGCGACCTCCTGCGTCAGCAGCATCTCGACGCCGAAGCGCCTGGCCTGCGTCGTCGCCCGACGCGCCAGGTCGCCTCCCGACAGTCCGGCCGGGAAGCCGAGGTAGTTCTCGATGCGGGAACTCATCCCCGCCTGGCCGCCCGTGGCCTCGCGCTCGATGAGGACCGTGCGCAGTCCCTCGGAGGCGCCGTACACGGCCGCGGCGAGGCCGGCGGGACCGCCGCCGATGATGAGCAGGTCGCAGAGCGGCACCTCGGCATGCCCACGCAGCCCGAGGGTCTCGGCGATCTCCTCGACGGTCGGCTGCCGGAGCACCCGGCCGTCGGGAAAGAGGAGGACGGGGCACTCCGCCTCCTCGCCGACGAGTGCCAGCAGCTCGGCCGCGCGGGGGTCCGTCGAGAGGTCGAACCACTGGTAGGGCACCTGGTTGCGGGCCAGGAAGTCTCGAACGCCGTGTGACTGCGCCGACCAGCGGTGGCCGATGACCCGCACGCCCTCGAAGGAGGGATGGTGTCCGGCGAGCCAGTCGTCGAGCAGGTCGTCGAGGACCGGGTAGAGCCGCTGCTCGGGTGGGTCCCAGGGCTTGATGAGGTAATAGTCGAGCTGGACCTCGTTGATGGCTTTGATGGCCGCCTCGGTGTCGGCATATGCCGTCAACAAGACCCTTTTTGCGTCGGGAAACAATTCCTTCGCCCGGGACAAGAGCTCCACTCCGGACATTTCCGGCATTCTCTGGTCGACGAGCATGAGGGCGACCGCGTCGTCGGCGAGCCTGACCTGACGTAGCACCTCGAGGGCCCGCGCCCCCGAATCTGCCCTGATGACGCGGAACTTCTCGCCGAACCCCTGCCGCACGTCGTGCCCGACTGCCTGCAGGACCTCGGCGTCGTCGTCCACCGCGAGAATGATGGGCTTCGCCATGGCCACGTCTCTCCGACCGGTGTCCCGATCACCCCGGCAATTGCTGGTCCCGCTCCCTTCGCGATCCTATCCTTGAACCGGATCGGACTCACCGCTTCCTGTGGTCCATTCGTGATCGCGGCACCCCTCCGCGTGGAGGACACCATGTCCGAGCAGAGCCAGACCGAGGCCCACCTCCAGCTCGCCGAGAGCGAGCAACGCTATCGGGCGGCCATCGACAACGCGCACGACATGATCCAGAGCGTGCGCCCTGACGGGACCTTCGAGTTCGTCAACAAGTCATGGCTCGACACCCTCGGCTACAGCGCAGACGAGGTGCCCGCGCTCGACATCTGGGACATCATCCACGACAGCTCCCGGGAGCATTGCCAGCTCTATTTCAGCAAGGCCCTGGGCGGCGAGTCGATCCCCTACATGGAGGCCGTCTTCCGGACGCGAGGCGGCGACCCAGTCCCGGTCGAGGGAAGCGTCACGAACCGCTACCTGGGCGACACGATCATCGCGACCCACGGGTTCTTCCGGAACATCACTGAGCGGCTGCACGCCGAGGAGCTGGAGCGCCAGAACGCAGCCCTGGTCCGCGATGAGCAGGCTCGCTATCTCGAGAAGATGGCGGCCCTCGGCAAGCTCTCTGCTGGCCTCGCCCACGAGCTGAACAACCCGGCCGCTGCCGTCGGTCGAGCGAGCGCGCGCCTGACGGCAGCCCTCGCCAACCGCGATGATGCGCTGAACACCCTTGTCTCGCAAGGAATCAGCAAGCAACAGTGCCGCCGACTGACCGGTCTTGCTGCGGCACCGGCACCCGGGCCCGAGGAGCAGCTCGGCCCGCTAGAGCGTGACCGCCGCGAGTCCGAGATCGAGGAGGTGCTCGATGAGCTCGGCGTGCCCCAGGGCTGGTCGCTCGCCGCAGGCCTCGCCCAGGCCGGGCAGACAGGGACTTCGATCCGCGAGCTCGCCACACAGGTGCCGCAGGGCGACCTCGCACCGACGCTCCGCTGGGTCGATGCGACGAATGCGACGAAGGAGTCCGTCGAGATCCTGACCCGCAGCAGCCGGCGGATCACCGAGCTCGTCCAGGCGATCAAGGGCTATACCCACATGGACCGGGCCGCGGAGCAGCAGGTCGACCTGCACGACGGCATCGAGAGCACCCTGACGATCCTCAACCACGCGCTCCGGGACGTCACGGTCACGCGCGACTTCGACCGGTCCATCCCGGCGATCCGGGTGCACGGCAACACGCTGAACCAGGTCTGGACGAACGTCCTCGACAACGCCGCGGACGCGACGGGCGGCTCCGGCGCCATCGCGATCCGGACCCGGCGGGAGGATGACTGCGCGGTCGTCGAGATCGAGGACGACGGCGCAGGCATCGCGGAAGCCGACCTGCACCGGATCTTCGAGCCGTTCTTCACGACCAAGCCGCAGGGCGTCGGCACCGGTCTGGGCCTCGACACTGCTTGGCGCATCGTGACCGAGGAACACGGCGGCACGATCACCGTCGAGTCCCGGCCCGGCCGCACGCTCTTCCGGGTGACGCTTCCGCTCGACCAGCGCCGCTGACCGTCGCCGTCGGTCACCGTCTCACGACGAGGACCGGGACGGTCGCATGCTGGATGACGTACCGGCTCACCGAGCCGAGCAGGAGGCGCTGGAAGCCGCCGAGGCCGCGGCTGCCGACGACGAGCAGACCGGCCTTCTTCGACGTGTCGACGAGGGCCCGCGCCGGGTGCTCCTCGAAGACGAGAGTCTCCACGGGGAGGTCCTCCTGGAGCGACTTGGCCCGGGCCGCGGCCTTGGTCACCGACTCCCGGGCGGCCTCGACGAAGAACTCGGTGCTCTGGTCGACCATGGTGCTCCCAGCCAGGGTCCCCGACCACCCGGTCGCCGTCGACAGGAACCAGGTCTGGACGATCTCGAGCGGCGCACCCCACCGGTGCGCCTCCTCGGCGGCGCGCTCCACCGCCGTAAGGGCCGCGTCGGAGCCGTCCACGCCGACCATGACGGGGTGCCGCGGCCCGGGGACGACGACCTTGCCGTCCGGGACGACGGCCACGTTGCACTTGGCATGAGTGACGACCCCGTAGACGACGGATCCGATGAAGCCTTGGCCGAGCCGCGAGCGGCTCGGGTGGCCGACAACGACCAGGTCCGCGGACCCGGACTCCTCGACCAAGGCGTTGGCGGCGTTGTCGGCGTGGCCGATCACGGTGACATCCGACTCCCCGAGGACCTTGAGGGCGCGGTTCTTCCCGTCGGTCGCCACGTCATGGGCGAGCTGCTGCGGGTCGAACGGGGCCGCGGCGCCGATGCCCATCCCGCTGTAGGGCCACGGGACCGCGGCGAGGACGCGCAGCCCGACCCCGCACTGCCTGGCCAGGGCCGCAGCCCAGTCCACGGCGGACTCGGCGGCCGGTGACCCGTCGAAACCGACGATGATGGGGTGGCTGCTGGGAACCGTCTCCATGACTCCTCCTTGCTCGCATCGCTGTGCGCGCCTCCGCCACCCCCATCGTCTCAGGCGGGACGCTCCATGGCGCGGTGATCAAGGTCGCGCATGATGACGAGCGGTGACCGACGCCCGTATGCCGTGTCCGAGGCCCCTCCTCGCCCGGGACGGCGCTGCGCGCCCGCCCGCCCGGGACGGCGCTGCGCGCCCTCGAGTGAGCTGGCCGTCCCATCCGTCACATGGGCGAGCGGGTGAGCCGGCGCCACAGCCAGCCCGAGGGGACGAAGCGCCCCTCGACCACGTACGCCGCGGTCGGGCCATGGCCGAGCGTCGCGTCCAGGGTGCGTCGGGTGGGCCTCTGTGCGGCGATCAGCAGCCGGTCACCCGGACGCAGGACCTCGTCACGACCCGGTCCGGGCAGGCTCTCGCCATTGCGGACGACGGCGAGGGCGACGGCGCGGAGCGACCGGTCCCGGTCGACCGGGCTGCGCATCAGGTCCCCGAGGGTGAGGGTGCCGGCCGCGAGCCAGGAGGCCAGGGCCGGGGCCGACTCGTCGTCGAGGTCGACGAGCCACAGCTCCGGTGTCTCGGTGCCGCACTGCTCGACGAGCCGACGCACCATCTCGGAGCACCACTCGTCGCCCTTCCGCGGGACGGCCGGCAGGAACGCCATGAGGCCGGGGTTCGCGAGGCGGGCCATCACCTCCCGCCCGGCGACCTCGGCGGCGGTCATCCCGAAGTCGACGTCGAGCGCGTCGAAGAGGGGCACGTTGGAGGCGCGGTGCTCGAGTGCGACGGTGAACAGCTCGCGGTTGACGCCGGCGGCAGCGTCGAGGAGCCAGAGGTTCGTCGTGTCGTCGTCGGCAGCGGCCACGAACGCGACGGCCGACTCGAGGTGCGCCTCGTGCAGCTCCTCGACCTCCGCCGCAATCGACGGGGCTCCCTCCGTGGACGGCGCACCCTCCGCCGGGGCGTCACCGTCCGAGGAGGGGTCACGTTCCGTCTCGTCCGCCGCCCCCGCCGCATCGGCGCGGGACCGTTCGAGCCGGGCCAGCGCGGAGGCGCCGCCGAGCACCCGCGTCACGGATACGCCCTCGGCCCGCAGGTCCCGCACCATCTCCTCCGCGAAGCGGCCCTGTCCGCACACCACCCATCGCCCGCGGGGCACGGGTGGACGGACGGGCGGCAGCTCGGTCCCCGGGGGGCTCGTCAGCCAGGTCATCAGCTGGTATGCCGCGGGCGACCTCGCGAGGATGCGCAGGTGGTTGCCGAAGCGGTCGAGCGGGTTCACCACGAACCACGCGTCGAACGACCGCATCCGCTCGGCCATCTCCCGGGTCGAGGTCAACGCGATGACGGGCAGACCCGGCCGGAGCAGCGCGGTCGTCATCGTGACGTCGAGGTTCGTCTGGTCGTCGCCCGTCATGGCGAGCACACCTTCGCACCGCGGATGGGCCAGCCCTGCCAGGACGAGGTTGCGCGTCTCCCGGGCATCGCCGTACAGCGCCGGCGTATCAGCCCGGTAGTCGTCGAGGTCCACCGACGACGTGCGGCCCTCGCTCTCGTCGATGATGACGAACCGGCGGCCGAGGTCGTCGAGGGCCCTCGCGATCCTTCGGGTCGTGGTGCCGTAGCCGACGAGGATGTGGAACGGCTCGGGCAGGTGGGACACCTTCCGGGACACGTGCCGACGGGCGAGCGTGCGGCGGAAGGAGCGGTCCTGGGTGAGCGCCAGCAGCGAGCCGATGCCGTAGGCCCACCCGACGACGGACATGTAGATGACGGCCGTGACCCAGAGCCGCTGCGCGACGCTGAACTCGAACGGCGTCTCCCCGAAGCCGATCGTCGTCGCGGTGTAGCTGACGACATAGAACGCGTCGAACAGGCTCATCCGCACGACGGTGCCGTCGGGCTCGGTCTTGGGGATCAGGGTCAGGCCGACGACGCTGACCGCGAAGATGAGGATGATCGCGATGAGCGGGTAGCGCATCCGGCGCAGGAAGAGCAGCAGCCCGCTGGCCGGCTCGGCGGCCTCGTCCCGGCTGAGGGCGAGGGCCTCCGGAGTGATGCGGCCCCTCGTCGTGTGGTCGTCCTCCTCGCGCCTCACGCGGAACCAGGCGAGCAGCAGCGGGTTGCCCACGGGTCGACCTAGCGCCGCTGGAAGGAGACCGTCTCGATGACCAGCAGCACGACGGACACGACGTTGGCGAACAGCGCCCCCGCCGACATCGACACGACGCTGGCCGTCGCCCCGGGCGTGAGCCCGGCCGTGGAGATCTGGGTCGCGTACGTCCAGAGGATCGCCGCGGCGATGAGCTGTAGCGAGGCGACGAGGCTCGTCGCCAGGTGGACCGCGCCGATCTGGGTGCGATCGCCCAGCTTGAGCACGGTCGCCACGACGTTGACGACGACGGCGGCGAACAGCTCGTAGACGTTGTGCGCGGTCGGGTCGCTGAGCGGCCCGGTGAAGAACCCGAAGTTGAGCGTGGCGGCGAGCAGGACGAAGAAGCCGAAGATCACCTTCTCCAAGTTCATGCGCGCTCCATCGCCGGGTGCTGTGTTGCTACCCATGTGACGGGTGCGCTGAACCGCTCACTCGACGGCCCCCGTCAGACGGCGCGGATGCCCTGCTGGTGCAGGACGGCGCGCGCCCGGCCCCAGGCGCGCTCGTCCGAGAAGGCGGACCACCTGTCCCAGAGGTGGAGGTCGCGCACGGTGTCGTTGAAGCGGCGGAAGGCGCCGCGTCCGCGGATCGCCACCGACAGGATCGTCTCGTGCTCACCGGCCTGGGCGGCGAAGTCGGCCATGTCCTGCCACTCGCTGTCGCTGTCGTGGTCGATGTAGAGCCACAGGTCGTCGTCCTGGCTGCCTTCCGCGTCGTCTTCGGACGCGTCGCCCCAGTAGCGGGAGCCGTGCCGGAGGAACGCATGGATCGCCTCGCCGGTGTCGAGATGCAGATAGCCGCCGGGCTCGTCGCCGGCGTTGCGCATCACGTCGACGAGATCCTCGAAGTCGACGGCCAGGGTCCGCCCGCGCCGCTCGGTCCGGGTCAGGAGCGCGGTGATCTCCGAGGCGAGGATCTCGTCGCCGGTCCAGCCCCGTTGCACCAGGCCGGTCCGGATCTGCTCGAGGGGCACCGCGATCCGCTTGCGGAGCGACTTGTTCGCACGGTAGGCGCGCATCAGGGCCGTGCCGGCCTGCTGCAGGGCCAGGGACAGGTCCTTGTCGGAGACGGCCTCGAGGAGCGCCTCGGCGCCGTCCTTCGCGGCGACCCGGATCTCGGCACTGCCGACGGACGTCAGGGGCGTGGCCCGGAACGGCATCTCTCGGCCGGTCCGGCCGTCCTGGTCGGGCAGGGTCCCCCAGCCGACGAGAGGGACGGGGATCGGGGACAGGCCCGTCGTGTCCGACGGGTCGAGCGCCTCCTCGACGAAGCAGTCGTGGGTCCAGCCGCGGTCCGAGTCGAAGACGTAGATGAAGCGCTCGCCGGCGGCGAGGATGTCGGCCAGGACGAGGTCGGGCGACAGGTGCCGGTCCCGGCGCCGTTGTGTCTGGCGCCCCATGGTCTGACGGGTGAAGGACCGGTCGCGCATGGTGTCCCACCGTCCGAAGGCGATGTCGACGGCGAGCCCGAACTGGTCGAAGGTGGCTGACGGGGGCACGACCATGACCCGCCCGGGGGACGGGACGAGGGCCCGCCCGTCACCGGCGGTCAGGTCGACCTGGATCCGCAACCACTGTTCTGCCACTCGCCCAACTCTGCCAGCATCCGCCGGGAGTCCGGGACACGACGTCTCGCCGCCGCCTCGCCGGAGCATGCGGCCTCGTGCTCGGCAGCGTCTTCGGTGCCGCCCCGCTCAGGGAGGGTTACTGTCCAGTCATGCAGAGCGGCACCTTCACGATCGCGGCCCCCGACGGCACGAACCTGCACGTCAACCGATGGCTGCCCGACGGCTCGCCCAAGGCGGTCGTGCAGATCGCCCACGGGATGGCGGAGCACTCCGAGCGCTACGCCCGCTTCGCCGAGCAGCTCACGGCGTGCGGCTATGCGGTATACGCGCAGGACCACCGGGGGCACGGCAGCACCGCGGGCACACCCGAGGACGAGGGCTACTTCGCCGACTCCGGTGGCTTCAGCACGGTGGTCGACGACCTGCACCTGGTCACCATCCGCGCGAAGGCAGAGCAGCCCGGGCTGCCCTGCTTCCTTCTCGGGCACAGCATGGGCTCGTTCCTCGCCCGCTCGTACGCCGCCCGGTTCGGTGACGAGCTCGACGGGCTCATCCTCTCGGGCACGGGCGGTGACCCGGGTCTGCTCGGCAAGGTCGGCCAGCTCCTCGCCACGGTCGAGGGCCGGGTGCGGGGTCGCCGCCACAAGAGCGCGCTGCTCAACACGCTCACCTTCGGGCAGTACAACAAGCCCTTCCGGCCGGCCCGGACGGAGTTCGACTGGCTCTCCCGGGACGAGGCGGAGGTGGACAAGTACATCGCGGACACCCGGTGCGGCAACGTCTTCACGAGTGGGTTCTATGCGGACCTGCTCGGCGGCATCGCGGAGATCAGTTCCGACGCCACGGTCTCCCGAGTGCCCAAGGACCTTCCGATCCACCTCGTGTCCGGCTCGATGGACCCGGTCGGTGACCGGACCAAGGGCGTGCAGGAGGTGGCGAGCCAGTACCGCCGGCTCGGCGTCGCTGACGTCACGACGAAGTTCTGGCCCGACGCCCGGCATGAGGTGCTCAACGAGACGAACCGGGACGAGGTGTCGGCCGAGCTCATCGCCTGGCTCGACGCCCACCTGCCCTCCGTGTCCGACCGCCCGGCCTGATCGAGGCGACTTCTCGCCGGGTCGAGGCGGTGGGTCACGGCCGGGTCGGAGAAAAGGTGGTACGGCGTTGTAACGCCGGCCGGGGTGACGCGATGTAGGTGTCGAACGAGGCGCCTCTCGGACCCCCGAGCGAGAGGCGCTTCGTTCGCACCTCCCAGGTCCCGGTTTGAGGCGGTCGTGCTCGAACCGAGCGCTCGACCGCCTCGAGCCGGGATCACGAACCGTCTGCCCGGGCCGCCTTGAGCCAAGCGGCGATGAACCCGGCCTGGACGAGTGCATCGATGAGGTACGTCTTCGCGATCCGGCCCCGGACGGCATACGTGCAGTCGACGGTGAGCAAGGTCGCCGCCGTCATGACACTCAGCCGACGAACCGTCGGCACGGCGGCGCGGTCCGCGCCGACCTGGACGGCCCCCGTGCTGAGGAGCAGCCCGGACACCGTCTTGACGAGCCAGCGGTCGACCTTGGGCCCGAGGAGCGCCTCGAAGCTGCGCATGCTGACCAACGCCCACGCGCCGGTCAGGATGTTGTAGCTCCCCTGCGCCCGGGCCACGGTCAGCGCGGCGCGAGCCCCGTTGTCGGTCATGGCCAGACGGTGCCCCGGCGACGCCGGACCGAAACCCGATGTGCTGGTCGCGGGTGCAGGTGCCTCCGACTTTCGAGCCGGGGTCCGATTGTCGGTGGTGGGCCAGCCGCGTGGCGGCCGGTCCGCGTCAGGGAGTAGAAACAGGGGGTACTGACCATCTCGTGACGGAGACACTGGCATGACGCGCACCCCCCAACAGCCCGGCGGACCCAACCTGGACCGTCGCTCGGTCCTGACCCTCGGCGGACTCGCCGCCATGACGGGCGTGCTCGCGGCGTGCGGCGGCAACACGGGGCGCGAGCCCTCCACCAGCGCGTCGGGCGGCGCTGGCGGCTCGAAGCCGACGCTCCAGCAGTGGTACCACCAGTACGGCGAGACGGGCACCCAGCAGGCCGTCGAGCGCTATGCCGCCGCGTACCCGAACGCCAAGGTCGTCGTCACGTGGAAGCCGGGCGACTACGACCAGTCCACGGCCGCCTCGCTGCTCACCAACGCGGGCCCCGACGTGTTCGAGTACGGCAACGGGCCCACCATCGACATGATCAAGGGCGGCCAGGTCGTCGACATGACCGACCTGTTCGGCGACGCCAAGGGCGACTTCAACGACTCGATCCTGAAGCGGATGACCTACCAGGACAAGATCTGGGCCATCCCGCAGGTGATCGACATGCAGCTGCTCGTCTACCGGAAGTCGATGCTGGACAAGGCTGGCCTCCAGCCGCCGCAGACGATCGACGAGCTCATCGACGCCGCGAAGAAGCTCACCAACGGCAACGTCAAGGGCCTCTTCCTCGGCAACGCCGGCGGCGCGGACCTCATGGGCGGGCCGATGCTGTGGTCGGCGGGTCTCGACTACCTCACCGAGGACAACAAGTTCGGCTTCGACGACCCGCGCGCGGCCACGGCGCTCGGCAAGCTCCGCGAGATGTGGGACGCCAAGGTCCTCCTCCTCGGCGCGCCCAAGGACTGGTTCGACCCGTCGGCCCTCGTGAACGGCCTGACCGCGATGCAGTTCACCGGCCTCTGGACCTTCCCCGACATCAAGAAGGGCCTGGGCGACGACTTCGGCGTCATGGCGTGGCCCAAGCTCGATGCCCAGGGCAAGGACTCCGTCCCGGTCGGCGCCTACGGCTCGTGCGTCAGCGCGAGGAGCACGAACACCGACGCCGCGAAGGCGTTCGCGAAGTGGCTCTGGATCGACCAGACGAAGGACCAGCTCGACTTCGCGACCTCGTACGGCTTCCACATCCCGTCCCGCAAGAGCCTCATCCCGCAGGCCGAGTCGCTCAAGACCGGCCAGGCCGCCGACGCCGCGCGCCTCGCCACCGAGGTCGGCCACGCCCAGTCGCCGCTCCTCTGGACCCCCAAGGCCAGCACCGCCTTCGGCGACGCCATGAACCGGATCGTCAAGGAGGGCGCCGACCCGAAGGCGCAGATCGCCCAGGTCAAGGCGGTCGCGGACGCCGAACTCAAGCGAGTGCTCAGCTGAGCGTAGGAGCAGAAGCCGGCTCAGCGTCATACCCCCGGAAAGGTATGACGCTGAGCGCGCGGTTGCGTGGGCGGCAGGACCGCAACCTCTGGTTCTGGGTCTTCGTCGGGCCGTTCGTCATCGGGCTCGTCGTCTTCGTCTACGTCCCGATCATCTGGTCGATCTACCTGTCGTTCTTCAACAGCTACAACACTGTCACCCCCACGGAGTTCGTCGGGTTCAGCAACTACCTCGACATGCTTCGCGACCCGGCCTTCCGCGACAGCCTGTGGACGTTCGCCGTCTTCGCGGTCTTCATCGTCCCGGTGACGTTCGTCCTGTCGCTGGCGATCGCGCTGCTCGTCGCCCGGACGCGGGTCATGCAGGCGTTCTTCCGGTCGGTGTTCTTCCTGCCGACGGCGTGCTCGTACGTGGTCGCCTCGCTGATCTGGAAGATGTCGATCTTCTCGGGCGTGCGGTCAGGGCTCGCGAACTACGTCCTCGGCTGGTTCGGCCTCGACTCGATCCCGTGGCTCTCGATCGCCCAGCCGCCGTGGTACTGGCTCGTCCTCGTGACGGCGCGGCTCTGGCTGCAGCTCGGGTTCTACATGATCCTGTTCCTCGCCGGGATCCAGCGGATCAACCCGAACCTCTACGAGGCGGCCGCGATCGACGGTGCCGAGGGGTGGAAGGTGCTGCGCCACATCACCCTGCCGCAGCTGCGGGCGACGTCGACGGCGGTGCTGCTCCTGCTGCTCATCAACGCGTTCCAGGCGTTCGACGAGTTCTACAACATCCTGTCGTCGTTCGGCTCCTACCCGCCCTATGCCAGGCCGCCGCTCGTCTACCTCTACTACACGGCGCTCGGGTCGGGGCAGGACTTCGGGCACGGGTCGGCCGGCGCCGTCATCCTGACCCTGATCATCCTCATCGTGGCCCTGGCGCAGGGCCGGTTCCTGCGGCTCGGTGGGAGGGGTGACTGATGGCCATCGTCAGGAGCCGCCGGGCGAGCGGCATCGCGGCACTGGGGCGCTACTCGGCCCTCGCGGTCGGCGCGGTGCTCTTCCTCATCCCCTTCTACCTGCTGCTGCGCAGCGCCCTCATGCGCGAGCAGGACCTCGGGTCACCGGACTTCCACTGGCTGCCGCCCGTGTGGGAGACCGACAACCTCACCGGGCTCTTCGCCAACCCGGCGATCCCGATGGCGCGCAGCATGCTCAACTCGGCGATCATCGCCGTCGTGCAGACGGGCGGCGTGCTGCTCGTCTCGGGACTGGCCGGCTACGGGCTCGCGCGGATCCCCTACCGCTGGTCCAACGCCGTCTTCTACGGCATCACGGCCACGCTGCTCATCCCGGCCGCGGTCACGTTCGTGCCGAGCTTCGTGCTCGTGTCGACACTCGGCTGGATCTCGACGCTGCGGGGCCTGATCATCCCGGGCCCGTTCCAGGCGCTCGCGACGTTCCTGTTCCGGCAGTTCTTCCTCGGCTTCCCCAAGGAGATCGAGGAGGCGGCGTTCATGGACGGCCTCGGCTGGTGGGGGACGTTCTGGCGGATCGTCGTGCCGAACTCGCGGGGCTTCGCCGCCGCGATCGGGACGATCACCTTCATCGGGTCGTGGAACGCCTTCCTCTGGCCTCTCGTGATCGGCCGCGACCAGTCCTCGTGGACGGTCCAGATCGCACTGTCCACGTTCCTGACCGCGCAGTCGGTGCAGGTGAGCCAGCTGTTCATGGCGGCCCTGGTGGCGATCTTCCCGCTGCTGCTGATGTTCCTGTTCCTCCAGCGCTGGATCGTGGAGGGCGTAGAGCGGACCGGCATCGCCGGCGACTGAGCCAAGGCGTGAGGACACGAGCGAGGAACGAGCGAGGCCCGGAGCGCCGATTCGGGTCAGGTGGGGAGGTCGGCGCGGCGGGCGATCGTCGCCGTCGCACGCCGGCACGCCGTGATCGGCACGTGCGGCGCGATCTCCTCGAGGAACGCATACCGCCGCCGCAGCGACCGGTGGTAGCTGTCGGTCGACCGGTCCGCGAGCAGGGCGTGCCACCAGTCGACGACGTCGCCCCAGCCGGGCGCGGCGAGCGACCCGCCGAACTGCTGCAACGCCAGCGCCGAGCAGAGGGCGGCAAAAGCCATCCGGTCCGCGAGCGGCCATTCCGCAAGCGTGCCGAGCACCATGGCCGCGGCGAAGACGTCGCCCGACCCGGTCGGGTCGAGCCCCTCGACGCGAAGCGCGGGCACGTTGGCCTCCTCGCCCGTCGCCGAGTCGATGCCGATCGCTCCTTGGGCGCCGTTCGTCACGATGGCGAGCGGCACCCGGTCCGCGATCCGGTAGAGCGCGTCGTGCACCGTCGGCGCCGCGGTGTAGGCCATCGCCTCGGCCGCGTTCGGCATGAACGCGTGGCAGTGTTCGAGCTTGTCGAGCACTGTCGGTGCCCACTCCTCCTTCGGGTCCCAGCCCACGTCGGCGAAGCAGAGCGCGCCCTGCTGCCGGGCGACCGAGACCCAGCCGGAGCCCTCGCCGGTCAGGCACGCGTCGTCCGCGAGGTCGACGAAAACCGCTCTCGCTCGGGGCGGATCACCGATCAGCTCCGACGTGGGCACCGGGGCGGCATGGCCGTGCGAGACCATGCTCCGGTCCCCCGAGAAGGACATCGAGATCGTCACCGGCGAGTGCCAGTCTGGAAAGCGTCGTGAGCTCCGCAGGTCGATGCCCTCCTGCTGCTCCAGGGTGCGCCAGCAGAAGTCGCCGTAGTCGTCGTCACTGAAGGCCGCGGCCAGCGAGGTCCGCAGCCCGAGCCGCCGGGCAGCCACCGCGAGGTTCGCGATGCCGCCCGGGCACGACGCCATCCCCTCGGCCCACACCTCCGTGCCCGGGACCGGCGCTGGCATCCCTGCGAAGATCATGTCGAGGAACACCGTGCCGTGCACGAAGACGTCGAACTCGGGCGCTCCGGCGGTCCGCAGCGCCGCCAGCGGGTCATAGGCGTGCTGCGGCATCACCCCCATCATCCCTTGGTAGCGTCGCCGACGTGGCAGGTATTCGCCTGACGGTCCTCGGCGGCGGCGGTTTCCGCGTCCCGCTCGTGTATGGCGCTGTGCTGGCCGACCGCTCGGAGCGTCGCGTGACGCATGTGGTGCTGTACGACACGGACGAGGCCCGGCTGCACGCGATCGGTCACGTCCTCGCGGCGCAGGCGGAGCGGCATACCTCTGGGGGGCCGGCGCGCCCTGCGCCCGAGGTCACCATGACCACGGACCTCGACGAGGCGCTGGAGGGCGCGGACTTCGTCTTCTCGGCGATCAGGGTGGGCGGCCTCGAGGGGCGGACGGCCGACGAGCGGGTCGCGCTCGAGCTCGGGCTGCTCGGGCAGGAGACGACCGGGGCAGGGGGAATCGCGTACGGCCTGCGGACGATTCCCGTCGCCGTCGACATCGCGGAGCGCGTCAAGCGCCTCGCTCCCGACGCGTGGGTCATCAACTTCACGAACCCGGCCGGCATGGTCACCCAGGCGATGCAGCGCGTCCTCGGCAACCGGGTCGTCGGCATCTGCGACTCCGCCCTCGGCGTCGCCAAGCGTGCGGCGGCGGCCCTCGGGCACGACCTCGGCGGCGCCGAGATCGACTACGCCGGCCTCAACCACCTCGGCTGGCTCCAGGCCCTCCGGATCGAAGGCCGCGACGTCCTGCCCGACCTGCTCGCCGACCCCGCGCGGCTCGGCTCGACCGAGGAGGGACACCTCTTCGGGACCGACTGGCTGCAGACGCTCGGCGTGCTGCCGAACGAGTACCTCTACTACTACTACTTCACCCGCGATGCGATCGCCGCCATCGGAGGCGGCGGCCAGACGCGGGGCGAGTTCCTCGTTGGCCAGCAGGCGAACTTCTATGCGGCCGTGGCGGATTCGCCGTCCGGCGCCTGGACCACGTGGGACCGGGTCAAGCGGGAACGCAACGCGACGTACATGCAGGAGAACCGGGCCGAGGACGAGCCGCGTTCGGAGGAGGACATGAAGAGCGGCGGGTACGAGGGGGTCGCGCTCGCCCTGATGGCCGCCATCGCCCGCGACGAGTCGGCGACGCTCATCCTCAACGTCGCCAACGCCGGCACGCTGCCCGGCCTGCCCGTCGACGCCGTCGTCGAGGTGCCGTGCCGGGTGACGGCCGCCGGCCCCCGGCCGCTGCCCGTGTCAGCCCTGCGCGGCGCGGAGCTCGGCCTGACCCTCCAGGTCAAGGCCGTCGAGGAGCTCACGATCCGGGCCGCGCTCGACGGCGACCCCCGCACGGCGGTCGAGGCCTTCGCGCTGCACCCGCTCGTCGACTCGGTCACCGTGGCGCGGCAGCTCCTCGATGGATACCGGGCTCGGATCCCGTTGCTCGACAAGATCTTCCGCCGGAACTGACGCCGCCGGCCCCCGGCTCCGGGGCTCCGTCAGGTGCCGCGGATACCAGGACGCTCCTCGGCGGGACTGTCCAGCTCGGGAGGCTCGGTGTCGCCGACGATCGCGTTGTGCGTGCGGCCCCACGCGACATACTTCGCGCCGAGGTTGACCATGGTGGAGAGCCGGTTGCGGTTCCCCAGCAGGGTCACGATGTGCACGCTGTTCCAAATGACCCACGCGGGGAACCCCTTGAGCCGGGGCAGCCCCTTCACCTCGGCGACGGCGGACGCTCGTCCGATCGTCGCGAGGATGCCCTTGTCCTTGTACTGGAACGGCGGCAGGGTCTCGCCCCTCAGCTCGGCCGCAATGAGGTGCCCGACGTAGCGACCCTCCTGCATGGCGGGCTGGGCCAGCTGCGGCAGTGCCCGGTCGCCCTCGCCGACGGAGATGTCACCGACCGCGTAGATGCCGTCGAACCCCTGCACCCGCTGGTGGTCGTCGACGACGATCCGGTGGCCCCGGCCCTGCGGTACGCCCCACTTCGAGACGACCTCGGGAGCGGTCACCCCGCTGGCCCAGATGACGACGCCCGCGGGGAGGAACTCGCCGTCGTCACCGACGACCACCCCGTCCCCGCGGACCTCGTTGACCTTGGTCGAGAGGCGCAGGTCGACACCGCGCCTGCGGAGGGAGTCAGCGGCATACTCGCGGCTCTCCGGGGCGAACGGGGCGAGCAGGTGTGGCGACATCTCGACGAGCGTGACGTGCACCTTGCGCGGGTCGAGCTCCGGATAGAGCACCGGGAGGTCCTTGTTGCGCAGCTCTGCGAGGGCGCCGGCCGTCTCGACACCGGTGGGGCCGCCACCGACGATGACGACGCGGATGTCGTCGTACTGCCGGTTGACCGACGCCTCCTCGAGGCCCGAGAAGACGGCGTCCCGCAGCGACAGGGCCTCGCTCCGCGTGTAGAGCGGCATCGCGTGCTGCTCGGCCCCCGGGGTCCCGAAGTAGTTGGCTGCGACCCCCGTCGCGATGACGAGCCGGTCGAACTGCACGATCTCACCGCCCGACAGCCTGATCGTCCGGGCGTCGTGGTCGACCTCCTCGCAGCTGCCCTGCACGAACCGGACGTTCTTCTGCTTCGACCGGACGGACCGGAGGAACCACGTGACGTCGCCGGGGTTCAGGGTGCCCGTCGCGACTTGGTAGAGCAGCGGTTGGAAGGTGTTGTACGGATGCCGGTCGACGAGCGTCAGGTCGACGTCGACACTCCGCAGGGCTCTGACGGTCGAGAGCCCACCGAATCCCCCGCCGAGGACAACGACATGTGGTCGAGTTCCCATGACTCCACCATAAGCGCGGGCGACTGGGGGCGCCCGAGCGCGCTGGGCGGGATACCACCTTCGGGTATGCCGTGGTGCGGACCGGAGCGGTCAGCGCCGCCCGCGCCGCGAACGGAGGTAGTCGGAGACGACGTACTCGCCGAGCCGGTCGACCGAGGGGGTGAACACGCGGCCGCCGGCCCGACGGGCGACGGCATCGACGAAGCGGGCGAGGCCCGGGTCCTCGCCGAGCATGAAGACGTTGAGGGCCGCCCCGGCGCGGCGGAGCAGGTCGACCTGGGCCATGGTGGCGCGGACCGTCGCGGGGATCGTCGGCCAGGCGAAGGTCGGCACGCCCCGCGGGTCGAGGTGGGCGGTCGGTTCGCCGTCGGTGACGACGAGCACGAGCGGTTCCGCCTCGGGGTGCCGGCGCAGGTGGCGGCTGGCGAGCATGAGGGCGTGCTCGAGGTTCGTGCCCTGCACCCACTCGGGCTCCGCGTCGGCGAGCTGCACCGGGGTCAGCCGGCGCGCCGCGATGGTGAAGCCGATGATCTCCAGGGCGTCCTGGCGGAACCGGGTCTGGACGAGGTGCGACAGGGCGAGGGCCGTCTGCTTCATCGGCCCCCAGCGGCCCTCGTGGAACATCGAGAACGACATGTCGACGCACAGCGCCACGGCCGCCGAGGTGCGCCGCTCCGTCTCGACGACCTCGAAGTCGTCGACCGACAG
>NZ_JBQCCV010000047.1:0-28489 GCF_051961875.1 Intrasporangium sp. | reverse complement strand
CGAGCTCCACCCGGCAGTCGACGCGCGGCTTGCCGGTCTCCAGGACGAGGAGGTCCTCGAGCTCGCTCCGGCGTGCAGCCAGCTCGGCATGGGCGGCGAACAGGGCCGCCCGCCGGACGTGCGAGGGCAGCCGGCCCACCCGATCGCGCACGGCGAGTGCCGCGTCGACGGCCTGGCGTGCCAGGTCGCGGTCTCCGACCGGAGCCTCGGCAACCAGCGCGCCGTCGTAGGGGAACCGCACCTCGGCTGTTTCCGGTGGCGGGAACCAGCCCTCCCCGACGGGCAGCCCGGCGGGGTGTGCGGGACGATACAGAGGCGACTCAGGCATCGCGAATCCCCTTGTCCTCGAAGTCTTCCGGTTCCGGCGGCCTCGTAGCCCCCGCCTGGTCGGCGCTGAGCAAGGCGGACGTGCCCGCCCCTGCCAGAGCGCTCTGCATCGACGGCACTGACCGCAGCAGCCGTGCGGTGTAGGGGTGTCGCGGACGGTCGTAGACCTCGCTCGTCGGGCCCGTCTCGACGATCTCCCCCGCGCTCATGACGGCGACTCGGTCGCAGACGTGCCGTACGACCGACAGGTCGTGCGAGACGAACACGAGTGTCAGGCCGAGCTCTGAGACGAGGTCGTCGAGCAGGTTGAGCACCTGGGCCCGGACGGAGACGTCCAAGGCGCTCACGGGCTCGTCGGCCAGCAGGATCGTCGGCTCCGGCGCGAGCGCCCGGGCGATCGAGATCCGCTGGCGCTGCCCGCCGGAGAACTGGTGGGGATAGCGGTCGGCGGCGTCGGCGGGCAGCCCGACCGCATCTAGGAGCTCCTCCACCCGATGTCGCCGCCCCTTGATGCCTTGCGCGACAAGCGGTTCGGCGATGATGTCGCGGACCCGCATCCTCGGGTCGAGCGAGCCCATCGGGTCCTGGAAGACGACCTGCAGGCGCTGTCGGAGGAAGCCGAGCCGGCGTTCCGGCAGACCGGTGACGTCCCGCCCCTCGACGACGACCCGTCCACTCGTCGGCCGGTCCAGACCGGCGATGATGCGCAACAGGGTGGACTTGCCGCAGCCGGACTCTCCCACGATCCCGAAGCGCTCACCCGGCGCGACCTCGAGGCTCACCCCACGCAGTGCCTGCACGACCGGGCCGGGCACTCGGATGGAGCGACGTGGTCGGCGGTAGTCGCGGTGCACATCCTCGACGCGGAGCGCCGTTGCCGGCGTCTGCGGGGTCACGAGCCGACCTCGGCGGTGTCGTGGGCGGGGTGGAAGCAGGCGTACCCCTGCCCCGGGTCCGGCCCGGTCCACGGCGGCAGGGTCTCGCAGGCCTGGGTCGCGTGGCTGCACCGGTTGCGGAAGACGCAGCCCGCGGGGAAGCGGCCTGCCGGGGGCACCGAGCCGGGGATCGTCCGGAGCCGGGCGTGCTGGCCCGTATCCTCGAGGTCCGAGGCATCCAGCAGGCCCTGGGTGTAGCGGTGGTGCGGCCGGCGGAACACCTCGTCGACGGGGCCGGCCTCGACGATGCGGCCGCCGTACATGACGAGCACCCGCTCGCAGACGGTGGCGACGACGGACAGGTCGTGGGTGATGAAGAGGAGCGCAGAGTCCCGCGCCGCCACGCCGCGGACGACGAGGTCGAGCACCAGAGCCTGCACGGTGACGTCGAGGGCGGTCGTCGGCTCGTCGCAGACGAGCAGCTGCGGGTCGTTCGCGAGCGCGATGGCGAGGACGACCCGCTGGCGCTGGCCGCCGGACAGCTGGTGCGGATAGGCCCGGGCGGCCTCGGCCGGCGAGGGCAGGGCGACCTGGTCGAGCAGCTCGATGGCCGCGGCTCGAGCCTCGGCCCTGCTGCACCGCCGGTGCAGCAGGATCGCCTCGGCCACCTGGGCGCCGACCCGGGCCGTCGGGTTGAGGGCCGTCATGGGCTCCTGGAAGACCATGGCGACGTCGCGGCCCCGGATGCGCGAGAGCCGCCGTTCGTCGAGCTCGAGGAGGTTCCGGTCGGCGCCGGCGAGCCGCACCGTGCCGGATGTGGCGAGGTCCTCGGGGAGCAGGCCGAGCACCGCCAGGCCGGTCAGCGACTTGCCCGACCCGGACTCCCCGATGAGGCCGACGCGCTCGCCCCGGTCGATGGCGAAGGTGACATCGTGCAGCAGCCCGCGGGGCCCGACCGAGACACCCAGGCCGTCGACCTGCAGGACCCGCTCGTCGCTCATCGCCGGTCCTCCAGCCTGGGGTCGTAGCGGTCGCGCAGCCCGTCACCGAGGAGGTTGAAGCCGAGCACGGCGACCGCGATGGCGATGCCGGGGAAGATGGCGAGACGCGGCGCGATGAAGAGCATCTCCTGGCTCTCCTGGAGCATCCGCCCCCAGGACGGGGTCGGCGGCGGTGTGCCGTAGCCGAGGAAGGACAGGGCCGCCTCCGCGAGGATCGCGATGGCGAAGGCGACCGAGGCCTGGACGATGACGAGGCTGCTGACGTTGGGCAGCACGTGCCGCCACCCGATTGCGAACGGCCGTCGCCCGGCCGCCCGGGCCGCGAGGACGTACTCCGTGCTGAGCACCTGGAGGGCCCCGCTGCGGACGACCCGGACGAAGCTGGGGATCGACGCGATCCCGATCGCGATCATCGCCACGAGGGTGCTGCCGCCATAGACGGCACTGAACATGATCGCGAGCAGGAGGGCCGGGAAGGCGAGCAAGAGGTCGAGCAGGCGCATGAGCGGCTCGGCGAACCACCGCGGCGCCATCGCCGCGACGATCCCGAGCGGCACGCCGATGACGCCAGCGACCCCGACGGCGACGATGCCGACGAAGAGCGTCGTACGGGCACCGACGAGGATCTGGCTGAAGACGTCGCGGCCGAACTTGTCCGTGCCGAAGAGGTGGTGCGGCGACATCGTCTGCAAGCGGCTCGAGGCGTCGACGAGCGTCGGGTCGTAGGGCGTCCAGAGGAACGACACGAGCGCTGCCGCGACGACGAGCCCCACGAGGACCGCGCCGACCATCAGGGTGGCGCCGGCCCGGCGCCGTGGCAGCCGCCCGACGGGCAGCGGCTCGCCGAGGGCCCCGATTCCTGGATCGATGCGGCTCATCGCGTCGTCACCTGCAGTCGGGGGTCGATCACGAGGTAGAGCACGTCGACGACGAAGTTGACGAGGAGGACGGCGAGGACGAGCACCATGACGACGTCCTGCACGACGATGAGGTCGCGGTTCGACACGGCGTCGAGGAGCAGGCTGCCGAGGCCGGGGATGACGAAGACGCGCTCGACGACGACGGCGCCGATGAGCAACGTCGCGAGCTGCAGCCCGAGGACCGTGACGACGGGGATCGAGGCATTGCGCATCCCGTGCCGCCACAGGGCCTGCATCGGGGTCAGTCCCTTGGCTCGAGCCGTCCTGATGTAGTCCTCGCGCATCACGTCGAGGACTGCGCTGCGGACGTACCTCGTGAGGACCGCTGCCTGCACGATGCCCAGCGACAGCGCGGGCAGGGTCAGCTGCTTGACGAACATGACCGGGTCCTGGTCGGGCGGGGTCCAGCCGTTGGCCGGCAGCCAGCCCAGTCCCACGGCGAAGACCGTGATGAGCAGGATGCCGGCGAGGAAGGCCGGGACCGCAACCCCGAGCTGCGAGAGCGCGGACAGCAGGACGCCGCTCGTCCTCCGGTGCCGCACCGCCATGACCGTGCCGAGCGGGACTGCCACCACGAGGGCGATGACCATCGCCGTGACGACGAGCCAGAGGGTCACCTGGAGGCGGTCGGCGATCTGCGGGCCGATCGGTGCGTGGGAGATGTACGACGTGCCGAAGTCGAATCGGGCGAGGCCCCCGACCCACGACAGGTACTGCGCGGCCAGGGGGCGGTCCAGCCCGAACTCTCTGCGCAGCGCGGCCACGGACTCGTCCGAGGCGTTCACCCCCAGCGCCACCCGGGCGGGGTCGCCGGGCAGCACAGCCATGAAGGCGAAGACGAGGATCGTGCTGGCGACGAGACTCGCCAGCAGGATCCCCGTCCGCTGGAGGATCCGCAGCAGCATCGTGTCGGTGGTCCGCTCAGGCTCGCGGCCGGGTCACGACCGGCCGAGCTGGCTGAGGTCGAACGACTCGGAGATGGCGTTCTTGGGCAGTCCGGTGATCCCCTTGTCCGCGACGATGAGGTTGGGCAGGAGGAAGAGGAAGTCGGCGGCGGCGTCCTCGGAGAGCGCCTTGGCGGCTGCCTTCATGTAGGTGATCTGCTCCTCCGGGGTGCCGGCGTCGGCCTTGGCGAGGTCCTCCTGGACCTGCTTGTTGTTGTAGCGCGTGTAGTACTTGGGGTTGCCGAAGACCGCGCCGAGGTCACGCGGCTCCACGTGCGCGACGATCGACATGTCGTAGTCCGCGTTCTGGAACACCGTCGTCAGCCACGCGGCCGGGAACTCCAGCTGGTCGAGGGCGACCTTGAAGCCGGCCTGCTCGAGGTCGCTCTTGACGACCTGGCCGCAGGAGACGGCATACGGCAGGGTGGGGATCCGGAGCCGGAGCGTCGTGTTCCCGACGCCGGTCTCCTTGACGAGGGCCTTGGCCTTGGTCAGGTCGTAGGGGTAGAGCCCGGTCAGGTCCTCGTACCACGGGTCGGTCGGCGGCACCATGCTGCCGATGAGCGTGCCGTAGCCGGCCCAGCACGTGTCGACCAGGGCCTTGTGGTTGATCGCGTAGCGCACCGCCTGGCGCACCTTGAGGTTGTCCATCGGCGCCTTGCCGTTGTTGAACGACAGGACGACCTCTCCGTTGGTCGTGCCCTCGATGACCTCGTACTTCGAGCTGCCCTCGAACTGCTTGAGCGTCTCGGGCGCCTGGACGGTGCCGATGACGTTGATCGTGCCGGTCAGCAGCGCGTTGTTGAGTGCGGTCGGGTCCTTGAAGTACTTCAGCACGACCTGACCGAAGTGGGGCTTGGGTCCCCAGTAGTTCGGGTTGGCCTTGAGGGTGATCGAGTCGCCGCGGTTCCACGCCGCGAACTCGTAGGGGCCGGTCCCGACCGGCTTGGTCGCGAGGTTCGCGATCCCGCTCTGGGTCATCATCGCGCCGATCCGCGTCGTCATCTTGTAGAGCCAGTCGTTGCTCGGCTGCTTGAGCGTGACCTGCAGCTCGGTGTCGGAGACGGCCTTGGCATCGGCGACGACGTCCATCGCCGCCTTGAGCGAGGTGGTCCAGTCGTTCTTGACCCGGTTGATGGAAAAGACGGCGTCCTTGGCCGTGAACGGCTGGCCGTTGGTGAACTTCGCCTTGTCGGTCAGCTCGAAGGTGTAGGTCTTGCGGTCGCCCGAGACCTTCCACGACGTCGCCAGCGCCGGCTTGATGTCGCCGTTCTGGTCGAGCTTCACCAGGGTTTCGTAGACGTTGTAGAGCAGAGCCTGCGGGATGGCCGCTCCGTCGTTCGTCGTGAAGTCGAGGCTGACAGGCTCGGCGACGAGCCCGACCGTCAGGGCGTCGCTGCCCGGGGCGCCGCTGCCGCCGCCGCCGGACGTGCCGGGGTTCGTCGAGGACCCGGCCGAGCACGCGGCGACGACCGCCGCCGTCAGGGCAGCCGCCAGGACTGCCACGAATCGAGTGGACTTCACTGTGCCTCCATCTGCGCAGGACCGGTGCGGTCAGCTCGCGGGTGCAGCAAGTCTGTCAGGACCTCCTCACAGGATGAAGGTATGCCGCTCACTTTGTGGCGGTCAGGCCGTGGCCTTGGTCACGTGGCGCGCTACCGTGGCGCCCAGTAGCGATAGAGCCAGTGCCAGTCGGCGCCAACCGGACCGCGACGGCGCGGATCGGGTCGCTGTCGGGTTGGTGCGGGGCTGGCGGGTGCAGCGCGAGCGAGGGAGCCGGATGGACGAGACGATGCACGAGCTCGCCGGGCTGGCCGCGACCGATCTCGTCGCCGCCTACCGCGGCCGGCGGCTGTCGCCCGTCGAGGTGACCCGCGCGGTTCTCGCCGTCATTGCCGAGCGCGATCCGGTCCTCGGCGCGATGTGGGACGTCGCGAGCGAGCCGGCCTGCCACGCGGCCCGGTCCAGCGAGGACCGCTGGCGCCGGGGCGAGCCGCTCTGCCCGATCGACGGCGTCCCCGTCACGGTCAAGGAGAACCTCGCCCGCGCCGGCGTGCCGATGCCCTCGGGCTGCGCCGGGACCCTGCCGGTCGTCCCGGCGTGCGATTCCCCTGTCGTCGCTCGCATCCTCGAGTCGGGCGGCGTGATCGTCGGATCGACCGTCATGCCGGACTGGGGCATGTTGTCGTCGGGCGTCTCGAGCCTCCACGGCGTGACGAGGAGTCCCTGGGATCCCGCCCTCACGACGGGCGGGTCGAGCTCCGGCGCCGGTGCGGCGGCCGCCGCCGGCTACGGCCCGCTGCACGTGGGCACCGACATCGGCGGTTCGATCCGGCTACCCGGTACCTGGCTCGGGCTCACGACGCTGAAGCCGTCAGCGGGACGAGTGCCTCTCGACACGCCATACCTGGGCCGCGTCGCGGGGCCGATGGCTCGGTCGGCGCAGGACGCCGCCCTGCTCCTCACGGTCATCAGCGGGCCCGACGCACGTGACTGGACGAGCCTGCCCGCCGAGGACCTCGCGGTCCCGCTCGCGGACCTCACGCTCGACCTGAGCGGCATGCGGGTCGGTCTGCTCCTCGACGCCGGGGCGGGCCTGCCGCTCGAGGACGACATCCGGCGCGCGGTCCAGGCCGCCGGGGCGGTCTTCGCCGACGGGGGCGCCACGGTCGAGCCGGTCGACCCGTTCGTGACCCCAGAGATGATGGCCGGTCTCGACGAGTTCTGGCGCGTGCGTTCGCTCGTCGACTTCCTGGCTCTGTCCGAGGAGCGCAGGGAGCGGGTGCTGCCGTTCATCCGGCGCTGGGTGCAGCGCGCGGCCGATGTGACCGGCACGGCTCTGATGCGGGACTACTCGAGCATCATGACGCTGCAGCAGGCCACTGCCACCGCGACGCAGCCCTACGACCTCGTCCTGTCACCGGTCGCGCCCATGTCGGCGTTCCCGGCCGAGTGGCCCATGCCGTGGGGACCGGACTCGGACCTCGGCATGGCGCACATCGCCTACACCGCGCCATACAACATGACGGGACAGCCTGCGGCGACGACGAACTGCGGCTTCACCGCCGACGGGCGGACGGTCGGGCTGCAGGTCGCGGGCCGCCGGTTCGACGACGTCGGGGTCCTCCGGGCCGTGGCCTGGTTCGAGCAACATGCCGGCGCCGGGCTCCGACCGCGCTGGCCGGTCCGATAGCCGCAAATGCCGGATTTGCACTGAATGCCCGAGTTCGGGCGGCAGGTCTGGTCCCGGCGACAGCCGGCACTTCGGCGGGTTTCGCCGTAGTTCACAACCGGTTCACCGGTCGGGTTCCCGTACCGGTGGCGGATGTCCCCACCTGGGTCTAGGTTGACGATCCTCCCCGCCGTGGCGCGGTGGAGATGCAGTGCGACTCACCTTCGGTCTCCCTCCGGCGGAGGCCGTTTAGCCGAAAGCAGGTCACACCCGTGTCCATTCGCAGATGTCTGACCGCCGGGTCGGGCGCAGTTGCCCTCGTAGGAGGGCTCCTCGTCGGGTTACCGACGAGCGCAACCGCAGCGGTCGATCCCGGCGCGCAGGTTGTCATCAATGAGATCTACGGCGGCGGCGGAAACACCGGCGCCACCTACAAGAACGACTTCGTCGAGCTCATCAACAAGGGCACGACCTCCGTCGACCTCTCCGGATGGTCGGTCCAGTACGCTGCGGCGGCCGGCACCAACTGGAGCGGCGTGACGAGCCTCAAGGGCTCGATCGCGCCGGGCAAGACCTACCTGGTCTCCCTCGCGAGCGGCGGCGCCGTCGGCGCCGACCTGCCCACCCCTGACGCGAGCGGCACCACCAACATGTCCGCGACCGCCGGCAACGTCGCCCTGGCGCGGATCCAGACCCCGCTGTCCTGCTCGACGACCGCCTGTGCGAGTGCGGCAGACGTCGTCGACCTCGTCGGCTTCGGATCCGGTCTTGCCTTCGCCGGTGCCCCGGCACCCGGTCACTCCAACACGACGTCCATCTCTCGTGACGCGTCCGCGACGAACACGGCCAACAACAAGGCCGACTTCACCGCCGGGACGCCGACGCCGCAGAACGGCGGGCCGACCGATCCTCCCGGTGGCGGTGGGGGCGACCCCGAGACGCTGACGATCGCGCAGATCCAGGGCACGACCGACACGTCGCCGTACGCGGGCAAGACGGTGACCACGAAGGGAATCGTCACGGCGGCCTACCCGACCGGCGGGTTCAACGGCTACGTCATCCAGACTCCGGGCACCGGTGGTGACCTCGACCTGGCGACGCACCAGGCGTCCGACGCCGTCTTCGTCTTCTCCTCGGCCACGGCCGGCCAGGTCAAGGTCGGCGACTACGTGCAGGTGACGGGCGACGTGTCCGAGTTCCAGGGCCTCACCGAGATCTCCGTCGCATCGGGCAAGATGACCAAGCTCAGCGACGTCGTCCCCGCCGTCAAGCCGATCACGAACACCTGGCCCGCGACGGACGCCCAGCGCGAGTCGATGGAGTCGATGCTGTTCGCCGGCTCGGGCAGCTACACGATCTCCAACACCTACTCGACCAACCAGTACGGCGAGGTCGGCCTGGCGCTCGGTGACAAGCCGCTCATGCAGTGGACCGATGTGGCCCGTCCGGGCACGCCCGAGGCGGACGCCGTCAAGGCGGACAACGCCGCCCGCGGCGTCACCCTCGACGACGGTGCGTCGACGAACTTCCTCAGCGCGGCGAACAGCGGCCTTGTCCCGCCGTACATCTCGCTCGACAAGCCGGTCCGGGTGGGTGAGAAGGTCACCTTCAACAAGCCGGTCATCGTCGACTACCGCAACAACGCATGGAAGCTGCAGCCGACGTCGGCGCTCAACGCCGCGACACCGGCGGACTACCCGGCGACGTGGGACAACAACCGGACCGTCGCGCCTGCCGCCGTGGGCGGTGACGTCAAGGTCGCCTCCTTCAACGTGCTCAACTTCTTCACCATGACCGGTCAGAAGTATGTGAGCGAGGGACTGGGCACCTGCACGTCCTACAAGGACCGCAACGGTACGCCGATCACCGTGAACACCTGCTCCGGCAACGGCCCCCGCGGCGCGTGGGACGACGCCAGCTTCAAGCGCCAGTACGACAAGACGGTCGCGGCCATCAACAGCTCGGGCGCCAACGTCGTCGGCCTGATGGAGATCGAGAACTCGGTCGTCGTCGGTGAGGCCAAGGACACCACCCTGAAGTTCCTCGTCGACCAGCTGAACGCCAAGGCCGGCGCCGGCACGTGGGCCTACGTCTCGCCGGACGCGAGCAAGCTGCCCCCGCTGTCGGACATGGACGTCATCAACGGCGCGATCATCTACCAGCCGGCGGTCGTCACCCCGGTCGGCGCCACCGAGATGCTGAGCAACCAGAGCGCCAGCGGGCAGGCCTTCGGCAACGCCCGCGAGCCGATCGCCCAGGTCTTCGCCCCCAAGGGTGGCGGCGACCCGTTCCTGTTCGTCGTCAACCACTTCAAGTCCAAGGGCTCGGCCGGTCCCTGGCCGGGAGACAAGGACACCGGTGACGGGCAGGGCGCCTCGAACGAGTCCCGCATTCGCCAGGCGAACGCCCTGGTCGACTGGATCAAGGGCCTGCAGGACTCGACCAAGGTCGAGGCGGTCGTCACCCTCGGTGACTACAACTCGTACAGCCAGGAGGACCCGATGCAGGTCCTCTACAAGGCCGGCTACACCGACGCGGAGCACGCCTTCGACCTCGGGAAGGCCTCGTACTCCTTCTCCGGCCTGTCCGGCTCCCTCGACCACGTGCTGCTCAACGACGCGGCTCTGGGCCGGGCCACCGGTGCGGACATCTGGAACATCAACTCCCCGGAGTCGATCGCCCTGGAGTACGGCCGGTACAACTACCACGGCCAGCTCTTCTACGCGGCTGACCCCTACGCCTCCTCCGACCACGACCCGGTCGTCGTCGGCCTGAAGGCCAAGGCGGCCCCGGCCGAGAAGACAGTCCAGATCCTCGGCATCAACGACTTCCACGGTCGTATCCAGGCCAACGGCCAGGAGGCGGGCGCGGCGGTCCTCGCCGGTGCGGTGGACAAGCTGCGTGGCGACTACCCGAACAGCGTCTTCGCGGCGGCCGGTGATCTCATCGGCGCCTCGACGTTCGAGTCGTTCATCGCGCACGACAAGCCGACGATCGACGCGCTCAACGCCGCCGGTCTCGAGGTGTCGGCCGTGGGCAACCACGAGTTCGACCAGGGCTACAACGACCTGGTGAACCGGGTCATGGCGCCGTACAACGCGGACACCAACCCCTACGGTGGCGCGCAGTGGAAGTACATCGGCGCCAACGTCAAGATGCGGGCCTCCGGCAACCCGGCCCTCGACCCGACCTGGGTCAAGGACTTCGGGGGCGTCCAGGTCGGCTTCATCGGCGCGGTGACCGAGCACCTCGACGAGCTCGTCTCGCCCGACGGCATCAAGGACATCAAGGTCACCGACATCCCGACCGCGGTCAACGCCGAGGCCGACAAGCTCAAGGCGGAGGGCGTCAACATCATCGTCCTGCTCGTCCACGAGGGAGCCCCGAGCTCCTCGTGCGCCTCGGTCACGGGTGACAACGACTTCGGCAAGATCGTCAAGGGCGTCAACCAGAACGTCGATGCGATCATCTCGGGTCACACGCACCTGACCTACAACTGCATGGTCGACGTCCCGGCGTGGGCGGGTCGTGCAGTGACGCAGCGTCCGGTCGTGTCTGCCGGCCAGTACGGCTACAACCTCGACCAGCTCCTCTTCACGACGGATGCCGCGGGGACGG
Organism: Intrasporangium sp.; assembly: GCF_051961875.1. Lineage (GTDB taxonomy): Bacteria > Actinomycetota > Actinomycetes > Actinomycetales > Dermatophilaceae > Intrasporangium_A. The sequence goes on along the minus strand of NZ_JBQCCV010000047.1, from coordinate 17,632 downwards.
TCAGCAAGGTCGAGTCGAACACCATCGCCCTGACGTCGCAGGACGCGTCGGGTGCGTGGCGCGCCAACTACGCAGCAGACGGCACCGTGGGTCAGATCGTCAGCAAGGCCGTCTCCGATGCGTCGGTCCTCGGCAAGCAGCCGCTCGGCCAGATCAGCGGTCCGTTCAACCGGGCCAAGCTGAGCAGCGGCGCGGAGAACCGTGGCGGCGAGTCGACGCTCGGCAACCTCGTCGCGGAGGCCCAGCGCTGGGCCACCGAGTCGACGACGTCCGGTGGCGCGCAGATTGCGTTCATGAACCCGGGCGGCCTCCGCGCGGACATGGTCGGAGACAAGGCCAACGGTTACCCGGCGGTGCTGACCTATCAGCAGGCGGCGACCGTCCAGCCGTTCGCCAACACGCTGACCAACCTGCGGCTCACGGGCGCACAGATCAAGACTGTCCTCGAGCAGCAATGGCAGCCCGCTGGTTCGTCCAGGGACTTCCTGCGCCTCGGCATCTCGAAGGGGTTCACCTACACCTATGACCCCAAGGCCGCCAAGGGCTCGCACATCACGGGTATGTGGCTGAACGGCACGCCGATCGACACGGCCGCCAGCTACTCGGTCACCGCGAACTCGTTCCTCGCCGCCGGTGGGGACAACTTCTTCGAGTTCGCCAACGGTACGAACAAGAAGGACACCGGCCAGACCGACCTGCAGGGCATGGTCGACTACATGGCGGCGGTCGCCAAGAACGCGCCGCTCCCGGTCGACTACAGCCAGCGCTCGGTCGGGGTCAGCTTCCCGGCCGACGCGCCGAGCAGCTACAAGGCCGGCGACACCGTCTCGTTCAACCTGTCGTCGCTCGCCCTCGGCACCCCCGGCGACAAGGTGGACGCGCAGGTGTCGATCTCGATCGGCAACCGCGTCATCGGCACCGCGACGGTGGACAACACCATCGGCTCGGCCGCCAACGACGAGTACGGCACGGCCTCCGTCACGGTCACGCTCCCGGCGGACCTGTCGGGTGGGGTCACGACCTTCACGGTCACCGGCGCGACGACCGGCACGTCGGTCAACCTGCCGGCGATCCTCGTCGAGGCGGCCCCGAAGCCCACGTCCGAGATCGTCGTCGGCCTGTCCTCCAAGGACACGACGTACGAGCAGGGCAAGGGCAGCGGGCCCAAGCTGACGGCTGACGTCCGCGACGCGGGCGGCAAGGTCGTCAAGTCCGGCAGCGTCGCCTTCTACGAGGGCGACACCCTGCTCGGGACCGTCGCCCTCAAGGGCGGCAGCGGCAAGGTGGACTTCACCCTCGCGAAGGACGCGGCCCTCGGCGACCACGTCATCACGGCGGTGCACACCGACGCCGACGGGCTGTCGAGCAAGCCGAGCAACGCGGTGACCATCTCGGTCGTCGCCGGCAAGAAGGTCGGCCGCTGACAACCAGCAGCCGCTGACAACACCCGGACCGGCCGGCGTTCCCCTAGGGGGCGCCGGCCGGTTCGCTGTCCACGGCCTCTTTGCGCCATCGCCCCCCCGGCGCGCTGACCACCGTCCGGGACCACGGCCTGGGTCGCCGCGGTCGGGCCTGTGGACAAGCGAGGACGTCCGATGCGGCCTTCCCGGCATGCTCCTGACATGGGATTCAAGGACCTGCCCCGCGGATGGGCCGAGCGACCGATCACCGACCCGGACGTCTTCGCGGACGTCGTCGACCTCGTCGTCACCGAGCAGTCGCGGCGGGCAGGTGCGGTCTACCTGCTCCTGACACATCCAGACGGCCGGATGCTGCAACCGCTCGCGATCCGCGACGTCCCAGCCGGCGCCCCCAGGGGCGAGGACGCACGCCGCTGGCGGACGCTCCTCGGGGACCTTGCCGAACACGGCACCGGCTCGCTCGTCGTCGTCCTGGCCCGCCCGGGCACCCCTGAGCGCACTCCCGACGACGACGCGGCCCTGCGCATGCTCGGGGGCGCTGCCGACGGTGCCGGCATCGAGCTGCAGGGGCGGGCGATCGCGACGCCGAGCGGCATCCTCACTCTCGGCCCGCCCGGCACCGGAGAGCTGTCGCGTCCCGCGTGAGCGTGCCGCATACGGGACGGTGGTGAGGAACGGAGAGCCGCGGCGGTGGCGTCAGCCCTCGGGTGCCGTGTGGCAGACCGCCTCGACGTTGTTGCCGTCGGGGTCGCGCACGAAGGCGCCGTAGTAGCCCGGGTGGTACTCGGGCCAGAGCCGGGGCTCGTGCAGCGACTCGGCACCGAGCGCCACCGCGGCCTCATGGAAGGCACGCACGTGCTCGATGTCGGGCGCCCGGAAGGCGACGTGGATCTCACGGTTCGCCTCAGGCCCGTCCCAGGACGAGATCCAGAAGGCGGGGTTGCCCTCGGTGCCGTAGCCGATCGCCTGCCCGAAGTCCATCTGGCGGCTGAAACCGAGCACACCGAGCACCGTGTCGTAGAACCTCGCGCTCGCCTCCATGTCGGAGCAGTTGATGCCGAAGTGATCGATCATGGCCCGACGGTACCGGCGTGGGACGACAACGGAAGTCGATCCGAAACTCCCGACCGGTAGCCATTGATCTTGCCCCCGTTCCCTGATCTATTGGTTACGTCAGATGGGTTTGGCCCATCAGGGGCCCGGCCCGCTTCACCGGAGGTTGCCCATGACCAGTACGACGGAGTCCATCCCTGACAAAGCCCAGTCCCCGGCGGTGCACGCGACGCGCACCGTGCCGGCCGCGCCGGGGCAGGTGTGGCAGCACCTGATCAGCAGCGACGGCATGCAGGCTCTCCTGGGCCCGGGGGCCCAGCTCGGGAGCAAGGGAGAGTCGTGGCACAGCGACGAGGGTCCACACGGTGTGGTCCGCTCCTACCACCCCCTCGAGCAGATCCGCGTCTCCTGGCACGCGAACGACGACGCACCCGCCTCGCTCGTCGACCTGCAGCTCGCGCCCGTCGCCGACGGGACGCGCATCGACCTCGTCCACGAGCACGCTGCCGAACCGGGGCTGCAGGCCCGCTGGGATGGCGCGCTCGACCGGTTCGCCTCCGGCCTGGGGTGACTCGCCGCCGCGCTGAGGTCCGAGTGGGCTGACTGCCCCGCGCACCGACTCCCGTCCGTCCCGTATGCCGCTCACTCCGCGGCCGCTGTCGCCTGCCCTCCGTCACGGGGCGGGCGGCCCTCACGGCACAATGCTCTGGCGCAGGTCGGCCCCATCCGGGGTCGTCGCCACGTCGAGAGGGAGTGCCAGTGGGAGTGCAGTCGGTCGAGTCCCGGATCGCGGAGGAGCTGGGCGTCGCCGGCGGGCAGGTGTCGGCCGCAGTCGCCCTGCTCGACGGCGGCGCGACGGTGCCGTTCGTCGCCCGCTACCGCAAGGAGGCCACCGGCGGGCTCGACGACGCCCAGCTGCGCACGCTGGAGGAGCGCCTCGGCTACCTGCGTGAGCTCGAGGACCGACGCACGGCGGTCCTGGAGTCGATCCGCGAGCAGGGCAAGCTGACGCCTCAGCTCGAGGCCCAGGTCCGGGCCGCCGACACGAAGGCCCGGCTCGAGGACATCTACCTCCCCTACAAGCCGAAGCGCCGGACGAAGGGGCAGATGGCCCGGGAGGCCGGCCTGGAGCCGCTGGCCGAGACCCTGCTGACCACCCCGGCCACGGACCCGGAGGCCGAGGCGGCGGCATACGTCGACGTGGAGCGCGGGGTCGCGGACGTCGCGGCGGCGCTTGAGGGTGCCCGCGCCATCCTCGTGGAACGGTTTGCCGAGGACGCCGACCTGGTCGGCGAGCTGCGCGAGCTCATGTGGTCCCAGGGGCGGCTCGTCTCCAAGGTGCGCGACGGCAAGGCGGAGGAGGGAGCGAAGTTCGCCGACTACTTCGACTTCGCCGAGCCGCTCACGAGGCTGCCCTCGCACCGGATCCTCGCGATGTTCCGTGGCGAGAAGGAGGACGTCCTCAGCGTCACCATCGACCCGTTGCCGGCGACCGACGAGCCGGTCACCGGACCGACCGTCTACGAGCGGCGCATCGCCCGGCGGTTCGGGGTCGAGGACCTCGGCCGCCCGGCCGACCGGTGGCTGCGCGACACGGTCCGGTGGGCCTGGCGCACCAAGGTCCTCGTCCACCTCGGCATCGACCTGCGGATGCGACTGCGCCAGCAGGCGGAGGAGGAGGCGGTGCGGGTCTTCGCAGCCAACCTGCGTGACCTGCTCCTCGCGGCGCCGGCCGGCACCCGCGCCACCATGGGCCTCGACCCGGGCTTCCGGACCGGCGTCAAGGTCGCCGTCGTCGACCCGACCGGCAAGGTCGTGGCGACGGAGGTCATCCACCCCCACGTGCCGCAGAACCAGTGGGACCGCTCGATCGCGACCCTCGCCGCCCTCGCCGCGAAACACCACGTCGATCTCGTCGCGATCGGCAACGGCACCGCGTCGCGTGAGACGGACAAGCTCGTCACCGACCTGGTCAAGCGGCACCCGGAGCTCAAACTGACCAAGGCGATCGTCTCGGAGGCCGGGGCCTCGGTCTACTCGGCGTCGGCCTACGCGTCGGGCGAGCTGCCGGACCTCGACGTGTCGCTGCGCGGCGCGGTGTCGATCGCCAGGCGCCTGCAGGACCCGCTCGCCGAGCTCGTCAAGATCGACCCCAAGTCGATCGGGGTCGGGCAGTACCAGCACGACGTCTCCCAGACCGCCCTCAGCCGGTCCCTCGACGCCGTCGTGGAGGACTGCGTCAACGCCGTCGGCGTCGACGTCAACACCGCGTCCGCTCCCCTGCTGACACGGGTCTCCGGGATCACCTCCGGCCTCGCCGAGACGATCGTCGCGCACCGTGACGCCCACGGCCCGTTCCGCACCCGGGCCGGTCTCCGGGACGTCCCGCGGCTCGGGCCAAAGGCGTTCGAGCAGGCCGCGGGCTTCCTGCGGATCCCCGGCGGGGACGACCCCCTCGACACCTCGAGCGTCCACCCGGAGGCCTACCCGGTGGTGCGCCGGATCCTGGAGTCGAGCGGGAGCGAGCTGCGCACCCTCATCGGCAACACCTCGGCACTGCGGGCGCTTCGACCGGCCGACTTCGTCGACGACACCTTCGGCCTGCCGACCGTGACCGACATCCTTGCCGAGCTCGAGAAGCCGGGGCGCGACCCACGTCCGGCGTTCACGACGGCGACCTTCGCCGAAGGCGTCGAGAAGCTCTCCGACCTGCGGCCGGGCATGCGGCTGGAGGGAGTCGTCACCAACGTGGCGGCCTTCGGGGCGTTCATCGACATCGGGGTCCACCAGGACGGGCTCGCCCATGTGTCGGCCCTGTCGGACCGGTTCGTCAAGGACCCGCGCGAGGTCGTCAAGCCGGGCGACGTCGTCAAGGTCAAGGTCCTCGAGGTCGACCTCCCCCGCAAGCGGATCTCCCTCACCCTGCGCCTCGACGACGAGGTGGCATCGGGGGGCAAGGCACCGCGCGGCCGTGACGCGGCCGGCGGTGCCCGGGCCAAGGGCGGCGACCGTGCCCGGGGCGGCGACCGTGTCCGGTCCCGCGACGGCGGACGCCGGGAGCCCGCTCCGGTCGACAGCGCGATGGCCGACGCCCTGCGCCGGGCCGGTTACCGCGGCTGAGGGACCAGCCGGCGCACGCCTCGCCCTCGCGGTTCCTCCCCGGGTCCACCGGGTATGCCGAGGCCATGGACACGACGAACAGCAACGCAGCGAGTGGCACCGACCCTGAGGAGGGTTACGTCGACCAGGACTCGGAGCCGACGATGAAGGATCCCGAAGAGGGTCGCCCGGACGGGCTCGAGGCCCTCAAGGGCGACGACCTCGAGGCCGCGAAGGAGCACGAGGGCCGCGAGGAGGAGAACGTCGGCGCCGAGCTGCTCGACTCGGTGAGCGGCGGGGACGACATGGACGCCGAGAACGGCCACAGCGCCGCCGAGGACATCGATGACGCGGCATCGATGCGCAGCGGCCTGAGCGGCAAGCCGGGCGGTGGCGAGCCGGAGGGCAGCACCGCCCCCTGACACGGCATCCCATCGCGGGTATGGCGCTCAGCTCGAGGGCTGAACTGATCCGGGGGCGACTTCGCACGAAACCATTGACGGGGTGGTGCGCGCGATCCTACAGTTTCGGCGCTTGAACATTTGTTTCCACGTCGTGGAAGCGAGGCAACGTCGCCTCACCGAGAAGGGATCCCCCATGAGCGCACTGTCCCTCGAGTCCAAGCCCGCTCGCCAGCGCCACCCCGTCGACGAGCTCCTCCCGGCCCCGAAGCTTGCAATCTATGGGTTCCAGCACGTCCTCGCCTTCTACGCGGGTGCCGTCATCGTGCCGATCCTCCTCGCCGGGGCGATCGGCCTCACGACCGAGCAGCTCATCCACCTCATCAACGCCGACCTGTTCACGTGCGGCATCGCGTCCATCATCCAGTCCGTCGGATTCTGGAAGATCGGCGTGCGGCTCCCCCTCCTCCAGGGCGTGACCTTCACGGCCGTCTCCCCGATGATCGCGATCGGCCTCGCGGCCGGTGGCGGCACCGAGGGCCTGGTCGTCATCTACGGCGCCGTCATCGTCTCGGGCCTGTTCACCTTCCTCATCGCGCCCTACTTCAGCCGGCTGATCCGCTTCTTCCCACCCGTCGTGACCGGCTCGGTCATCACCATCATCGGTATCGCGCTGCTGCCGGTCGCCGCGGCCGATGCGGCAGGTGGGGCCGGGCCGACGCTCAACCCGTCCAGCGGGCGCAACCTCGCCTATGCGGTCGGCACGCTCGCGCTCATCGTCGCGATCCAGCGCATCTTCAAGGGCTTCATGGCGACGGTCGCGGTCCTGCTCGGCCTCGTCCTCGGCACGCTCATCGCCTGGGTGCTCGGCGACGCACACTTCGACAACGTCGCCTCGTCGCACTGGGTCGGCGTCACGACGCCCTTCTACTTCGGCTGGCCCAAGTTCTCGATCGCCGCGATCATCTCGATGATCGTCGTCATGCTCATCACCGCCGTGGAGACGACCGGTGACGTCTTCGCGACGGGCGAGATCGTCGAGAAGCGCATCACCGGCGAGGACATCGGCCGCGCGCTGCGCGCTGACGGCCTCGCGACGACCATCGGCGGCATCCTCAACTCGTTCCCCTACACGTGCTTCGCGGAGAACGTCGGCCTCGTCCGGCTCACCCGGATCAAGAGCCGGTATGTCGTCGCGGCAGCGGGCGCCATCATGATCGTCCTGGGCCTGATCCCCAAGGCGGGTGCCATCGTCGCCGGCATCCCCCACCCGGTCCTCGGCGGCGCGGCGCTCGCGATGTTCGCCACCGTGGCCGTCGTCGGCATCCAGACGCTGACGCGCGTGGACTTCCACGACCACCGCAACGTCGTCATCGTCGCCACGAGCATCGGGCTCGCGATGTACGTGACGGCCCAGCCCGACATCGCCAAAGCCGTCCCGTCCTGGGCCCAGATCATCTTCGGCTCGGGCATCACGCTGGGGAGCATCACCGCGATCGTCCTCAACGCCCTCTTCCACCACGTCGGCTCGAGCGCCGGCCCCGCCGTCGCAGGATCGCCCGGCTCTCTCATCCGGCTCAGCGAGGTCAACGCGATGAGCCGCGAGCAGTTCGTCGACACCTTCGGTTCCCTTTTCCAGGGGCCGACGTGGGTCGTCGAGGAGGCCTACGAGCACCGGCCCTTCAGTGACACCGGTGACCTCCGCCGCGCCTTCCAGGACGCGCTCTTCTCGGGCACGCCGGAGGATCAGGCGGCCCTCCTCGGCTCCTACCCCGAGCTGGGCGCCGAGAGTGTCGCGACGGCCCTGCCCGACGACGTCTCCTTCCGGGACCAGTCGGCGCTCGGCCTGACCCGCCTCGACCAGAAGGACCACGAGGAGCTCGCCGACCTCACGTCGCGCTACCAGGACCGGTTCGGCTTCCCGCTCATCATGGCCGTGCGCGACCGGGAGTCCCTCTCGCAGGTGCTGCGGCAGGGCTGGGCCCGGCTCGACAACTCGCCCGCCCAGGAGCGCGCGGCAGCACTCGTCGAGACCGCCCGGATCGCGGGTTACCGCTTCGACGACCTCGTCGCCGACGCCAACCCCGTCCACGCCGCGCGCAGCCGGATGGGCACGTTCGGCTGAGCCGCCCGGTTCCTCAAGCCTTCCGAAACAAAGGCCTGCGCCGTAGTCTCGAAAGCAGCGCCCGACTCGCTGTTCTGCATGGATAACCAGCCCGTCGGTTCACCTCCAACCATGCACCGGCTTCGCCTGCCGGTCCTGGACAGCGCGCCTCGCCGCGCGAAGGAGTGAACGTCAATGTCGACAGCGCCGACCCATCCGACCGCCCCGCCACGCCCGGTGAGTGCCACCGTCAACGGGCGGCCACAGCGCCTTGAGGCCCCTGCCCAGACGACGGCCCTGGACTGGCTGCGCAGCCAGGGCCTGACGGGGGCCAAGGAGGGCTGCGCCGAAGGTGAATGTGGAGCCTGCTCGGTCCTCGTGGCCCGGCCGGACCAGAGCGGCGGCAGCCGGTGGACCGCGATCAACGCCAGTCTCGTCCCGGCTGCGGCGCTCGACGGGCAGGAGGTCCTGACGAGCGAGGGGCTGGGCACACCGGAAGCGCTTCACCCGGTGCAGTACGAGATGGCCGTGCGTGGCGGCTCCCAGTGCGGCTACTGCACGCCCGGCTTCGTCTGCAGCATGGCCGCCGAGTACTACCGCCCCGGGCGCGAGGCCACCGGGGACGAGTGCGCGAAGGGCCACGCGGGCGAGGTCGGCGAGAACGGCTTCGACCTGCACGCCCTCTCCGGCAACCTCTGCCGCTGCACCGGGTACCGCCCGATCCGGGATGCGGCCTACGCCCTGGGTCAGCCGGACGAGGACGACCCTCTCGCGCTCCGTCGCAGCACGCCGGCCCCCGCGCCCTTGTCCACGAGGTATGCCACGGACTCCGGCACCTATGTCCGGGCCACGACCCTCGCCGAGGCTGTCGACCTGCTCGCCGAGCACCCCGAGGCGGTCGTCGTCGCCGGCTCGACCGACTGGGGCGTCGAGGTCAACCTCCGGGGCGTGCGGGCCCCCTTCGTCGTCGGCATCGACCGGGTGCCGGAGCTGCGCGAGCTGCGCCTCGACGAGGACCGGATCGAGATCGGCGCCGCGCTCACCCTCTCAGAGGTCGAGGAGGGCCTCGCGGGGCGGATCCCGCTCCTCGACGAGCTCTTTCCCCAGTTCGCCTCCCGGCTGATCCGCAACGCCGCCACGATCGGCGGCAACCTCGGCACCGGGTCCCCCATCGGCGACGCACCACCCGTCCTGCTCGCCCTCGAGGCCGGCGTCGTCCTGGCCTCACCGCATGGTGAGCGGGAGGTGCCGGTCGCCGAATACTTCACCGGCTACCGCGAGTCCGTCAGGCGCCCCGACGAGCTGATCAAGTCGGTGCGGATCCCCCTGCCGCTCAGCCCGGTCACCGCCTTCCACAAGATCGCCAAGCGCCGCTTCGACGACATCTCGAGCGTCGCCGTGGGCTTCGCGCTCACCGTCGAGGACGGAATCGTCACCAAGGCCCGCATCGGCCTGGGCGGCGTCGCCGCGACCCCGATCCGCGCCACCGCCACGGAGGCCGCCCTGGTGGGCGGACCGTTCACCCGCGAGCGGGTCGCGGCTGCGGCACAGGTGATGCGGACGGAGGGCACCCCCATGGACGACCACCGCGCCAGCGCGGCCTACCGCACCGCGATGCTCGGCACCGCCCTGCTGCGCCTCCATGCGGAGCACACGAACCGAGAGGAGGCGGGAGCATGAGCGCCGACCGACGTGAGGACACGAGGGAGGAACGACCGAGGCCCGGAACGGAGGAAAGAGGCGCGGCAATGGGCATGAGCCACCTGTCGCAGCGTCCAGCGGACCCGGTCGTCGGTCGGGCGCTCCCGCACGAGAGCGCCGCCCTGCACGTCACCGGCGCCGCCCTCTACACCGACGACCTCGTGGGGCGGACGGCGGCGGTGCTGCACGCCCACCCCGTCCAGTCGCCGCACGCCCACGCCCGGGTGACGGATCTGCGCATCGCCGCAGCACTCGAGGTCCCGGGCGTCGTCCGGGTCCTCACCGGGGCGGATGTCCCCGGGGTCAACGACGCCGGCGTACGTCATGACGAGCCGCTCTTCCCGACCGAGGTGATGTTCCACGGGCACGCCGTCTGCTGGGTCCTCGGGGAGACCCTCGAGGCCGCCCGCCTGGGAGCCGCCGCGGTCGAGGTCGACTACGAGCCGCTCCCCTCCATCATCACGGTCCGCGAGGCGATCGAGGCGCAGTCGTTCCAGGGCGCCCAGCCGGTCATGGTCCGCGGCGATGTCGAGGCCGGCTTTGCCCGGGCCGCGCACGTATTCTCCGGCGAGATCGAGTTCGCCGGCCAGGAGCACTTCTACCTCGAGACCCACGCCTCCATCGCGCAGGTCGACGAGAACGGCCAGATCTTCATCCAGTCGAGCACCCAGCACCCGAGCGAGACCCAGGAGATCGTCGCCCACGTCCTCGGCGTGCCGAGCCACGCCGTCACGGTCCAGTGCCTTCGGATGGGTGGCGGCTTCGGCGGCAAGGAGATGCAGCCGCACGGCTTCGCCGCGATCGCCGCCCTCGGTGCGACCCTCACCGGGCGGCCCGTCCGGCTGCGGCTCAGCCGGACCCAGGACCTCACGATGACGGGCAAGCGGCACGGCTTCCACGCCTCGTGGCGAGTCGGATTCGCCGACGACGGCCGCATCGAGGCCCTCGACGCGACGCTCACGTCGGACGGCGGCTGGAGCCTCGACCTGTCCGAGCCGGTCCTCGCGCGGGCGCTCTGTCACGTCGACAACGCCTACTGGATCCCCGAGGTCCGCGTGCACGGCAGGATCGCCAAGACCCACAAGACCTCGCAGACCGCGTTCCGCGGGTTCGGCGGTCCGCAGGGGATGCTCGTCATAGAGGACCTTCTCAGCCGCTGCGCGCCGCGCCTCGGGCTCGACCCCGGGGACCTGCGCCGCCGCAACTTCTACGCGGCCGGCCAGGCCACGCCATACGGGCAGGTGGTCCGGCACCCGGAGCGGATGGAGGTGACCTGGCAGGCCGTCCTCGACGGCGCCGACATCGCCTCGCGGCAGGCCGAGGTCGCCGAGTTCAACCGGACGCACGAGGACGTCAAGCGCGGGCTGGCCCTCACCCCGGTCAAGTTCGGCATCTCCTTCAACCTCACCGCGTTCAACCAGGCCGGCGCGCTCGTGCACGTCTACAAGGACGGCTCGGTCCTCATCAACCACGGCGGCACCGAGATGGGCCAGGGCCTGCACACGAAGATGCTGCAGGTCGCGGCGACGACGCTCGGCCTCCCGCTCGAGCGCATCCGACTCGCCCCGACCCGCACGGACAAGGTGCCGAACACCTCGGCAACCGCGGCCAGCTCCGGCGCGGACCTCAACGGTGGCGCCGTCAAGGACGCGTGCGAGCAGATCACGGAGCGTCTGGCACAGGTGGCGGCCGCCCGCCTCGGCGTGCCCGCCGAGTCCATCCACTTCCATGACGGCATGGCGCGCAGCTCGCACCCGCTCGAGGGCGCCGATTCGGCTGGGACGCGGAGCATCTCCTGGGAGGACCTCGTCGTCGCGGCCTACTTCGACCGCGTCCAGCTCTTCGCCGCCGGCTACTACCGGACCGAGGGCCTGCACTGGGACTCGGCGATCTTCCAGGGCAGCCCGTTCAAGTACTTCGCCTACGGCGCGGCGGCAGCCGAGGTGGAGGTCGACGGCTTCACCGGGGCCTACCGCACCCGGCGCGTCGACATCGTCCACGACGTCGGCGACAGCCTCTCGCCGCTCATCGACATCGGCCAGATCGAGGGCGGCTTCGTCCAGGGCGCCGGCTGGCTCACCCTCGAGGACCTGCGCTGGGACGAGTCCGACCGGGCAAGCCGGGGGCGGCTCGCGACCCAGGCGGCGAGCACCTACAAGCTGCCGTCCTTCTCCGAGATGCCCGAGGACTTCCGCGTGTCACTGCTCGAGCACGCCCACGAGGAGGGCGTGGTCTACGGGTCCAAGGCCGTGGGAGAGCCACCCCTCATGCTCGCCTTCTCGGTCCGCGAGGCCCTCCGCGAGGCGGCCGCCGCCTTCGGCCCCGCCGGCACGAGCGTCCACCTCGCCTCCCCCGCGACCCCTGAGGCCGTGTACTGGGCCATCGAGCAGGCCCGGAGCGGTGGCGACACCACCGTTCTCGAGGAGGCCTCCGCCCGCGATGGGGATGTCGTCGACGGTCGGGAGCCAGACGGCGCCCGCAGGGACGGGGCACCGGCCAGGCTGCCCCTCGCGAGCCCATCACACGGCATACCGAGTGATGTGGAGCGCGGCACCTACCCGGCCGACGCGAGGGTGAGGAGATGAACTGGCTCAGGGCCGTCGAGGACCTGCGCGTGCGACGCCGCCCGGGAGTCCTCGTGACCGTCACGGCCGTCCGGGGCCATGCGCCCAGGGAGGCGGGCGCCAAGATGGTCGTCACCGCCGACGACGTCCACGACACCATCGGCGGGGGCAACCTCGAGGCGAGTGCGATCCAGCGGTCCCGCGAGCTCCTCGGGACCGGGACGAGCATCCCCGAGACATTGAGCTTCTCGTTGACGGACAAGGCGCCGAGCGAGCACGGCCGGCAGTGCTGTGGCGGCGAGGTCACGCTCCTGCTCGAGCCCCTCGCCGTGGTCCCGGCGGTGGCGATCTTCGGGGTCGGGCACGTCGGTCTCGAGCTGGCCCGGATCCTCTCGCGGCACGACCTCGAGCTGCACCTCGTCGACTCGCGCGCCGACCACGTCGATCCCACCCGGCTCGCGGTGCTCAGCGACGCGGTCGCCACCGTCCACGTGCACCACGCGCCCGTTCCCGAGATCGTGCTCGGACAGGTGCCTCCCGGCACGCACGTGCTCGTCATGACGCACGACCACGCCGAGGACGCGGCCCTCATCGACATGGCGCTGCGGTGCGGACACCTCGGCTCGATCGGGCTCATCGGCTCGTCGGCCAAGTGGCGCCGGTTCCAGCGGCAGCTGGCCGCCGAGGGTCATTCGGCGGAGGCGATGGACCGGGTGACCACGCCTATCGGGCTGCCCGAGCTGACCGGCAAGGACCCGGCGACCATCGCCGTGTCGGTTGCGGCCGCCCTCCTGCAGGCGTTCGAACGCGACCGGGCGAGCGCCACGACGTCGGGGGCAGCCACCAGAGGGGCGCGCGCATGACGATCTACCGCGGGACGATCTTCGACGTCGCCGAAGATGCCTTCCCGGGCGCCCGGCTCCGGGCCGACGACGACGCCGGCCTGCGGGTCGTCGACGGGATCATCACGGAACGCGCGGCCTTCACCGCCGTGCGGGCCGCCCACCCGGACGACGACGTCGTCGACCTGCGGCCCGGCATCGTGCTGCCCGGGTTCGTCGACACCCACGTCCACTTCCCGCAGGTGCGCATCATCGGCGGCCTCGGCATGCCCCTGCTGCAGTGGCTCGACGAGTGCGCTCTGCCGGAGGAGGAGCGGCTCGCGTCGGTCGAGTACGCCCGGGGTGTCGCCGCCGACTTCGTCCGCGGTCTCGCGTCCGCGGGCACGACGACCTCCCTCGTCTTCGGCTCGCACTTCGCGGGCGCCGTCGACGTCCTCTTCGAGGAGGTGGCCCGGGTCGGACTGCGGGTGACGGCGGGGCTCGTTGTCAGCGACCGGTCCCTGCCGGAACCCCTGCTCACGACTCCGGAGCGCAGCTACGAGGAGGCGAGCGCCCTCGCGCAGCGATGGCACCGTCCCGAGGGCAGGACGCGGTATGCCGTGACGCCCCGGTTCTCCTACTCCGCCGGGGACGACCTGCTCGACGCGTGCCACCGGGTCCTCAAGGATGTGCCGGGGTCGTGGTTCACCTCGCACCTCAACGAGAACCCGGCCGAGATCGCCGCCGTCGGCGCGAAGTTCCCGACGGCCCATCACTACCTCGACACCTACGACCGGCACGGCCTCGTGGGCCGGGCATCGGTCTTCGCCCACAACGTGCACCCCACGGACGGCGAGCTCGAGCTGCTCGGACGATCCGGCGCCGCCGTCTCGCACTGCCCGACGAGCAACTCGGCGCTGGGCAGCGGCCTCTTCCCGCTGCGGCGCCACCTGGACCACGGCGTCCACGTCGCTCTCGGTTCCGACGTCGGGGCCGGGACGGGCTTCTCCCTCTTCAAGGAGGGCCTGCAGTCCTACTTCGTCCAGCAGCTCCTGGGCGGGGAGGGCACGTCGCTCACCTCGGCCGACCTGCTGCACCTCGCGACGCGGTCCGGCGCGGCGGCGCTCGGGCTCGGCGAGGTCGTCGGCGACCTGTCGGTCGGCAAGCAGTTCGACGCGCTCTGGCTGTGCCCGCGGGAGGGCGGCCCGCTAGACGTCGGCCTGCGGCACGCGGCCTCCCCCGAGCAGGCCCTGGCCAAGGCCTTCACCCTCGCCGGCCCGGCCGACGTTGCGGCGACCTGGGTCGGCGGCGACCACGTGACGAGTCGCTGAACCCGGCACGCCGGCCTCCCATCTCGACCTGCCCTGTGTCCGCTGGTAAAGCGCACAGCCGCCGCCTTCACATGGTCGGCGAGCACAGGGCTGGCCGGCTGAGGGGCTTTGTCCCCATTGAATGTTCGCTGAAACGCTTGTCCGAATCCCCAGTCGGACGTAACTTGTGCATACGTCGCCGAAACCGCATATACCTTCCACCGAAGAGGATCGGTTATGGCACGACACCCACTGTTCCGCTCCGCGGCCGCCGCAACCGTCGCCCTGACAGGGCTCACGATCGGCGGCCTCGCGCTGTCGGGCACTGCTCAAGCCGCCGGGCAGGCGGGCGGCAGACACCAGGTCAGCTCGGCCTCTGACTGGACCAAACAGGTCACGGGCAGCACGCTGCCCTCGAACAGCACGCTCCACGTCAAGGTCTGGCTCAGCGCCCGCGACAGCTCCCAGCTGAGCGCCCTGGCGCGGGCCGTCTCCGACCCCGCCTCAGCGTCATACGGGCACTACCTCAGCGCAAGCGACTACGCCAGCCGCTTCGCCCCCACGCAGGCCGATGTCGCGAGCGTCACCGCCTGGCTCGAGCAGGCCGGCCTGACCGTCGAGGACACCGGGCCCGCCAACCACTTCCTCGCGGTCGCTGGTTCGCCAGCCGCCATCGACGCGGCCTTCGCGGCGGGCATCAGGCAGTACAGCGTGAACGGCCAGACCGTCACGGGCGCGACGAGCGCGGTCACCGTCCCGTCGTCGATTGCCGCGAGCGTGCTCGCGGTGACGGGCCTCGACACCTTGGGCCACCAGGTCACCCCCTCCGCGACAGGCGGCAACCCCGACACCTCCGGCTCCAACAACGGCCACCGGGTGCAGCTCGGCCCGCCGGCCGGTTTCGTCAACGCCACGCCGTGCTCGACGTACTACGGCGAGAAGACCGCGACGAGCCTGCCGTCCTTCGACGGAAAGAAGCTGCCGTACGCCGTCTGCGGCTACACCGGCAAGCAGCTGCGTGACGCCTATGGGGTCACCGCGAGCGGCCTGACCGGCAAGGGCCAGTCGATCGCAATCACCGACGCGTTCACCGCCCCCACGCTCGGGAAGGACGCGAACACGCTCAGCACCCGCCATGGCGACCAGCCGTTCCGGCAGGGCCAGTTCCAGGTCCACAGCATCCGCGGCTACGACCCGGCACGGGTGGCAGCCTGCGGCGGCAACAGCGGGTACGGGGAGCAGACCCTCGACGTCGAGGCCGAGCACGGCATGGCGCCCGACGCGAACGTGCTCTACTACGGCGCCGCCAGCTGTTTCGACGACGACCTCCTTGCGGCGATGTCGAGGGCCGTCAACGACAACCAGGCGTCCATCGTCAGCAACTCGTGGGGTGAGCCGACCTGGGTCATGGTCAACGGCGTCAAGACCCCGGTCATCGACGACGCCCTCGTCGCGGCCTACGACTCCGTCTTCGTGCAGGCGGCCGCCCAAGGCATCGGTTTCTACTACTCCTCCGGCGACAACGGCGACGATGCCGCCGCCTGGGGTGTCAAGCAGACCGAGTTCCCGACCTCCGACCCGTGGGTGACCTCGGTCGGTGGCACCTCGCTCGCAGTGGGCGCGAACGGCAGCCGCACGTTCGAGACGGGCTGGGGCACGCACAAGTGGACCCTCAACTCCAGCGGCACCGCATGGAGCGACGCGGGCTTCCTCTACGGAGCAGGTGGTGGCTGCAGCGACTGGTTCACGAGCAAGCCGGCCTACCAGGCCGGGGTCAGCACTGGCTGCTCGGGCCGAGGCGTGCCGGACATCGGCATGGACGCCGACCCCACGACCGGCATGCTCGTCGGTGAGACACAGTCCTTCGGCGAACAGACCATCTTTGGCAAGGGCGTCAAGTACGGCGAGTACCGCATCGGTGGCACGAGCCTCGCCTCGCCGCTCCTTGCCGGCCTCGACGCCTCGGCGCAGCAGGGCCGCGCCCGGATCGGCTTCGCCAACCCGCTCATCTACGCGCTCCACTCGCAGGGTGTCTACTTCGACGTCACCCCGCAGGGCGACCCTGGCAACATCCGCGTCGACTACCGCAACGGGCTGAACAGCACGAAGGGCACGACGTCGACGGTGCGCACCTTCGACCAGGACTCCAGCCTGACGACACACGCCGGCTGGGACCAGGTCACCGGTGTCGGCTCGCCGACGGTGAAGTACATCCACGCCGTCAACGGCCGCTGAGGGGGAGCGTATGCCGCTGAGCGCGCGAGCGTTCGCCCGCTCAGCGGCATACCACCTGCCGCTCGAATCCCTGCTACAGGCAGAGGATCGGGGGTAACGCTCCTGAACCGCAGGTTCTTCTGCGGGGGAAGGAGCGGCAGCGCCATGATCCTCGGCTAGGTCGAGCAGCCGAGCCCCCGGGCGGGGGGCGGGCTCGTGCTGCGGGTCTCGACGGACGCCGAGCGCTGGCGGGCCCGCCTCCACCGGGTGACTGGGGACCGCGCCGTCGCGGGGAGGACGGAGTGGGTCGTCGGTGTGGAGGCGGGCCTGCATCTTCCCTTCCAGGACTGGGGGGAGCCGAACGCGGGACTCGATGGGCTCGTCCGGCCCGCTTGGCCGGCCTATGAGCTCCCGATACCGGGCGACTGGCCCCCAGGGGTCTACGTGGCCGATCTCGTCGAGCTGGGGCCGCGGCCGGTGGCCGCCGGGTTGACGATCCCGTCGACGCCCGTTGCGGCAGAGCGCTTTTCGTGCTCCGACCTCGTGAGGGAGCGCCTCCCGCGCCGATCCTCTACAAGCTGCCCCTCTTCACGTACCACGCCTACAACCTCGTCGTGCCGGAGCCGTACGACCCGGCGTCGGGGCGGGGGCAGTGGTGCCTGTACAACATGCCGCAGCCGGAGCACGTCCCGGTCGCGTTCCCGACGGCGGTCAGCCTGCACCGGCCGGGCGGCGGCACCGGCGGCACGCCGTATGACACCTTCAACCTGGACCCCTTCGACGAGACGCTGCGGCAGACCTACGTGCACTGGGACGCGAAGATGGTCGACTGGCTCGAGCACGAGGGTCACGAGCTCGAGTTCTGCACCGACTTCGACCTGCACACCCTGGGCCGCGACCTGCTCGACGGGCACCGGCTCCTGCTCAGCGCCGGACACGACGAG
>NZ_JBQCCV010000046.1:0-7077 GCF_051961875.1 Intrasporangium sp. | reverse complement strand
GATGCGGTCGCGGATGCGCCAGCCGTACGCGCCTCGGCGGCAGCCTGCCGGGCCTGGGCAGATGCCACCGCCCGCTCGGCGCGCACGATGGCGCCATGCTCCTGGAGCGGCTCGTTCATGGCCGCCTGGAGCGCGCTGACGCCGAAGAATGTCAGCGCCGCGGTCCCACCGATGACGGCGGGCAACTGCCAGAGCAGTCTCTTCATTCCTGCAGCCTTGGGGGACGTCGTGGTCGGGGCGGCGATCCGAGTTGCGAGGCGCACCCTACACGGTGTGAGATCAGTCCTGCACGTCAGGTTCCCATGCCCGTGCGACGAGACGAGGTTTGCAGCATGGACAGAGCCGGGCTCCAGCGAGAGGCCACCGAGGCCTTCGCGGCACTCGACCCACCTAAGCAGTTGACCCTTGATTCGCTCACCGCACTCGTCGAGGAGCACCGGGGACGGAAGATCCTCATCCGGTCCGTCCCGCACTTGGGCGCAGACCGGCTCTCGGGGCTGTGGCTCAGCCTGCCGAACGTCGAGCTCGTCCTGCACGCCGAGACGGGGTCGAAGCTGCACCGCGAGCAGATCATCCTGCACGAGCTCGCCCACATGGTGCTCCGGCATGACCTTCTCGACGGGCAGGATGGCCACGTCGCCTCGCTCCTGCCCGACCTGGACCCGCGCACCGTGGCGCGGGTGCTGAGCCGCTGCGATCGTCAGTCCGAGCCCGAAGTGGCCGCCGAGTCGCTGGCCGACGTCTTCGCCGCCGCCCTCGCGCGAGGGCGGCGCGCCGAGCGCACCGAGCCGCTCAACTTCCGCGGAGTCTTTGGATGACGCCACTGGCGGTGGCGATCGCCGCGCTCTGGATGCTGGTCGCGTCGCGTGTCGGGTCGTGCACCCGCCGTCTCGCCGACTTCGTGTTCTGGGCGGCCCTCGCCGGTGCGCTGGCCGCCACGCTCATGGCACCGCCCGTCGCCGAAGTCGTCTTTGGCAGCCTCGGCACAGCGCTGCCCGCGATCGGGTCGCTGGTCATGCTCGCGCTGTGGTTCGTGCGGGCGGCGGTCCTCCGTGCGGTCGTGCCCCCGGAGCAGCTGACGGTTGTCATGTGGCGCAGCGTGCTCCAGACGGCCGCGGCCATCACGGCCTACTGCGTCTCGTTCGTCTGTGCCCTGCTGGTCGGTGCGGTGCAGCTGGACAGCGCGGCTGCCGAGTCGACCTCGCGCGAGGACATCGGGATGCTGGTCCTCACGGCGACCTTGTCCCTATACGTGATCGTGGCGGCCTCGCAGATCGCCCGGACCTGCCTGCGCTACGTGCCGCAGATGAGCTCCGGACTGTTCCGCGCCGGGTTCGTCGTGGTGGCCCTCGGCTGCGCCCTCGGCATCCTCGGCATGACCGCCACCCTGCTGCACGAGGCAATCGGACTGACGGCGCTCGGACTCGACGCCCGGCCGGCCCTCGAGGCCGCGATGCCCTGGCTGACCGGTGGTGCCGCCGTTCTCCTCGCGGTCGGCCTCGTGCTCCCGTCCCTCTCCCGGCGGACCGACGCCTGGCAGGTACCCCAGCGCTATTACCTCTGGAGACTCCACCCCGTCTGGCACCGGACCGCCCAGTCAGACCTCTTCTTCGGTGCGGTGGTCACCCCGCGCCGGGCCGTGTTCAGCAAGGATCCGCAGGCTCGGCTCCATCGAGCCCTGGTGGAGATCCTCGACAGCCAGCTCGCCGCGGGCGGGTCGCTGTTGACATCGTCGGAGACGAAACTCGTCAGGAAGTCGGAGGAAGCGTTCTATGCCTGACCATCCCGCCCACGAGCCGCAGGAGATCTTGGCAGAGCGCCTCAACACCCTCCTCGACGTCGTGGAAGCAGAGAGCGGCCAGCGGTACACGTTCCCGGACATCAAGGCGGCCATGGAGCAACGTGGCGTGCACATCTCCCGGCAGCGCTGGCACTACATGCGCGCCGGGACCGGCCCGATGACAACGGACTTCCCGCTCCTCGAAGCCCTCGGCGACTTCTTCGGCGTCCCCGCGGACTTCCTGACAGACGCGGATCCCGAGATCCCGGATCGAGTCGCCGCGCAGCTGGAGCTGCTCCGCTCGCTCAAGGAGGCCGAGGTGAAGAACTTCGCGGCCCGCTCGCTCACGAGCGACCTGTCCCCCGAGACCCTCCTCGCGATCCGCGACATCATCGACCAGACGCTCGAGCAGCAGGCCGGCGAGCGCGGCTGAGCCCGGGCCCGCAAGCGGCTCCGCGGCGCGCGGGGCACAATCGGCGGGTGGGCCCCACGGAGCAGTGCCGGTCTGGGCTGGAATGGGTTGGCGCGGACTACGAGGCGATCGTTCGCGCCGCGAGCCCCGTCGAGCTCGATGCCCCCTCTGCGGGTACGAAGTGGACGAATCGCGAGCTGCTCTTCCACATGTGGTTCGGCCAGCATGTCGCCCGGATCCTGGTTCCCCTGATGGGCGGGTTCTCCCACGTCAGCCCGGCCGCATCCCGCCACCTCGCGGGAGCGCTCACCGCGGCAACCGGGCCCTACGAGTGGGTCAACTACGCCGGCAGCGTATGGGGCGTACGCCTGGCGGGGCTGGATCGCGCGAGGCGGTGGATGGCGAAGGACACCAAGTGGCTGGTCCTCTGGCTGGACCGCGCGACGGAGGGCGAACTACGCAAGGGGATGAGTGTCCCGCCCTCCTGGGATCCCTACTTCGTGTCGTGGATGAGTCGCGAGGATCTGCTGCGCTGGGCGCCCCAGCACTACGGCCACCATCGGCGCCAACTCAGCCTGGGCGGCATACCGCGGGGGCCCATCGCGGGCGCTCCCGCTGTCAGGTGAGGGCCTGAACGGCCTGCAGCGCCTGTCGCCCACGATCCGTTGCGCGGTAGTAGACCCAGGTGCCTCGACGCTCCGAGTCGATCAGTCCGGCCTCCCGCAGCTTGCGCAGGTGGTGCGACACGGTGGGCTGGGCGACGCCGACGTCGGGCAGGTCGCACACGCACGTCTCGTCCTGCTCGAGAGCGATCTGCGCGAAGAGCCGCAGCCGGACCGGGTCGGACAGGGCCTTGAGGACGCCCGCGGTCTGCTCCGCGTCGGGCGCCGAGAGGACCGCCGGCCGGCAGCCATCGGCGCAGGCCGGACTGAGGTCCTCGACCGGGATCAACTTCACCCCTTCATATTGACAAACATCGAAGCAGTGCGCCACTCTCGCTGTATCGACAACTATCGATTCAGGGATGGGAGTGGTCCGCATGACCGAGGAGACCGAGATCCGGGAGCTGGTCCGCCAGCGCTACGCCGAGTCGGCCCGACGGCTCGCCGTCTCCGGCGCAGGCGCCGGATCGTGCTGCGGCGCCGGCGGGTCCTGCGGCAGCCCCAGCGGCTTGGAGGGGAACGTCACCGTCGATGGGAGCGTTGTCTTCGGCGCCGGTCTCTACAGCGACGCGGAGGCAGCCGGAGCCGGTGCGGCGGTGGAGGCGTCGCTCGGATGCGGGGTGCCGACCGCCGTGGCAGAGCTGCACGAGGGTGAGACCGTTCTCGACCTCGGCTCCGGAGCGGGTGGTGACGTGCTGATCTCCGCGCGCAGGGTCGGCCCGACGGGGCGCGCAATCGGACTCGACATGACGACCGAGATGCTCGACCTCGCGCGGAAGAACGCCGAGGACGCCGGTGTCGGCAACGTCGAGTTCCTGCACGGCTACCTCGAGGAGATCCCCCTACCCGACGGCTCTGTCGACGTGGTCATCTCCAACTGCGTCATCAACCTCGCAGCCGACAAGAACGTCGTGCTCGCCGAGGCAGCCCGGGTGACGCGGCCAGGGGGCCGGCTCGCGGTCTCGGACGTCATCGCCGACGCGGACATGGACGAGGAGACTCGGGCCGACCTCGCGGCCTACACCGGCTGCATCGCGGGGGCCCTCACCGAGGGCGACTACCGGGCAGCGCTGGCGCGGGCCGGATGGACCGACGTGGAGGTCCGTCCGACCCACCGCGTACACGAGCACGCGCAGGCAGCCATCGTCCGCGCCGTCCGCGCATGACGGCGACTCGGGCCGAGCTCGACCACGACACCCGCATTGCGGGAAGGCTGTCCAGGCTCGACCGGTTCCTGCCGGTCTGGATCCTCTCCGCCATGGCGGTCGGGCTCGGGCTGGGCCGGCTCATACCCGGTCTGGATCAGGCCCTGGGCTCGGTTGAGGTCCAAGGAGTTTCGCTGCCGATCGCACTCGGCCTGCTCGTCATGATCTACCCGGTTCTCGCCAAGGTCCGCTACGACCGGCTCGACACCGTCGTGGCAGACCGCCGCATGCTCGCCTCGAGCCTGCTGCTCAATTGGCTCATCGGACCGGCGCTGATGTTCACGCTCGCCTGGCTGTTCCTCCCGGACCTGCCCCACTATCGGACCGGTCTGATCATCGTCGGCCTCGCCCGCTGCATCGCGATGGTCATCATCTGGAACGACCTCGCCTGCGGCGACCGTGAAGCGGCCGCGGTTCTCGTGGCGCTCAACTCGCTGTTCCAGGTGGTCACCTTCGCCGCTCTCGGGTGGTTCTACCTGTCGGTGCTGCCCGGCTGGCTAGGGCTCGACCAGTCCGGTCTCGACGTGTCGCCGTGGCACGTCGCCGCCTCAGTCGTCGTCTTCCTCGGCGTTCCCCTCGCCGCTGGGTATCTCTCGCGGCGGGTGGGCGAAAAACGTTGGGGGCGAGCGGTATACGAACGCTCCTTCCTCCCGAAGATCGGGCCGTGGGCCCTCTACGGGCTTCTCTTCACCATCGTCATCCTCTTCGCCCTGCAGGGCCGCCAGATCATCGGCCAACCCCTCGATGTGGCACGGATCGCCCTGCCGTTGCTGACCTACTTCGCCCTCATGTGGGGAGGTGGCTTCCTGCTGGGCAGGGCGATGCGCCTGACGTACGAGCGGACCACAACCCTCGCGTTCACGGCGGCCGGCAACAACTTCGAGATCGCGATCGCTGTGGCAATAGCGACCTTCGGAGTGACGTCCGGGGAGGCTCTCGCCGGCGTCGTCGGCCCGCTCATCGAGGTGCCCGCCCTCGTCGCGCTCGTCTATGTCTCGCTCTGGCTTCGCCACCGCTATCCGCAGCACCTCCCCACGTCGACGGAGGCACGGTGACGAGCAACGAGCGCCCATCGGTCCTCTTCGTCTGCGTGCACAACGCCGGCCGCTCGCAGATGGCCGCCGCGTACGCCCACCACCTTTCCCGCGGCAGGGTGGAGGTCCGCTCCGCTGGGTCGGCACCGGCGAACTCCGTCAACCCAGCAGTGCGCGACGCGATGCTCGAGGAGGGCATCGACATCTCCGCCGAACAGCCCAAGCTGCTCACCGCCGACGCCGTCGAGGCCTCCGATGTCGTGATCACCATGGGCTGCGGCGACAGCTGCCCCTACTTCCCGGGCAAGCGCTACCTGGACTGGACTCTGGACGACCCGGCCGGCCAGGGCATCGAGGCAGTCAGACCCATCCGGGACGAGATCAAGCGCCGGGTGTCCGAGCTTCTCGACGAGCTGCGGTGATGTGGGACCTTCAGTCCCCGAAGACGGACCAGCAGATTGCGTTGCGCCGGGCCTGGTCCTCGAGGACGAGCGCCCTGACCTCCTCGGGAAGGTGGCCGCGCTGCCAGTCGCGCTCCAGGCGTGTGGCATCGGGATTGCCCGGGTCTGCGGCCTGGGCCGCCTTGATCGCGTATGCAGCGGCGCCCAGGTCGTGCTCGGGCACGTGGCCCACGCAGGCAGCTTGGCCGGCGGCGTAGGCAGCGAACCTCGGCGCCCCGCTCAGCGGCCGGGCCGCCCCCATCGCGTGTCCGCCTTGCGCTCGAGCATCCATCATCTTCAGCTCGCCACGGGCCCAGGCGCGCGCGGCCGCGATTGCCTCCCGAGGCCGAGCATCCGTTGGCTGTTCGGCCCCGAACAGGTGCAGGACCTGCTCCGCACAGCTGGCAGCCCACAGTGCCAGCAACCGGTGGTCCGTGTCGGTGAGCGTCCCGCCGCGCCGGATGGTCACCAGACGCGGGTCTCGGACCTCCGGGAGGATCATGTCAACAGCCTGCCAGCCCTCGAGGCGCCCCGAGCAATGGCGGCGCTCGCCGCGTGCTCGACCTGTATTGCGTCGCGCGCGGACGCGGGCGAGTGAGCAGCTCCCCGGCAGTCCACTCGGGAGTCGGGAAGCTGCTCACTCAGGCGGTCCGCCCCACCGGGTCAGGCGTTGCCGGCCGTGCTGCGCTTCCGTCGGAGCATGCTCGCCAGGGAGGCTCCCAGCAACATGAACAGCACGGCCGAGAACGCCGTGCTACCCAGGTCCGCGCTACCCGGACCGGCCGTGGCCGGGCCGGGCCCGCTCGCGCTCGAGAGGGAGATCTTCTCGGCGCAGGAGTTCGCCGCCGTCCCGTGCCGGCCCTCTGCAGCGTCGGCACCAGAGCCGATGGCTCGAGCCGGCGTGCCACCCGTCGGCGTGGCATCGGCCGATCCGGAAGTGGTCCGGGCGTCACCGAGTGCGGTGCCCGAGCCCCCCTCCGCGGAGACGACTGCACCGACGAGAGCGCCGGACTGCGTCCCAGACCCCAGGCCCCGCGTACCGGATGCCGTGGCGTCCGGGCTGCCGTCCTGCGAGCCGGCGTTGCCGGGCGCGCCGGCACCGCTGGTCCCGGCCGTGCTCCCAGCCGTGGACGAACCGCCCAGGACCGAGACGGCATTGCCCTCCGCCGAGACGGGAGCGTTCAGGGGCGTGATTGCCTGCATCCCTGATCCGAGGCCGCGCATGCCGGAGGTCGCCGCTGCCGGACTGGCGATATCCGAGCCCCTGTCGCCGGCCGCGCTCGTGCTCCCGTTCCCTGCCGGGGTCCCCGTCGTGGACGAGCGACCCAGGACGGAGATCGCGTTGCCCTCCGCCGAGACCGGAGCGTTCACGGGCGCGGCCACCTGCGTCCCGGACCCGACGCTGCGCGTCCCGGACGTCGCGGTGTCAGAGCCGCCGGTGCTGGAGCTGGTTTCGCTCGGTGCGGGGTTGCTCGAGGCCTTCGTCGTGGACGAGCGGCCCAACACCGACACGGCGTTGCCGTCCGCGGACACCGGCGCACTGG
>NZ_JBQCCV010000045.1:0-2002 GCF_051961875.1 Intrasporangium sp. | reverse complement strand
CGCGAGGCGGGCCTGACCGAGGACGAGCTGGGCCGGATGAGCTCGCCCATCGGGCTCGACCTGGGCGCCCGGACCCCGGAGGAGACCGCGATCTCGATTGCAGCCGAGATCATCATGGATCGCTGGGGCGGGGCGGGCGAGCGGCTCACGGGCTTGTCCGGGCCGATCCACCACCATGGCCACGCCGACGAGCCACCGCTGCTCCCGCACCAACGCTCCGAGCGCGGGCAGGAGTCATCGGTCGTGCCCTGAGCGACTTCACAACTCACCGAGCAGCTGCACACCTCGACGGTTGCAACCGGCGATGTTCGCCGCTGCTCGGTGTGTGGGGGGAGTGTGCCCAGCCCGGTCAGGACCGGGGCCGCCACCGCTTCCACAGGGCGGTCGCCGTCGCACGGACCTTGTCGTCCCAGACGAGCTCGACCGCGGCGGTGATCTCCGGCTCCGTGGCCGAGACGACGACGGCGCGCAGCGTGACCGGTTGCTGCAGCGGCGCCGGGCGCAGGTAGCGGACCTCCAGCCCGGCGGTGACATACGCCAGGGCCGCTCCCGGCAGCGGACCCCACCCGCGCCCATCCGCCTCGTGCATGACCGCGGCCGCACTGTGGCAGTCGAGCAGGGTGCTGATGATGCCGCCGTTGAGGAAGCCGACGCCGTTGTCGTGCTCCGGCCACGGCAGGAAGGTCGCGACGACTGCGTCCCCGCCGGGGTAGCTCTTGAGCCGGAGCCCCTTGTCGTTGGCCGGCCCGCACCCGAAGCACGTCATGTCGGGGAAGAGGCGGTCCTGGATGCTCGGCTCGTCGGTGCGCACGCGGCCACCGTACAAGCGCTCACGGTGCGATCGGCCGCCAGCCCAGCGGCATACGGCCGGGGTATGCCGCTGGGCTACGACGGCGCGAGTGCTCAGAAGGAGCTGGAGCGCTGCCAGAGGTTGATGCCACTGTCGACGGCGTCCTTGTCGATCCGCTCGAGCTCGGCATCGTCGAAGGAGAGGTTGTCGAGCGCGCCGAGGCTGTTCTCGAGCTGGCCCACCGAGGAGGCACCGATGAGCACGGACGTCACACGGGGGTCGCGGAGGGCCCAGGCGAGCGCGAGCGGCGCCAACGACTGGCCGCGGGCGGCGGCCATCTCGTTGAGGGAGCGCACGTGCGTGAGCGCCTCGGCCGTGAGCAGGTCGGGCGACAGCGACTTGTCCTGCGCGGCCCGGGATCCCTCCGGGATGCCGTTCAGGTACCTGTCGGTGAGCATCCCCTGCGCCAGGGGCGAGAAGGCGATGCACCCGACGCCCTCCTCCTCGAGCACGTCGAGCAGGTCCTCCTCGATCCACCGGTTGAGCATCGAGTAGCTCGGCTGATGGATGAGCAGCGGTGTTCCGAGGTCGCGCAAGATGGCCACTGCCTCGCGGGTCCGCGCACCCGAGTATGACGAGATCCCCACGTAGAGGGCCTTGCCCTGGCGGACCGCGGCGTCGAGCGCGCCCATCGTCTCCTCGAGCGGCGTCGTCTCGTCGAAGCGGTGGCTGGAGAAGATGTCGACGTAGTCGACGCCCATCCGCTTGAGAGACTGGTCGAGGGACGACAGCAGGTACTTGCGGGACCCGCCGCCCTGCCCGTAGGGCCCCGGCCACATGTCGTATCCGGCCTTCGTCGAGAGGATCAGCTCGTCGCGGTAGCGCTTGAAGTCCTGGGCGAAGATCGTGCCGAAGTTGCGCTCGGCGCTGCCGTAGGGCGGTCCGTAGTTGTTCGCCAGGTCGAAGTGCGTCACCCCGAGGTCGAAGGCGCGTCGCAGGATTGCGCGCTGCCGGTCGAGCGGCACGTCGTCGCCGAAGTTGTGCCACAGCCCGAGCGACACGGCCGGCAGGTCGAGGCCGCTGCGCCCGCAGCGGCGGTACTGCATCAGCTCGTAGCGGTCGGAACGGGCCTGGTAGTCATCCACGTGGAACGTCATGGGACCCATACTTCCGGACGCGCACGTGTGCCGTTCAGGCCCCCACGCCGCCCTC
>NZ_JBQCCV010000044.1:0-10486 GCF_051961875.1 Intrasporangium sp. | reverse complement strand
GCGAGGGCATGCCTCGCCCGCAGGGTCGAGAGCCCGCGGGACAGCTGGCTCTTCACCGTGCCGACCGAGATGCCGAGCGCCTCGCCGATGTCCTTCTCGTTGAGGTCCTCGTAGAACCTCAGCACCAGGACGACGCGCTGTCGGGGAGGCAGCGTGGCCAGCAGGCGCCACATCGCGTCGCGCTCCTCCGGAGCGGACTCGAATGCCCTCTCGCGGCTGACGGAGCGGTCGAACGCTGTCCGGGTCTCGGTCGCCAGCCGGTGGCTGTGTCGTCGCCATCGCGAGATGTGGGTGCGGGCCAGCGCGGTGCGCGTGTAGGCGAGCGGCGAGCCGACCCGAGCGACCCGGTGCCAGGCGAGGTAGACCTTCTCCAGGGTGTCCTGGACGAGCTCCTCCGCGTCGGCCGGTGAGCCGGTCATCAGGTAGGCGTATCGGAGCAGCGCAGGCCCGTGCGCGGCGACGAACGAGCTGAACTCGCCGTCAACGTCCGGTCGCGGCATCGTGCCCTCCCTCTGCGGCCGAAAGTGCCTTCAGCCTCATGCACGCCCACGCATCCCGAAAGGTTGCAGGACATCGGGAGGTACTTTGCCGTGAACGGCGCCCAGCGGCATCCGGAACGGGCCGTATGCCGCTCAGCCGAGCTCGTCACGCAGCCGGGCGACCCAGCCAGGCTCCTTCCCGTAGCGCTGCGACGGGATGAGCCGCAGGCTCGCGCAGTCCTGGACGAGCTGCGCCATCCGCTTGTCCCGGGTAGCCTCCTGCTTCGCGGAGGCGACCCAGTTGGCCGCGATCCTCCGGTAGGACGGCGTCGCGCCGTCCCAGAACGCCGCTGCCGTGGCGTTGGCCCGCAGCATCGCCTCGTAGTGCTCGGGCCAGGCGCGGTGGTCGTTCTCGTAGGCGTAGATCCCGGACCGGTCGGCCCGGCGCCTCTCGAAGGCGGCGAGCCCGGCGGGGCGCATCC
The DNA here is from genome assembly GCF_051961875.1 of Intrasporangium sp. Classification (GTDB taxonomy): domain Bacteria; phylum Actinomycetota; class Actinomycetes; order Actinomycetales; family Dermatophilaceae; genus Intrasporangium_A. The sequence continues at coordinate 9,525 of NZ_JBQCCV010000044.1, read as the reverse complement.
GGCCCTCGGCGGTCAGCTGCTCGACGGCCTCGATGTTGATGTTGCTCCACGTGCTGCCCGGCTTGCGGGGCGTCCAGCGCTGCCGGACGGCGTCCTCGTCGATGCGCTGCACCTGCGAGTCGATCCAGCCGAAGCAGAGCGCCTCGCGGACGGCCTGCTCCCAGGTGAGGCCACGCTCTGCGACGTGCTTCTTGTAGAGGCCCATCCACAGCTCGGAGGCGGTCTCATGGTTGGCCTCGAGCCAGGACCGGAAGTCGGCCGCGTCGTCGAAGAAGACGGCCGGGCGCTCTGGGCTTCCACCGCGTCGCATGGAGGAATGGTGCCAGTCCGGGCCGACACCTGCGGCGGTCAACGGTTGCGGCGGGAGCTGATCACGTAGGTGACCCACGCCGCGATGACGAGCAGCGCGATCCACCCGAGGACATAGCCGATCATGATGACAACCGTAGCGACTCGCGGTTCAGCCGCCCGAGACGGACAGCTCCGCCTCGGCGATCGTGCGCTGGTGCTCCTCGGACAGCTCCCGCGAGTCAAGCCATCCGTCCGGCAGGGCGACCCGGCGAGGCGAGCCGGCGCGGCCACGCTGCCCCTCCGCGGGCTCCCCCGGCCAGGGCGCATTCCGCTCGAGGCCGGTGAGGAGCCGGTCGAGCGAGGCGAGCGAATCGACGAGGGCCAGCGAGCTGCGGATCGTGGAGCCGGCGGGGAAGCCCTTGAGGTACCAGGCGATGTGCTTGCGGATGTCGCGGCAGGCACGGTCCTCCTCGCCGTAGAAGTCGACGAGATAGAGGGTGTGCTGGCGCAGCGTGTCGGCCACCTCACCGAGCGTCGGAGTGACCCGTGCCTCGCTGCCGGCGAACGCGGCCGCGAGGTCGGTGAACAGCCACGGGCGGCCTAGGCACCCGCGGCCGACGACGACGCCGTCGACCCCGGTCTCGGCGACCATCCGGACGGCGTCCTCGGCCGACCAGATGTCGCCGTTGCCGAGCACCGGGATCGAGGTGACCGTCTGCTTGAGCAGCCGGATCGCCGACCAGTCGGCCTCACCCGAGTACGCCTGTGCCGCCGTGCGGCCGTGCAGCGCCACCGCGGCGACACCCTCCTCCTCCGCGGCGAGGGCGGCGTCGAGGAACGTCAGGTGGTCGTCGTCGATGCCCTTGCGCATCTTGACGGTGACGGGGATGTCCCGCCTCGCCCCCTCCTCGACCACGGCACCGACGATGGAGCGGAACAGGTCGCGCTTCCAGGGCAGGGCCGAGCCGCCGCCCTTGCGGGTGACCTTCGGGACCGGGCAGCCGAAGTTGAGGTCGATGTGGTCGGCCCGGTCCTCCTGGACGAGGATCCGGGCTGCGGCGCGAGCCGTCGCCGGGTCGACGCTGTAGAGCTGGATCGAGCGGGGGTACTCGTCCGGGTCGTGCTCGATCAGCCGCATCGTCTCCGGGGTGCGCTCGACGAGGGCCCGCGTCGTGATCATCTCGCTGACGTAGAGGCTCGTCGCGCCGGAGGCGCCACCGAGGGCAGTTCCCTCGCGGCCGTACTCACGGCAGAGCCGCCGGAACGCGCGGTTCGTGATGCCGGCCATCGGCGCGAGGACGACCGGCGACTCGATGACGTGCCGGCCGATGCGCAACGGCGGGAGCAAGGGGCCGGACCCTGTGGGCGACGTGGCCGCGGGGTCGCCGGGGTGGCCCTCGACCGTTGTGGTCGGGCGGGCGCGCGGGGTCAGGACGTCGGTCACAGCGCTCGATTCTCCCAAATCACCGCGGCGCTGACCGAATCGGCGAGGCGGAGCAGGGCCGCGGCGAACGCCTCGGGCTGGTCCAGGGTGGACAGGTGGCCCGCCCGCGGGATGAGCTCGACCCTGGCGGTGGGACACGCCCGGAGGAACTCCTTGGTCCCGAGCCGGAACTGGTCGTACTGCCCGTTGAGCAGCAGCACCGGGCATGTGACACCCCAGAGCATCGAGGGCCGGCAGGTATCCATCACCTCCTGCCAGGCGGCCGCCGTCGGGGTGAAGAAGTAGCCACCGGCGATCACCGGCTCGACGAGGTCGCTCGTGTAGAGCCGGCGCAGCAGGCGGTCGTTGAGCTTCGTCATCCGGGTGTCGCCGAGCCGGTCCGTGACGCGGACGACCCACCTGTACACGGCCGCGCCCAGGCCTACCGGTGTGGTGCTGCAGCCGGCAAGGACGAGGGCGGACAGGCGCGAGGCGCGCTGAGCGGCATACGCCATGGCGGCGTAGCCGCCGAGGGAGTGGCCGACAAGGATGACGGGCGCTCCGCAGGGCGCGGCGGAGACCGCCTCGTCGATCGCCTCCACACACCGGTCGAGGGTGAACGTCTCCGCGGCGCGAGCGCCGTGTCCCGGCAGGTCGACGAGTGCCGTGCTGACCCGCCCGTCGAGCAGGCGCCGCTGGGGTGACCACTGCGCACTCGAGAAGCGCGAGCCGTGGACGAGGAGAAGGTGGGGAACCACGCCCCCGAGGATGCCACGATGGGCGGGTGACCCACCTCATCAGCGCTGCCGACCTCGCCCACGAGATCGAGGGTGTCGTCGTCATCGACGTCCGCTGGACCCTCACGACCGGCGCCGCCGCCAACCCCGGCCGCGACGACTACGAGCGGGGCCACGTCCCGGGAGCGTTCTTCGTCGACCTCGACACCGAGCTCGCGGCCCCACCGGGCGAGGGCGGCCGCCACCCGCTGCCGGACCCCGCCATCGTGGAGCGTGCCCTGCGCCGGTGCGGGGTCAGCGACAGCAGCCGGGTTGTCGTCTACGACGGGCGCGAGTCCTTCGCGGCGGCCCGGGCGTGGTGGGTGTTCCGGTGGGTGGGCCTGACCGACGTGCGGGTCCTCGACGGCGGGTATGCCGCATGGCAGGCGGCCGACCTGCCCGTGAGCACCCAGGAGCCGGAGCCCAGGGACGGCGGCTTCCGGGCACGACCCGGCGCGATGCCGACGACCGACGCGACCGGCGCCGGAGCCTGGCCGGGCTCGGGTCTGCTTCTCGATGCGCGAGCGGCGGAGCGCTACGCCGGCGAGGTCGAGCCGATCGACCCTGTCGCCGGCCACATACCGGGGGCCCTCAACAGCCCGACCGCGTCGTGGCTCACCCGGGAGGGCAGGTTCCGCGACGATCTCGCCGCCCACTGGCGCGAGGTCGCCGACGGCCACGACGGCGAGCCGGTCGCCGTCTACTGCGGGTCCGGCGTCACCGCGGCCCACCACGCGCTGGCCCTCGCCGAGCTCGGCATCGAGGCGACGCTCTACCCGGGCTCGTGGAGCGAGTGGGTGCGCGACCCGTCACGCCCGGTCGCCACCGGACGCTGACCGCCCGGCGACGCGACACACCGCGCAGCGGGGAACTTCACCGGTGTGGCGACTGCTCGGCGCAGTCTGGGACGGCGTCATTCGGTCACCGGTCGGTCGAGTCGATCCGCGAGCCGACCGAGGGCACGATCCGCCGCGGTGCGCACCGTCTCGTCCGGGTCATCCAGCGCCGCGCGGACGGCCGACACGTGCTCGCCCTCACCCGAGGCACCGAGGACCCGGAGCGCAGCGACCCGGACTCGCGGCGTCTCGTCCGCGACGAGCACCGCACTGCGGTCGGCGGCATCATCGATGCCCCAGCGGGCGCAGACCTTGGCGCACATCTCCCGGACCCGCCAGGCTGGATCCTCAAGTCCGGCAACAAGATCCGCTGTCGCGGTGTCGTCCCAGACATAGAGCAGTGTCCGCGCCGCCCACACCCTGGCCCAGTAGTCCCGCTCCCCCGACAGCCGCTCCGGCGCGCCCCAGCCCTGGGCGGCCTTGCCCGCGAGCCAAGCGGGATCCGGCCACGCTGGGGCACCCCATTGCGCCCGCCGGCCGAGCAGGGCCGCACACCAGATGACGAGCTGCCGGTCACCGAGCGCGTCGGCGGCGGCCCGGGCACGATCTCCCGGGGTCGCGTCGAGGACCGCTTCAGCCACCACAGCGCGAGTATGCCGCTCAGCGGGCGCCCGCTGGGCGGCATACCGGGTGCGTGGTCGGTATGTGGAGCGTCAGCAGCCGATGAGCCGCTGGGCCAGCCACCCCTCGACCTTGTCGAGCGAGATGCGCTCCTGAGCCATCGAGTCGCGCTCGCGGACCGTGACGGCCTGGTCCTCGAGGGTGTCGAAGTCGACGGTGATACAGAAGGGCGTGCCGATCTCGTCCTGCCGCCGGTAGCGCTTGCCGATCGCGCCCGCGTCGTCGAAGTCGACGTTCCAGCTGCGCCGGAGCTGGGCGGCGAGGTCCCGGGCCCTGGGCGAGAGGTCGGCGTTGCGCGAGAGCGGCAGGACGGACACCTTGACCGGCGCGAGACGCGGGTCGAGCCGGAGGACGACCCGCCTGTCGACGCCGCCCTTGGTGTTGGGCGCCTCGTCCTCGGCGTAGGCGTCGACGAGGAAGGTCATGAACGACCGGGACAGGCCGGCCGCGGGCTCGATGACATAGGGGAGGTAGCGCTCGCCAGAGGCCTGGTCGAAGTAGCTGAGGTCGTGGCCGGAGTGCTGCGAGTGCTGCCCGAGGTCGAAGTCGGTGCGGTTGGCGACCCCCTCGAGCTCGCCCCACTCGCTGCCGGCGAAGTTGAACCGGTACTCGAGGTCGACGGTGCGCTTCGAGTAGTGGGAGAGCTTCTCCTTGGGGTGCTCGAAGTGGCGCAGGTTCTCGGATCGGATGCCGAGGTCGGTGTACCAGCGGGTCCGCTCGTCGATCCAGTACTGGTGCCACTCCTCGTCCTCGCCCGGCCTGACGAAGAACTCCATCTCCATCTGCTCGAACTCGCGGGTGCGGAAGATGAAGTTGCCCGGCGTGATCTCGTTGCGGAAGCTCTTGCCCACCTGGGCGATCCCGAACGGTGGCTTCTTCCGGGCGGCGCCGACGACGTTGGCGAAGTTGACGAAGATGCCCTGCGCCGTCTCGGGTCGCAGGTAGTGCAGCCCGGTCTCGTCCTCGATCACCCCGAGGTGGGTCTTGAGCATCATCTGGAAGTCGCGCGGCTCGGTCCAGCGACCCTTCGTGCCGCAGTCGGGACAGCCGATCTCGGACAGCGGGATGTCGTCGGGGCTCGCCCAGCCGGCCTCGGCGGCCTTGGCACCGAGCTTGTCGTAGAGCGCCTCCTGGAGGTGGTCCTGGCGGCGCCGCTTGTGGCAGCTCAGGCACTCCACGAGGGGGTCGGTGAAGGTCCCGACGTGGCCCGAGGCCACCCAGACGTCCCGCGGCAGGATGATCGAGCTGTCGAGACCGACGACGTCGTCCCGGGCGGTGACGACCGACCGCCACCACTGCCGCTTGATGTTCTCCTTGAGCTCGACCCCGAGGGGCCCGTAGTCCCAGGCCGATCGCGTGCCTCCGTAGATCTCACCGCACGGGAAGACGAAGCCTCGACGCTTGCAGAGGCTGACGATGGTCTCGACGGTCGAGGTGTGCTTGGCCATGGGCGGAAGGGTAGTCGCCACCCAGACGAGGGCGTCCCCAGGTCCATAGCAGGTCCCCGGTCCCCTACCCTCGTGGTGTGTCACTCAGCCTCCGGTCCCGTATCGAGCACGCCTCCGTCCCGTGGCTCGAGCGGATGAACCGTGCCCCGAAGTCCCTCGCCCTCGTGCTGCTCGTCGCCCTGCTCGCCGTCGGCATCTTCGCGCCGACGCCCTGGGGCGGCATCGCGTTCCTCGTCATCGGGCTCTTCATCGGGTGGATGATCTTCCTGACCTGGCAGCGGCTCCACCTGCCCGAGCGGCTGCTGCGCTTCGCCGTCCTCGCCCTGGTCATCGCCGTCGCGGTCGTCAGGCTGATCCCCCGCGGCTGACCGCCCACCCGTGGGCGACCGGCGCCTGCGCACCGCCTCGCGGCAATTTGACAATGAATCTCATGTTGAGAATGATTCTCGCCATGAGCCCTCGTCGCCTTGTCGCTGTCGCCGCCCTCGCCCTGAGCGGAATGCTGGCGCTCGCCTCCTGTGCGAGCAGCTCGGACGCCATCGGGACGCGTTCGACGGCTTCCGGACACCTCACCATCGCGACGTCGTTCTATCCGCTGGAGTTCGCGGTGGAGCAGATCGCCGGACCACAGGCGTCCGTCACCACCCTCACGAAGCCGGGCGCGGAGCCGCACGACGTGGAGCTCAGCGCGAAGCAGGTCGTCGGCCTGCGCAAGGCGGACCTCCTCGTCTATGAGAGTGGGTTCCAGGCCGCCGTCGACGACGCGATGGGCCTGCTCGACACCAGCAAGGTCCTCGATGTCACGCCCGTCGCGGACCTGACCCTGGGCGGCGCCGAGGACGACCAGTCCCACGCGGCTGGGGACGGGCACGACCATGCGGTCGACCCCCACTTCTGGCTCGACCCCGAGCGCTACGCGACGGTCGCCGAGGCGATCGGGGAGCGGCTCGCCGAGGTCGACCCTGCCCACGCCGCCGACTACACGGCGAGGACGAAGGCGTTCGTGGACCGGCTCTCCGCACTGGACGACCGGTACCGTTCCGGGCTCGCGCACTGCCGCATCAAGAACCTCGTGACGAGCCACGCGGCCTTCGGCTACCTCTCCCAGCGCTACGGGCTGGTGCAGCACGGCATCACCGGCCTCAGCCCCGAGACCGAGCCGTCCGCCGCAGCCCTCGCCGGCATCGCCGACCTGGTCAAGCAGCACGGCGTCACGACGGTCTACCAGGAGACCCTCGTCGAGCCTCACTTCGCACAGGTCATCGCGTCCGAGACGGGGGCGAGGGTCGCAACCCTCGACCCGGTCGAGGGCATCACCAGCGCCTCAGCCGGCAAGGACTACTTCGAGGTCATGCAGGCGAATCTCGTCGCCCTCGAGAAGGGGCAGGACTGCACATGAACACCTCCACAGCGACCGCAGCGACGGCGACGGCAACGCCGGTCATCGACCTGCGGGCCGCGAGCTTCGGCTACGGCGAGCACGCGGTCGTGACGGACGTCGACCTCACCATCCGTCGCGGTGAGATCGTCGCCGTTCTCGGCCCCAACGGCGCCGGCAAGTCGACCCTCATGAAGGGCATCCTCGGGCTCAACGAGCACCTCGCCGGGACGGTCCGCCTCTTCGGCGACGACACCGACGAGAAGCGTGACCGCGCCCGCGTCGGCTACGTCCCCCAGCGGCATACCCTCTCGTCCTCGATCCACGCGACCGCGGAGGAGATCGTCGCGACCGGACGCCTCCCGCGGCTCGGCTGGCTCGGCCGCCTGAAGGCCACCGACCGCCAGGTCGTCGCCCGGGCGCTCGAGCTCGTCGGGCTCGGCGACCGCGCCGCCACCGAGGTCACGACCCTCTCCGGCGGGCAGCAGCGCCGCGTCCTCATCGCGCGGGCGCTGGCCGGCCAGGCGGACGTGCTCGTCATGGACGAGCCGACGGCCGGCGTCGACGCCGCGAGCCAGCACGTGCTCGCCGACGTGCTGGCCCGCCTCGTCGAGCGCGGGGTGACGATGGTCATCGTCACCCACGAGCTCGGTGCCCTCGAGCGGATCCTCACCCGGATCGTCGTCGTCGACGGCGGGCACGTCACCTTCGATGGGACGCCGCAGCAGTATGCCGCTCGCCGCACCACGGTCCATCACGACCATGACGCGCACCACCACGACAGCGAGCTGGACGACCAGGCACCCACCGCGGTGCTCCCCCGCGGCCCGGTCGACCCGTCAGGAGAGGGCCATGCTTGAGATCCTCACGACCGACTTCATGCAGCGGGCCCTGATCGCCGCCCTCCTCGTCGGTCTCGTCGCACCCATGGTCGGCATCTTCCTGGTCCAGCGGCGGCTCTCGCTCATCGGTGACGGGATGGGGCACGTCGCCCTGGCCGGTGTCGCGGTGGGTCTCGTCACCGGGCAGGGGCCGGTCCTCACCGCGCTCATCGCGGCGGTCGCCGCCGCCGTCGCCATCGAGCTGCTGCGGGCCCGGGGCCGGACCAACGCCGACGTCGCCCTCGGCGTCATCTTCTACGGGGGCATCGCGGCGGGCGTGGTCATCATCAGCAAGGCACCGGAGGGCACGCCGGCCAACCTGATGAGCTACCTCTTCGGCTCCATCCTCACGACCCAGACGTCCGACGTGTGGGTGTTCCTCGGCCTGGCCCTCGTCATCATCGCGACGATCTGGATCCTCTGGCCGCGGCTCTTCGCGGTGGCCAACGACGAGGAGTACGCGCGGGCGGTCGGGCTGCCGGTCCTGCCCCTCAACATCGTCCTCGCCGTGCTGACCGCGACCACCGTGGTCGTGGCGATGCGCGTCGTCGGCCTCCTCCTCATCAGCGCGCTCATGATCGTGCCCAACGCGGCGGGTCAGCTGCTCGCGCGCAGCTTCACCAGCGGGCTTCGCTGGGCCATCGCCGTCGGGCTGGTCTCGGCGCTCGGGGGCGTCTTCGTGTCCTATCCGCTCGACACGCCCTCCGGGGGCACGATCGTCGTGCTGGCCGTCCTCATCTATGTCGTCGCGGCCTGCGGGACCGCGATCTGGCGCGGCGTGAGACAGCGGAGGCACGCGATCGCGGAGGGCCACGACCACGAGCACGGGCCCGAGTGCGGCCACGAGGCGATCCTGCACGGGGACCACGTCGACTACGTCCACGACGGCCACCGGCATGCAGCGCACCAGGGCCACTACGACGAGCACGGCGCCGGTTCGGCCGCTGCGGGGAAGGCGACCGAGGATGACGAGGAGATCCGCGCATGACGACCCGACGTGTGACCCGCCGGCCCACGCGACAGCAGCAGGCGGTGGCCGACATGCTCGGCCAGAGCGAGGACTTCGCCTCCGCCCAGTCGGTCCATGCCCGGTTGCGTGACGCGGGCGAGACGGTGGGCCTCGCCACCGTCTACCGGGCCCTGCAGGCCATGGCGGAGGCGGGTGAGGTCGACGTGCTGCGCACCGACGACGGCGAGGCGGTGTACCGCGCCTGCGAGCCGGGACACCACCACCACCTCGTCTGCCGGTCGTGTGGCCGGACGGTCGAGATCGAGGGTCCGGCCGTCGAGACCTGGACGGACCGGGTCGCGGCCGAGCATGGCTTCACCGAGGTGACGCACAGCCTCGAGATCTTCGGCACCTGTGCGGAGTGCGCGCGCCGGGCGATGCCCTGAGCCCGGCCCCACTGCCTACTGGGAGGCGGGGGTCGTGGTCGCGGTGCCGTACCACGCCAGGACGAGGAAGAGGACCATCCCGAGCAACATGCCGATGAAGAAGCGGCTGAGCCCCTTGGCGCCGTGCTCACGGAACAGGGCCAGGCCGCCCGCCACGCCCCCCAGCACGAGGATGGTGAGGACGCCGAGCGTCACGTTGAGCACGAAGAGCGCGATCGCGGCGATCCCGCCGCCGATGATCGGCTTGAGGCGTCCCGTGCGCTCCCCCTCGGGGACCCGGTGCTGGACGGCCATCTCGCCTCCTCGGTGGTAGCCACTCCCTCGTGGCTGGCGAAACGGCTCGACGACCGCTCCGACCGGTCCTTCCCCTCGTACCCAGTATGCGCCGCGCCCGTGCTGGTCCTCCCGTCAGGGAG
>NZ_JBQCCV010000043.1:0-21000 GCF_051961875.1 Intrasporangium sp. | reverse complement strand
AGCGACCTCTTCCGCGAGCCCGGTGCCCTCGACGAGGCGCGCCACCGGGCACGAGCCATCCGGGCGAAGGCGCTCGAGCTGCAGGAGGAGCGCGGCATCGCGGCCGGCTTCATCGCGATCGGCATGGCCACGTGGTCGGTGCCGCGCGCCGCCCGGCCGCCGGCGGCGCCCGTCCTGCTCCGCACCTGCCTCCTGCGGCCCACCGGTGCCGCCCAGGAGGACTTCGAGATCGTCCTCGGGCCCGACGCGGAGTTCAACCCGGTGCTGCGCGAGTACCTGCGGTCCGAGCAGGGCATCGAGGTCGACGGAGACGCGCTCGCCGATCTCGCCGAGGTCGGCAACGCGTTCGACCCCTACCCCTCGTATGCCGCCCTCACCCACGCCTGTGCCGCGATCCCCGCCTTCCACATCGCCCCGCGGCTCGTCATCGGCACGTTCTCCTACGCCAAGCTCCCGATGGTGGCTGACCTCGGTCTGCAGGGGGACACCCTCGCCGACCACGACGTCGTCGCCGCCCTCGCCGGGGACGAGTCCGCGCTCGCCGCCGTCCGGCTGCGGGTCCCCGAGACCGACCCCGACCCCGACCCGGAGCGGGAGCACCTGGTCCTCGACGCTGACTCGTCGCAGCAGGCCGCGATCGACGCGGTGCGGGCCGGGGCACATCTGGTCATCAAGGGACCGCCCGGCACCGGCAAGTCCCAGACCATCGCCAACCTCGTCGCCGCGCTCGCCGCCGAGGGCAAGTCGGTGCTCTTCGTCGCCGAGAAGCGTGCCGCCATCGACGCGGTCGTCTCCCGCCTCGACCGGCTCGGCCTCGGCGACCTCGTGCTCGACGCGCACGACGGCACGACGAACCGTCGTGCCGTCGCCAAGCAGTTCGCGGCCACTCTCGACGCCGCGCTCGAGCACCGGCCGCCGACGAGTGACCCGACGGCCGAGATCCTGCGCGACCGGCGCTCCCGGCTCGTCCGGCACGTCCGAGCGCTGCACCGGGTCCGGGAGCCCTGGGGCATCGCGGCGCACGACGTCCAGGAGGCGATGGCCGAGCTCGCGAGCCGCCGCCCCGCCCCGACTTCGCACGTCCGGCTCACCGGTCCCGACATCCTCGGGCTCAGCCGGGCCCGGGCGGTCGAGCTCGGCCGCCGGCTGAGGGACGCCGTCGGCCTCGGCGCGTGGACGTCGGACGGGGACGACCCGTGGTTCGGTGCGCGCATCCTCACGACCGATGACGCGGCCCGGGCCCTCGACATCACGACGCGGCTCGGCTCGACCGACCTGGAGTCGGTCGCCGCGCACCTCAACGGCATCCTCTTCGAGTCCCAGGTGCCCGAGGCGAACTCGCTGGCCGACTGGCAGTCCGCCTTCGCGACGATGTCCCACGTGCGGCACACCCTCGAGGTATTCCGCCCGCAGATCTTCGACGTGCCCCTGACCGAGCCGATCGCCGCCACGGCGAGCCGCGAGTGGCGCCTGGAGCACGACGTCCAGATGGGCTGGCTGACCCGGCGCCGGGTCGCGCACCAGACGAAGCGGCTGCTCCGCCCGGGGCGTCCACCGGCGAACCTCCACGAGGAGCTCGTGGCCGCCAGCGAGCAGCGCGCCCACTGGGCCGCCCTCGTCGGTGGCGGCGGCCGGCCGGAGATCTCGCCGCGACTCGACGAGGGCATCGAGCTGCTCGAGCGAGTCGGCGCCGACCTCGACTGGCTGGCGTCCCGGCTCGCGACGGACGAGAACGGGGACGACCTGCGGGCGATGCCGCTCGCCCAGCTGCGTGAGCGGCTCGGCGCGCTCGCGGCCCGACCCGAACGGCTCGCGGTCCTGCCCAACGTCACCGGTGCGCTCGACGACGTCCGGGCGGCCGGCCTGGGTGCCGTCGTCGACGACCTCGCCGCGCGAGGAGTCCCCGCCGAGGCGGTCACCGCCGAGGTCGAGCACGTGTGGTGGGCCTCGGTCGGCCAGGACATCACGGTCCGCGACCCCGACTACGGCGCACACGACGGCACCGGCCTGCGCCGTGCGGTCGACGAGTACATCGAGGCCGACCACGCGCACCTCGCCGCGACGGTCGAGCGGGTCCGCAGCTCCGTGGCCCGCAACATCCGCGAGACGCTCTCGGACAACCCGGCGCACGAGGCGCTCGTCCGGGCCGAGGCGGGCAAGGCCCGTCGGCACAAGGCCCTCCGTGACCTCGTGCCGCAGGCCGGGCGCACGCTGACCGCCATCAAGCCGTGCTGGGCCATGAGCCCGCTCGTCGTCGCCTCGACCCTCCCTCCCGGCCGCTGGTTCGACGTGGTCATCTTCGACGAGGCCTCGCAGATCCAGCCCGCCCAGGCGGTCTCGGCGATCTCCCGCGGTCGGCAGGTCGTGGTCGCCGGGGACGAGCGACAGCTGCCCCCCACGAACTTCTTCACGGTCGTCTCCGAGGACGAACCCAGCTCCGACGAGGACGTTCTGACCGACGGCTTCGAGTCGATCCTCGACGTCCTCGCCGCCGCGCTGCCGACGCGCCAGCTGACCTGGCACTACCGCTCGCGCGACGAGCGGCTCATCGCCTTCGCCAACGAGGCGATGTACGACGGCACCCTCACGACCTTCCCCGGCACCTCGCTCGCGTCCTCGGTCCGGTTCGAGCCGGTCGACGGGGTGGCCCGGGTCGAGCACGGGGTGCAGTCGATCGAGACGACCCAGTCCGAGGTCGACCGGGTCGTGGCGCTCGTCCTCGAACACGCCCGGACCCGGCCCGAGGAGAGCCTCGGCGTCATCGCCCTCGGGATCACCCACGCCATCCGACTCCAGGAGGCCGTGACCGAGGCGCTTCGCGGTGCCCCCGACCTGGCGCCGTTCTTCGCCGAGGACCGCGACGAGCGCTTCTTCGTCAAGAACCTCGAACGGGTCCAGGGCGACGAGCGCGACGCGATCATCCTCTCGGTCGGCTACGGCAAGACGCCGCACGGCCGGGTCCTGCACCGGTTCGGTCCGCTCAACCTCGAGGGGGGTGAGCGCCGCCTCAACGTGGCGATGACCCGAGCCCGACGCCGCATGACCGTCGTCTCCGCGCTCCATGCTGCCGACCTCGACCCAGCCCGGCTGAAGGCCCGCGGTGCGCTGATGCTGCGCGACTTCCTGGCCTACGCCGAGCGCGGTGGTGACGTGAGCAGTGCGCCCGAGACGGTCGCGCCCGCGGCGGCCGACCCGCTGCGCCACGACCTCGCCGAGCGGCTCCGCCGCGCCGGCCTCACCGTCCACGAGGACCACGGCTCCGGGGCACAACGGATCGACCTCGCGGTCGAGGACCCGTACCACCGCGGGCACGGCCTGCTCGCCGTCGAGACCGATGGGCCCCGGTATGCCGCTCACCGCAGTACGCGTGAGCGTGACCGGCTGCGCGCGGAGCAGCTCGGGCGTCTCGGCTGGCAGCACGTGCGGGTGTGGTCGACCGACGTGTTCCGCGATCCGGCGCGCGAGATCGCCCGCATCGTCTCCATGGCCCGCGACGAGACGTTCGCCTCGCGGGCGGAGGCCGCCGGCAGTGCCCTCGGCGACGAGGGGGCCGATGTTTCCGGCGAAGGCTCCGGGAATGGCCCCGATGGTGCAGAGCGCTGTGAGGGGTCGGCCCACGGGCCCGAGGACGTCGACGCGACGGCGAAGGGCAAGGGCCGCCGCAAGCGGCGGCGTGCGTTCCGGAAGGGAACCGGCACCGCTGAGGCGTTGGGCGACGGCGAGGGCTACGGCCCGACACAGGACGACCTCGACCTCGGTTGGGGCGACGGGAGCGGCGGCGACGACGGCCCCACCCGGGACCGCTGGCTCGAGGAGCAGCGCCCGCCCCACTACGAGTGACCCGATCGAGAGCCGGAGGCCCCACGATCGAGAGCACAGTCCCCACGATCGAGAGGGCGCTCCTCACGATCGACGGCGCAGCAGGAGCACGTCGACCGGCTGGGTACGTACGAGGAATGCGAACCGTTCTCACGATGTTGAGGGCTGCATGATGACCAGTTCGACCCCGTTCTCGCTGCGCCTCGCGTGGGCGCAGAGCCTCTACGACCTCGGCGACCACCGCGCCGCGGCAAAGGAGCTCGCCGCCCTGGTGGACGAGGCCGAAGGTCAGGAGCTGCTGCACGGGACGACGGAGCTGCGGCTGCTCCTGGCTCGCGCCTACTATCACTCGGCCCAGCTCGCTCGCGCCGAGGCTGTCCTCGTCGAGCTCATCGAGGAGGCCCCGACGGACGCCTATGCGCACCTCCTGCTCGGCCGGACCCTCCAGCGTGCCGGCCGCCACGACGAGGCGAAGCGTCCCCTCGCGCTGGCGGAGATCCTCGGCGACTACGAGCGCCCGAAGGCCCACGGCGAGCCCAGCGACAACGGCTGAGCGGCACTCGGCTCGCGTCATACGGCCCGCCGGCTCGGGCTGAGCGGGGCGGTCGTGAGCCAACGGGGCGGTAGACCGTCCAGCTCACCCTCGAACGGACCGTTCGGGGGTGGAGAGTGCGGGTGGGGAAGCACCGCGGCGGGGTGTGAGCCAACCGGCTCCCGCCCCGCCGCGCGTCTGTGTGCGCAGGGCCGCGGAGCTCAGCGGACGCGGAGCGCGTCGCGGATCTCGGTGAGGAGCACCACCTCGTCGGACTGGCCGTCAGGCGCCTCGACACCCTGCCGCCGGCGGCGGGCGGCGAGCGCGTTGAGCGGCACGACGACGGCGAAGTAGACCGCCGCCGCGATGATGAGGAAGCTGATGACGGCGGTGATGAACGCGCCGACGTGGATGCCGTCGGGCTCCCAGTTCGAGAAGTTCGGCTGTCCGCCCGCCTTGCCGACGAGGTCGAGGATGATGGCGACGAAGGCGTCGATGACCGCCTTGAAGGCGAGGCCGATGACGACCGCGACGGCAAGCTCCACGACGTTGCCGCGGGTGATGAAGTCCTTGAAGCCCTTCAGCATGGTGGGTTCCTTTCGAGTACGAAGACCCCTGAACGAGGTTCACGACGGACAAGACTGCCGGCGAGGAACTGCTGAGAATGTGCTGGTCGTGGCCGCTGCGACCAGCAGCAGCGTAGCGCCGGGCCGAGTCACCCGGAACGCAGCGCGACCACGAAGATCTCGCCGGCCTGCAGCGTGGAGACGGACCGCGCAACCGCGCTCGCGCTCGGCTGGTTGAGCGCGAGGGTGATGCTCGCGGCACCCCCCGACGACCACGCCGATGCCTCGGGGACGCGGGTCGCGAGGACCGTCACATCGCTCGCCACCCGCTCGCCGGACCCGCTCGCGTAGAGGTCGACGCGGCTGCCCGCGGTGACCCCGGCCGCCTGGGGATCGAGGACCGGCACACTCATCGCCACCGTCCCCTGCGGCTGCCCGGCGAGCATCCCGGGCCCGCGGAGCCGGGAGGTCGTCAGCACCTCGCGGGCGGTCAGAGGAGCTGCGAGGACTTGGCCGATGACGCCGTCGACCTCGGAGACGGCCGTCTCGGGCCGTTGGACCGGCGGTCGCGGCTCGACGACGAGGTCGTCGGCGCCGAGGACGACGCCGGACGGCAGGTCGTGGGCCGCAACCACGGTCGGCAGCCCTGGTGCCGCGGATCCCCGCGGGGTGAGCGCGGTGACGCCGAGAAAGCCGGCGATGGCGGCAAGGAATGCGGCAGCCACGCGGCGCAGGCGGTTTCGCCGCGCGACCCGGCGCCGTCCCGTCCGCGCCAGGCCCGGCCGCGCCGACCGGCGACGCTGCCGCACCGGGGCCGCGCCCCGGCCCTCATGGGCTGGCCCGCCGGCCCGCTCCGGTCTCACTCCGGCACCGGCCGGCGGGGCGGGCAGCTGGGGCGGGCGGCGGCGCAGCACCGGTCGCCGCCCCTCAGCGACCCGGGATCGCGAAGGGGAGCGTGATCCCGTCGAGACTGCGTCGGCACGGGCACGTGGCGGCCTCGTCCTCCTCGGCCGGGGGGAGGCCGGCGATGATGTCGCGCAGCACGACCTTGAGATCGTCCACGTTGCGCGCGAAGACCCGCATCACCTCCTCGTGGGTGACCGCCTCGCCACCGTCGATGCCGGAGTCGTAGTCGGTGACCATGGCGAGGCTCGTGAAGCACATCGCAAGCTCCCGGGCCAGTGCCGCCTCGGGCATCGTGGTCATCCCGACGACCGTGCCGCCCGCCTGCTGGTTCATCAGGGACTCGGCCCGTGAGGAGAACCTCGGACCGTTGATGACGACGAGGGTGCCGCCGTCGGCGACCCCATGTCCGGACCGCTGGGCTGACTGCGCGGCGACGGCACGACCCCTGGGGCAGTAGGGGTCGGCGAACCCGACGTGCACGACCGGGCCCTCGACGTCGTAGAAGGTGTGGGCGCGACCCCAGGTGCGGTCGATGATCTGGTCCGGCACGACGAAGGTGCCCGGACCGTGCTCGGCGCGCAGCGACCCGACGGCACAGGGAGCGATGACCTGGCGGACGCCGACGGCACGCAGCGCCCAGAGGTTCGCGCGGTAGTTGACCTGGTGCGGCGGGTAGCGGTGGCCCTTGCCGTGGCGCGCCACGAAGGCGACCCGGCGACCGGCGACCTCACCGACGACGAGCGGATCGCTTGGTGGGCCGAAGGGCGTCTCGACCTCGACCGTCTCGTGCTGGTCGAGGAACTCGTAGAGCCCCGACCCGCCGATGACACCGATCTCGGCCTGCGCATCGGTGGACGACGCAGGGGGCGGGCTGGGGCTGCTCGGAGAGGTGGTCATGCCGGAAGCCTAGGCGCGAGCGGTCACCCGCTCGGCGGCATACTCCCGGCCTGTGGAGGGCCCCGAGAGGGTCAGGAGGCTGTGGACGACGCGGCCGGGGTGGCGCTGCCGGAGCTGTCCGACGACGAGGAGGCCGTGCTGGAGCTGGCGCTCGACTCGCTCGACTCGCTCGACGACGCCGCGGACGAGCCCGACGATGACGACGTCGTCGACGCCTTCGAGTCGGTGCGGTAGAAGCCGGAGCCCTTGAACGCGATGCCGACGGGGTGGATCACCTTGCGCAGCTGGAGCTCGCCGCACTCCGGGCACTTCAGCAGCGGGTCGTCGCTGAAGGACTGGCGGATGTCGAACGCGTGGTCACAGGACCGGCAGGCATAGGAGTACGTGGGCACGGGAGTCTTTCGGACGGTCTGGTTGGACTGGTTCGATTCTACGTCCAGTCGGCCAGTCGCCCGCCCTGGCTCACCGCACGGATCCGCCGCTCGGCAGGGTCCCTGGCCTGTGCCGTCGCGACGACGAGGAACTGGTCGCCGTGCTTCAGTGTCGTGTGCTGGTCGGGGACGAACGACGTGTCGCCACGGACCACGAGCGCCACGTGGGAGCCGCGGGGCAGCCGCAGCTCGAACAGCGCCACGCCGTGCAGGCGCGAGCTCTCCCCGACCGACACCTGCAGCACGTCCGCGCCGATCTCGGCGAGCGGCACCGACTCGAGGTCGACGTCGACCGCGGCGACCCCTTCGGTCAGCCGCAGCCGGCGTGCGACCCAGCCGAGGGTCGGCGCCTGGACGATCGTGAAGACCGCGACGAGGACGAAGACGAGATCGAAGATCCACTCGGTGTTCGGCGTGCCGGTCGTGAGCGGGACCGTCGCGAGGACGATGGGGACCGCCCCTCGCAGGCCCGCCCAGGACAGGAAGGCCTGCTCGCGCCACGAGAACCGGAACCACGACGTCGAGATCCACACGGACACGGGCCGGGCGACGAGGAGCAGCACCAGCCCGATGACGACCGCCGGGACGATCTGCTCGTCGAGCCGGCGGGGGTCGGCGAGGAGCCCGAGCATGACGAACAGGCCGATCTGGGCGATCCAACCCATGGCGTTCGCGAAGGAGCGGAAGCTCGCCCGGTGAGGGAGATGCATGTTGCCGAGGACGAGCGCGGCCACGTAGGTGCCGAGGAAGCCCGAGACGTGCGTGAGCGCCCCCAGGGCATAGGCCAGGACGGTCAGCGACAGGATGCCGATCGAGAAGAGGGCCGAGGATGCGGTGACGACCCGGCGCAGGACCTGCCCACCCACCCAGCCGACGACGAGGCCGACCACCGCGCCGCCGGCGAGCTCGAGCCGGGCGTGCCAGGCGAGGTCGTACCACGTGTGCGACTCGCCTCCGGGTGCGCCTTGCACCGCGAACGACACGACGAGGATGACGACGGGGGCGTCGTTGAAGCCCGACTCCGCCTCGAGGGTGCCGGCGAGGCGGCGGGGGAGCGGCACGTTCCGCAGCACGGCGAAGACGGCCGCGGCGTCCGTCGACGTGACGATCGCCCCGATGAGCAGGGAGATCGTCCACGAGAGGGGCAGGAAGGCGTGGACCGCGACGGCGACGACGAGGACCGAGACGACGACGCCGACCGTCGCGAGCAGCCCTGCCGGTGCCACGGCACCGCGGATCTTGTCCCAGGAGGTCGTCAGTCCGCCCTCGGCGAGGATGAGCACGAGCGCCGCGTAGCCGAGCACCCGGGTGATCGATGCGGAGTCGAACTGGATCCCGAGGACGGCATTGCCGAGCAGGAGCCCGATGCCGAGGTAGATGAGCAGGGACGGCATGCCCGAGCGGGTCGACAGGCGGACCGCCGCGACGGCGACGAGCAGGACGATCGATCCGACGAGGAGCACGCGTGTGAGGTCGTCGAGAGTCATCCCCGACGACGTGATCGACGCAAGTGTGGTCACACGGGCTCCTGGCGTGCGGCTGCGACAATGAAACCATCCCGCCCGCCCGGACTCGTGGGCAGGACCCGTTCTCATAACGACTCGCCCGCCACGACGGATGGCGTGACCGTCGCGCTCTGGGCGTGACCTACGCTCGGGGGCGTGTCCCGGATCAAGCTCGTGCGCCGCATCAGCCTGTCGGTGATCGTCCTCGTGGTGCTCGCGCTCGTCGCAGCGGGCATCCTCGCGATCTCGACGGTGCGGCACTCGTTCCCCCAGCAGAGCGGGCAGCTGCGCATCGAGGGTCTCACGAGCACCGTCACGGTGACCCGTGACGCCCGCGGCATCCCGACGATCACCGCGGACAACTCCGCGGATCTCTTCCGGGCGCAGGGCTACGTCAGCGCCCAGGACCGGTTCTTCGAGATGGACCTGCGCCGGCACGTCACCGCGGGCCGGCTCGCCGAGCTCGTCGGTGAGCCGGGGGTCGAGACGGACGCGGTCATCCGCACCATGGGCTGGCGCCGGGTCGCAGAGCAGGAGCTGCCCAAGCTGCGGCCGGAGACCCGCCAGTACCTCCAGGCGTACGCCGACGGCGTCAACGCCTACATCCACCACGCCGAGAGCCCCGGCGAGATGTCCCTCGAGTACACCCTGCTGGCCCGCAACAACCCCGGCTACCGGGTCGAGGACTGGACGCCGGTCGACTCACTGGCCTGGCTCAAGGCGATGGCCTGGGACCTGCGGGGCGACTACTCGGACGAGCTCGCCCGGGCCCGGCTCTCCCGGCGGACGTCCGTCAAGCAGATCTCGCTGCTCTACCCGGCCTACCCGATGGACCGGAACCTGCCGATCCTCTCGTCGGAGGACTGGCACCCCACCAAGGCCGCGGAGCAGGCGGCTGCGCCCCTGCCCGAGGGGCTCGTCAAGCCGCTCGCCCAGTCCGACGGCCAGGCCGCCTTCGAGAACACCGCGGCCGCCATCGACGCGATCCCGGCCCTGCTCGGCAAGGGCGACGACATCGGCTCCAACTCGTGGGTCGTCTCCGGATCCCGCACCACGACGGGCAAGCCGCTCCTCGCCAACGACCCGCACCTCAAGCT
The DNA here is from genome assembly GCF_051961875.1 of Intrasporangium sp. Classification (GTDB taxonomy): domain Bacteria; phylum Actinomycetota; class Actinomycetes; order Actinomycetales; family Dermatophilaceae; genus Intrasporangium_A. Next base: position 11,247 of record NZ_JBQCCV010000043.1, on the reverse strand, counting down.
CGGCATCCCCAGCATCTGGAGCCAGGTCAACCTCCAGTGCCGCACCGTCACGCCGCAGTGCCCGTTCCAGGTGTCCGGGTTCACCTTCTCGGGCCTGCCCGGCGTCGTCATCGGGCACAACGCCCGGATCGCCTGGGGCTTCACCAACCTCGGCCCGGACGTGACCGACTTCTACCTCGAGCAGGTCGACGGCGAGAACTACCTGCGAGACGGCGTCCAGAAACCGCTCGAGTCGCGCACGGAGACGATCAAGGTCGCCGGCGGCAGGGACGTCACGATCACCGTCCGCAGCACCCTGCACGGGCCGATCATGTCCGACGTCGTCCCGGGCATCGCCGAGGCCGGCGACCGGGTGGTCGTGCGCGGCGCGCCGCAGTCCAACCGGTATGCCGTGTCGCTGGCCTGGACGGCGCTGACCCCCAACAACACCGCGGACGCGATCTTCGCACTCGACACCGCGGGCAACTGGGACCAGTTCCGCAAGGCCGCAGCCCAGTTCGCGGTCCCGTCGCAGAACCTCGTCTACGCCGACGTCGAGGGGCACATCGGCTACCAGGCGCCGGGGCTGATCCCGGTGCGGCGCGCCTCGACGCCCGGCGCGGCCCCCGGCTACTGGCCGTCTCCAGGATGGGACAGCGAGTGGGACTGGCGCGGCTACGTCCCCTTCGACGAGCTGCCGCACGTGCTCGACCCCAGCGACGGGCTCATCGTCACGGCGAACCAGGCCGTCACGGCGAGCAGCACCCCGTTCCTCACCTCTGAGTGGGACTACGGCTTCCGGGCCCAGCGGATCCGCAACCTGCTCGAGTCGACCCCCAAGGTCTCGCCCGAGCTGATGTCGCAGATCCAGGGCGACACCCGCAACACCTTCGCGCCCGTGCTCGTCGAGCACCTGCTCGGCGTCCAGGTTGACGACTTCACCGCGCAGGCCCAGCGGCTGCTCACGCAGTGGGACTACAGCCAGCCCAACGACAAGTCCCGCAACTCGGCGGCCGCCGCCTACTACAACGCCGTGTGGAAGCACCTGCTCGAGTACACCTTCGACGAGCTCCCGCCCGACATCGCGCCCGACGGCGGCAGCCGCTGGATGGTGGTGATGGAGCAGCTGCTCAAGGACCCCAAGAACGACTGGTGGGACGACAAGACCACGCCCGGTGTCGTCGAGACGTCCGGCGAGATCCTGAAGCGCGCGCTCGTCGACGCCCGGCTCGACCTGGCGCGCAAGTTGGGCAAGGAGCCGGTGACGTGGCGCTGGGGCCGGCTGCACGAGCTCAACCTCGAGCACCAGGTCATGGGCGGCGACTCCGTCCCCGGGGTGATCCGCCAGATCTTCAACCGGGGCGGGATCGAGCTCGGCGGCGGCAACTCCATCGTCGACGCCAATGCCTGGAACGCCTCGGCTCCCGGCTATGACGTCACGGCGGGCCCGTCGATGCGGATGGTCGTCGACCTGTCCAACCTCGATGCCTCGCGCTGGGTGAACTCGACCGGCCAGAGCGGTCATGCGATGTCGGACCACTACGCGGACCAGGTCGACGCCTGGGCGGCGAACGAGACCTTCCCGTGGCCGTTCACGCCGGCCGCGACGGACAAGGCGGCCGAGGAGCGGCTGACCCTCAGCCCGGCGGCTCGCCCCTGAGCCAGACCAGCCGCCCCGTCGTCGTCACGAAGCCGTCGACGAGCTGGTCGTGCGCCTCCAGCGGGAGCAGCTCCTCGCTCTCCTCGCCCTCGTGCAGCAGCGCGACGACAGGCGTCCCCGGGCGGCGGTGTGCCAGCGCCCGGTCGTAGCAGCCGCCGCCCTGCCCGAGCCGGGCGCCGCGCGTGTCGACGGTGAGCCCCGGGACCACGACGAGTCCGCACGTCGCGAGCGCCTCCGCGCCGAGCACGTCCGTGCCCTCCGGCACCGTCCCGCGGGCCACCCGTGCCGGGTCCGCGACCGCGCCGTGGACGGCATACGTCCACTCGAGCGAGAAGTCGGCGAGCGTGATCGGCACGATGACCTCGTGCCCTGCCTCGAGGAGCGCGTCGACGAGACGGTCGGTGGGCGGTTCCCCCGGGAGGGAGAGGTAGGCCGCCGTGCGGGCGCCGGCCGGAACGATCCTGAGGACCGTGGTGGCGATCGCCTCTGCGGCCGCCTCACGGTCCAGCTGCGCGGCGAGACCGGAGCGGCGGGCGCGGGCTACCCGTCGTAGGTCTCCCTTGGCGCTCACAGGCCCCATCGTAAAGTGACCCTATGAGCGACGAGGGGCTGCGTCAGTCGATCGACCGCATGCGAGCGCGCGGCATCAGCAGCGAGGCCATCCGCGTCTTCCGGCACTACTACAACCAGCTCGAGGACGGCGCCCTCGGCGTCATCCCGGAGGCGACGATCGAGCCGCTGGGCGACATCCAGCGGCTCCAGGCGGTCGAGGTGGCCGACGAGATGGCCCGCCACGCCCTGTCGCAGACGGCCGTCATCAAGCTCAACGGCGGCCTCGGCACGACGATGGGCATGAACGGGGCGAAGTCGGCGCTCCCGGTCGTCGGGGGCCTCAGCTTCCTCGACATCATCGCCCAGCAGACCCTCGCGCTGCGTAAGCGGTGGGGGGTCGAGGTGCCGCTCATCTTCATGAACTCGTTCCGCACCTCCGAGGAGACCCTCGAGGCCTTGCGGGCCTACCCGGACCTCGAGGTCGAGGGAGTCCCGCTCGAGTTCATCCAGAACGCCGAGCCGAAGCTACGTGCCCGCGACCTCTGCCCGGTCGACTGGCCGGCCGACCCAGAGCTCGAGTGGTGCCCGCCCGGACACGGCGACGTCTTCGTGTCGATGCTGACCTCAGGCCTCATCGAGACCCTGCTCGACCGGGGGATCCGCTACGTCTTCATCTCCAACGCCGACAACCTCGGCGCGACCTGCGACCCCGACCTCGCCGGATGGATGGTCGACCACGACCTCCCCTACGTCGCCGAGGTCTGCGAGCGGACCCCGAGCGACCGCAAGGGCGGCCACCTCGCCGTGCGCAAGGCCGACGGCCGGCTCGTCCTGCGGGACCTGGCGATGGTCTATCCGGGCGAGGAGGAGTACTTCCGCGACATCGAGCGCCACTCGACCTTCCACGCCAACAACATCTGGATCAACCTCGAGGCGCTGGACCGGCGCATGGCCCAACGCAAGGGCGTGCTCGGGCTGCCGATCATCATCAACCGCAAGAACGTCGACCCGTCGGACAAGACGTCCCCGAAGGTGGTCCAGCTCGAGTCAGCGATGGGTGGCGCGATCGAGATCTTCGAGCGGTCCGAGGCACTCCTCGTGCCGCGCACCCGCTTCCGTCCCGTCAAGACGACGAACGACCTGCTCGTCATGCGCTCCGACTTCTTCCGCCTCGACGACGACTACCGCGTGGTGGCCGCGCGCTCCGGCCCGGAGCCCTTCGTCGACCTCGACGACGCGTGGTTCAAGCTGATCCCCGGCTTCGAGGAGCACTTCCCCCACGGGGTCCCGTCCCTGCGGGACTGCACCAGCCTCACCGTCCGCGGTGACGTAACCTTCGGCCGCGACGTCCGCTGTGTCGGGAAGGTGCTCGTGGACGGCCCCGACCAGGTGCCGGACGGTGCCGTCATCGGGGAGGCGTGAGCATGCGAACCGCCACCGAACACCTCGAGGCCATTCTGGGCCAGACCAAGGTCGCGCCCCGCCAGCGGGTGCCCCTCGCCGAGGCGGTCGGCCTTGTCCTCGACGAGGACGTCACGGCTGCCGTCGACCTGCCGGGCTTCGACAACTCCGCCATGGACGGGTATGCCGTGCAGGCCGCCTCGCTCGCGGGTGCCGACCGTGCACCGGTCGAGCTGCGCATCGTCGGCGAGCTCGCCGCCGGAGCCGACCGGGACGTCAAGGTCGGCCCCGGGGAGGCCGCGCGGATCATGACCGGCGCGCCCATGCCCGACGGGGCCGATGCGGTCATCCCAGTCGAGCAGACCGACGGCGCCGCCGACGGAGTCGTCGCCTGCCGGGCCGAGGTGGCCCCCGGCCCGTTCGTCCGGCGCCGCGGCGAGGACGTCCGGGCCGGCAGTGCCGTCGCCTGGGCGGGCAACGTGGTGGGCCCCCGCACGGTCGCCCTCATCGCCGCCAGCGGACACTCCGAGTGCGTCGTCCACCGGCGTCCGCACGTCGTCGTCGTCCCGACCGGGGACGAGCTCGTCCGGCCCGGAGAACCACTGGGGCCCGGGCAGATCCATGACTCGAACTCCACGATGCTGCAGGCCGCCGCCGTCGCAGCCGGGGCGACCGCGGAGATCCGGTCCGCCGTCGGCGACGACGAGGACGAGCTCATCCGCGTGCTCGACGAGGCGATGGCCCACGCCGACGCCATCGTGACGACGGGCGGCGTCTCGATGGGCGCCTACGACGTCGTCAAGTCCGCCCTCAAGGACAAGGGGATCGACTTCGTCTCCGTCGCGATGCAGCCGGGCAAGCCCCAGGGCTTCGGCCAGCTCGTCGGGTCGTCGCCCGCGCGCCAGGTGCCGCTCTTCGCCCTGCCCGGCAACCCCGTGTCGTCGTACGTCTCGTTCGAGCTGTTCGTCCGGCCCGCGCTGCGCCGGATGATGCGCCTCGAGCCGGAGACCCGGCCGGTGCACCGGGCGGTCGTGACGCAGGCGCTGCGCTCGACAGCCGGCCGTGAGCAGTTCGCTCGGGCTGTCGTGACCCGCGACGCCGCCGGCCAGCTGCTCGCCGAGCCGGTGGCGGGCCAGGGGTCGCACTTCATCGCCGACCTCTCACGCGCCAACGCGCTGCTCGTCGTCCCAGCGTCGGTGACCGAGGTGGCCGCGGGCGACCCGCTCGACGTCATCCTCCTCGACGGGGAGGTGCGCTCGTGAGCAGCGAGGGAGCCCGGCTGACCCATGTCCGCGGCGACGGCACCGCCCACATGGTCGACGTATCGGCGAAAGCCGTCACGGCCCGGCAGGCGAGTGCCGCCGGCCGCGTCCTGCTCGCCTCCGCCGCGATCGCCGCCCTGCGGTCGGGCAACGTGCCGAAGGGCGACGCACTCGCAGTCGCCCGCATCGCCGGGATCCAGGCGGTGAAACGCACCCCCGACCTCATCCCCCTGGCCCACCCGATCGCGGTCCACGGTGTCGAGGTCGACCTGACGGTCGAGGACGACGGGGTCTCGATCACGGCGACCGTCCGGACGGCGGACCGCACCGGGATCGAGATGGAGGCTCTCACCGCCGTCACGGTCGCGGCGCTGGCGCTCATCGATATGGTCAAGGCCGTGGACAAGCACGGGCGGATCACCGACGTGCGGGTCACGGCCAAGTCCGGCGGACGCTCAGGAGACTGGAGTGAGTGACAAAGACCTGATCGGAGAGGACCGGCGCGCGGTCGTCATCGTCGCGTCCACCCGCGCCGCGCGCGGCACCTACCCCGACCGGTCCGGCCCGATCCTCGTCGACCGGCTCCGGGAGTGGGGCTTCGAGGTGCCGGATCCGATCGTCGTCCCCGACGGCGACGAGTTCGGGCGCGCCCTGCGGGTCGCCCTCAGCTCGGAGCCCGACCTCGTCCTCACGTCCGGCGGTACCGGCCTCACGCCGACCGACCTGACCCCAGAGATGACCGCACCGCTCATCGACCTGATCGTCCCGGGCGTCGCCGAGGCGCTCCGGGCGGCCGGGATCGCCAAGGGCGTGCCGACCGCGATGCTCTCCCGGGGCCTGACGGGCCTCGCCGGTCGGACCTTCGTGGCTAACCTGCCCGGGTCGAGAGGCGCGGTCGTCGACGCGCTCGAGGTCCTCGAGCACGTGCTCGCCCACATCCTCGTGCAGATCCCCGGCAGCGACCACGAGAGTGCCTAACGGGTCAGGGACCGGGTCGTGAAGCTGCACTGGAGGCCGCACCGCGGCTCCCACGCGCCCTGGCCGGTCGTGTTGACCGACGACATGGGAGCGCCGCCGATCACGCTGCGTCCGCTACGCGTCGGCGACGAGGACGACTGGCACCGGATCCGCTCGGACAACGCCAGCCACGTCAAACCGTGGGAGCCGACCCTGCCCCCCGGTGTGCGTGCGCGGCCGGCCGTGTCCTTCCGGCAGTTCGTCCGGGACCTCGACGCGGAGGCCCGGGCGGACCACGTGCTGCCGTGGGTCGTCGACGTCGAGGGTCACATCGTCGGGCAGGTCCACATCTTCGGCATCGTCCGGGGAGCCCAGCAGTCCGCGGCCGTCGGGTACTGGCTCGACCGGGCGGCGGGGGGACAGGGCATCGCGACCCGCGCGGTGGCGCTCGCGATGGACCACGCCCTGAGGGGCGCCGGCCTGCACCGCGTCGAGGTCAACATCCGCCTCGACAACGAGCGCTCGCTCGGCGTCGTGCGGCGACTCGGCTTGCGGGACGAGGGAATTCGCCAGCGGTTCCTCCACATCGACGGTGCCTGGCGAGACCATCGGACGTTCGCCGTGACGGTCGAGGAGCTCGGTCCCGGAGGGTTGCTCGGACGGTTGCAGGATCGATAGCGCCCCGGTCTTGCGCGACACGCAACGAATGTGCATGGTGTGACGCATGTGACGGCCTACCGTTGGTGCCGTGCAAGTGGGCAGCCTGATCTTCGTCGTCATCGTGGCGACTTGGGCTGCCTACCTTCTCCAGCACTGGATCCGCCGTCGTGAGGACGCGGCCGCGACGCGGACCGTCGACCAGTTCTCCGGGGCCGTGCGTGTCCTCGAGAAGCGCGCTCCCGCACCGGTCGTCGCGACGACCGGCTCGCCGTTCGTGGCCCGGCGCACCACGCCTACCGCCCACCGCACCACTGCAGAGGTGGCCCCGATGAGCAGCTCACCCGCACCTGGACCCCACCGCCCCGAGCGCGTTGACCGCCGTCCGGCGCGGCCCGCCCCCCGACCCGCCGCCCCGGTCGTGCCCCGTTGGCGCCGCCAGCTCCGTGGCGTGCTGCTGCTCCTCTCGCTCCTGTGGGTGCCGACCTCGGTCGTCCTCGCGGTCCTGCACGTCCTGCTCTGGATCACGGTGCCCCTCGCCGTCCTCACCGTTGTCGCGGTCTTCGCCTGGCTCCGGCTCGAGGTGCGCGCCGACCGTGCCCGGGCGGAGCGGTTCCGCGAGGAGTCCCGCGGGATGCGGCACTCCGACAGCGACATCGACGACCCGGACACCACGAGGCGGAGCAGGCGCACTCGGCCGCTCACGGCCGACGACACCCAGGTGATCCACGCCCCGGAGACGGCTGCGGCCGAGCGGGTTGCGGAGCGGGTCCCGGCCGAGCGCGCGGTGGGGGCGGAGGAGGCCGCCGCCACGAGGTCTGCCACGCACGCGGTCTCGAGCGCCGTCTCCGAGCAGGCCGCCGGCGCGCAGGAACCGGCGCGTCGGGAGGCCGGCTCAGCCGCATACGACTTCGCGGCCGAGCTGGCCCGCGATGCTGCCCAGGCGCCCGCACCGCAGCCCCCGGAGGAGGGCAAGTGGAGCCCGGTGCCGGTGCCGCCGCCGACCTACACGATGAAGGCGAAGGCCGAGCCGCGCATGACGGCGGCAGGGATCCCCGCGGACGTCTTCGCGACGCCGGAGTTCGCCGAGGAGGCGGAGGAGCTCGACGAGCGCGCCCTCTTCGTGCGGCGGGCCGCCAACCTCTGACCTCGACGGTCAGGCCTTCGCGGGCGCCTGCCCCTCCTGGGCCGACTCACTGAGCTCGCTGTCGATCTCGCTCTCCGACTCGCCCGAGAGCAGATGCTTGCCGACGGCGTTGAGGATCGCCATCGTCGGGACCGCGATGAGGGCGCCGACGATGCCGGCGATGATCGAGCCGGTCGCGATGCCGAGGATGACGGCGAGCGGGTGGACGCTCACGGCGCGGCCGAGCAGGAACGGCTGGAGCACGTGCGACTCCAGCTGCTGCACCGCGATGACGACGGCGAGCATGATCAGGGCGATTCCAGGCCCGTGCGCGACGAGCGCGAGCAGGACGGCGACGGCGCCGGAGACGAGCGCGCCGACGATCGGGATGAAGGACAGGAGGAAGACGAGCACCCCGATCGCGAGGGCGAACGGCACCTTGAGGATCGCCGCGCCGAGCGAGATGCCGATCGCGTCGACCGCGGCGACGATGATCGTCGCCCGGACGAAGGCGGAAAGCTGGTCCCAGGCGATCGCGCCCGACGAGTCGGCTTTCCCGCGAGCGGCGCGGGGGAAGAGCTGGACGATCCAGCCCCAGATGCGGGGCCCGTCGTAGAGGAAGAAGAACAGCGCGAACAGCATGACGAAGATCCCGGCGAGGAAGTGTGTCGCGGTCACCCCGATCGATGCGGCGGTCGCCCCGAGGTCGCCGGACTTGCTGATCGAGTCCTTGATGCTGTCGAAGTACTGGTTGAACTGGGTGTCGGTGATGTGGAACGTCGAGCGGATCCAGTCGCGGATCTGGCTCACGCCGACGGCGACCTGAGCGGTGAGCTGGCCGAACCCGTGCGTGAACTGGGTGCCGACGAGGGTGAGCAGCCCACCGAGCACGACGATCGTGCCGAGCACGGTGATGCCCGTCGCGCCGGCGAGCGGCATGTGCTTGTGCAGCCGCAGGGCGAGGGGCCGCAGCAGCGCCGTGAGCAGCAGCGCGACCGCGACGGGGATGACGACCTCGGAGACGAACCCGATGCCGAGGTAGATGGCGATGAGGGCAGCGACGATGAGCAGCAGGCGCCAGGCCCACTCGCTCGCCTCACGGATGCCGTGCGGCACGGTGGTCTTGTCGGTCACGTGCACACCGTATGCCGCCCAGCCTCGGTCGCGTGCACGCGACCCTCGCGCCTTCCCGGCCCTTCCGCCGAGTGGGCGGCGTCAGCGGAGGCGGTCGAGGAGCCGGACGGCGTCGTGCGGCGCATGGCCCTTGGAGTCGTTGTCGAAATAGACGTACGTGTCGTGCCCGCCGGCGAGCCACTCGCGACACTGGGCGGCCCACCGGTCGAGGGACTCATCGGTGTAGCCGCTCGCGTAGAGCTCGGTCTCGCCGTGCAGCCGGACGTAGCGGAAGTCGCTCGTCGCGTCGGGCATGGTCGGCCAGACCCCCGCGCTGTCGGCGACCACCATGCAGATTCCGTGCTCGGCCAGGATCGCCCGCGCCTCCGGCGTCTCGAAGCTCGGGTGGCGGGGCTCGAGCGCATGCCGGATCGGTTGGCCGGCGTCGACGTCCGGCGCGATGTCGGTGCGAACCCGGTCGTCGCCGAGCTTGTCGTCGTGCTGTGCCGCGAGGGCGGCCGCTTCGCCGTGGGTGCGCGGGAGGAGCGTGAAGAACCGGTCGAGACGCTCCGGGCTCAGCGGCATACGGGCCGGCAGCTGCCAGAGCACGGGACCGAGCTTGTGTCCGAGTCCCAGGACGCCCGAGGCGAAGAAGTTGGCGAGCGGGGTCTCGACGTCGTGCAGCTGCTTGAGGTGCGTGATGAAGCGGCCGCCCTTGACGGCGAAGACGAATTCGTCCGGTGTCGCCGCGGCCCAGGCGGCATACGAGCTGGGGCGCTGCAGCGAGTAGAAGGAGCCGTTGATCTCGAGGGAGGGCATCCGCTCCGCGGCGTAGCTCAGCTCTTCGCGCTGGCGCAGCCCCTTCGGGTAGAAGTCGCCGCGCCAGCGCGGGTAGCGCCATCCTGACACTCCGACGTAGCTGCGGCTCATGTCGGGAGCCTAGGGGTGGCGCGCGGCTCAGGCGAGCGAGGGCCGCGCTTCGTCAGGGAGAGATCGCTCAGCGGAGGGCCGAGGAACTCGGCACCAGGTCCGTCACCGTCGCGGCGGACTGTGCAGGCGGATCTGCCCGGCCGAGAACGACCAGGCCCGTTCGCGCCGTTGCCTGCGGGCAGTTCGAGAGGGATGTGCTACGGCCCGAGCGACGGGCCGTACGTCTGCGGCAGGCTCGAGCTCAGCAGGTCGCCTCCGTCCGACCGATAGCGGTCACGGGACGCCGCGGGCCGAGGGGGACGACGACACCCCGCCGGGGGTCGCGCACCCCCAGTCCGCTTCGCGACCCCCACCGGGGCGTCCTGCACGGTTCGTCCAGTTCCGGTTCTCTAAGGCACAGCGCCGGGCCGAGGTGCGGGCCAACCAAGTTGGGCGGAACATGACCTCGCTCCCGCAGGAGTACGGCGTCAGGGGCGACATCATCCGTGACCTGCTACACCGCTCGGTGCAGCCCTCCCGGGCCAGCTGAGTGATGCCGACATTTTGACCGAGGTCCGAGCCTGGCACGCGGGCCGAACCTAGCGCGTCGTGACCCGTTGGCGACGAAGAAGCGCAGGGTGTGGACCTCGTCCGTTGGCCAGGCGGTTCTTCCACGGTCATCTTGTTCGGCCGGTCCGTCCCTGCCTGCACGTGCCCAGACACCCGCCCGACGGGACCGCGCAGGTCACCCCGTTTCGGTCTCGTGCCGCCGACGGCGGGCCCGGACGGTTAGCGCCACTCCGGTCATGACCAGCACCAAAGCCGCGCCCAGCGCCAGGCGCAGGTCGGTGGCTAGGCGCATGAATGTCAGGCCCTCGTCCTCGCTCGCCCGGACCGCATCTTGGCTGCCTTGGCCAGGGTTGGGAGGCGTCGGGCCCGAGTCGGCGGCGGAGCGCGGAGTCACCACGGTCGTGTCGTCCAGGTACCGAGCCGCGCCGTTCACCCCGCGGCCAGCGGCCACGACGGTCTTCGCGCCGAGGTCGTCCGCCACCGTCACGGCGACGCTGAAGCGCCCGGTAGCGTCGGCGTAGCCATGGGCCAACACCCGTCGCTTGCCGCTACCGTCGTACCAGCCGATCTCGATCAGCGCTCCGGGACGGTAACCGCTGCCAGTGACCGTGAGCACCTGCCCGGCACGCACCTTCGACGGCACGCCTACCAGCGTGCCTGCCGGCATCGGTCGGGTGGACGGTAGCGCGACGGCGGCTACCTTCGTGACGGTGGGCATCTGCCCGGGATGCACCTTCGACGGCACATCGCCCGGCGTGCCTGCCGGCGTCGGTCGGGTGGACGGCAGCGCGACGGCAGCCGCCTTCCTGACTCTGATCATGAAGGCTTGAGTCGTCTCGGGTGCGATGCCGTTGCTGGCCGTGATCGTCAGCGGGAAGGTGCCTGCCGCGGTCGGGGTGCCGGCGAGGGTGGCGGTGCCATCACCGTTGTCGGTGAAGCTGACCCCCGAGGGCAGGGCGCCGGTCTTGGTGATCGTCGTCGCGGTCGGGAACCCGGCCGTGGTGGTCACCGTGTAGCTGCCGGCGCTGCCCTTGGTGAAGGTCGCGCGGTCCGCGCTGGTG
>NZ_JBQCCV010000042.1:0-13648 GCF_051961875.1 Intrasporangium sp. | reverse complement strand
GCCAGGTCAGCCTGCCCCACGCGCTCGGCAGCATCACCCGATCCGGCGGCAGGCAAGTCACCTACGACGGTCACCCTTTGTACCTGTTCCAAGGGGACACCGCACCCGGCCAGACCAAGGGCGAGGGTGTCAAGCAGCTGTGGTTCGTCGCCACGCCCGGCGGCAACATGGCGGTGGTTGCACCGCAACCAAGCCCGAGCAGGTCATCCGCCCCTCGAGTCGAGGCCACCGCACCTCGGGCCGCTCGTCCGGTCCCGGCGCCCCTGCCGCCGAGGATGACCGCTGCCCCCAACCCCGTCCCGCAGTCGGGTGGCGGCGACCATGACTCGGACAATGTCGGCGGCCCCAACGACGGTGACGGCAACGTCTGATGCGCTAGCCCGCGGCGCCCTCCGGTGCAGACCGGGCCGAGGTGCCGGGGCGAGGGCCGTCCGAGCCGGCCGCGTACTCCTCGAGCGGGACGAGTCCACTCGACCACGCCGAGAGCACCGGCGCGACCACGCGCCAAGCCTCTTCGGCCTCGTCGCCGCGGATCGACAAGGCGGCGTTGCCGTTCAGCACGTCCAGGAGGAGCCGGCCGTAGGCCGGTAGCTCCGGCGGGTCGAGGCGTGCGGTCAGCTCCAGCGGGGAGAGGGTGTGGACTCGAGCCCCTATGCCCGTCAGCTCGACGCTGAGGGTTTCCGGCTCGAGCCCGAACCGGAGCACGTTCGGCCCGGCCTCCCCGTCGTGGCCGAACGGCAGGTGCGGGACCGGTCGGAAGTGCACGGCGACCTCCTTGCGGTCCCGACCGAGCCCCTTGCCGGTGCGCAGCCGGAATGTCGTTCCGGGCCAACGCCAGTTGTCCAGCTCGAGCTCCATCTCGGCGAAGGTCTCCGTGCCGTGGCGGGGGTCGACTCCGTCCTCGTCCACGTAAGCCGGAATCTCGCGGTCACCGATCCGTCCCGCCAGGTAGCGGCCACGGCGGGTGTGACGCGCCGCATCGGAGTCGGTGAGGGGCCGCACGGATCGCAGGACGTCGAGCTTCCGGTCGCGAAGGTCGCGCTCCCCGAGGCTGATCGGCGGTTCCATGGCGACCAGGCAGAGCAGCTGCAGCAGGTGGTTCTGCAGCATGTCCTTGAGCGCGCCGACCCCGTCGTAGTAGCCAGCCCGGCCCTCCAGGGCGAGGGACTCGTCCCAGACGATGTCCACCCGGTCGATGTGTGTGCTGTTCCAGATGGGTTCGAGCATCCGGTTGGCGAGCCGAGTGCCGAGGACGTTCTGCACCGTCGTCATGGCCAGGAAGTGGTCCACCCGGAACACCGCCGGTTCGGGCAGCAAGTCGGCGAGCAGGCGGTTCAGCTCGGCGGCGCTGTCCAGGTCCACACCGAAGGGCTTCTCCAGGACGATCCTGCTGCCTGGCGGCAGGCCCGCCTCGTGCAGGGTGGTGACCGCGAGGGGAAAGACGGCCGGCGGGAGCGCGAGGTAGGCCGCGACGGGCGCGTCGCCTGCGATGACCTCCGCGACGCTGGGGACGTCGCCGACGTCGGCGCGGTAGTACGTCGCCGCCGACACGACGGCCTGTCGCGCGGCGGCCGGGTAGCCCGCTCCGTGACGGTCGAGCTGGGCGGACGCCCATTGCCGGAATCCCTCTGTGTCCCAGTCCTCCCGGCCGGCGGCGGCCAGACTGAATCGATCATCGAGCTGGTCGGTGGTCCGCAACGCGGCCAGCCCGGGCAGCAGGTAGCGGGCGGTCAGGTCGCCTGTCGCCCCGAAGATGGCGAGCCGCTCGATCATCACCGCTCCCCGGCGGCGGTATGGCGACTGCCGTCGGCGCGGGCCCGTGCGAGAGTCACACCGCTGGCGATGACGCCGATGTGACTGAACGCCTGCGGGAAGTTGCCGATCAGATCGCCCGTCGTCGGGTCGATCTGCTCCGACAGCAGCCCGAGCGGACTCGCCCTGGCGCAGAGCGAGTCGTACAGCTTCTCGGCCTCGTCCAGCCGGCCCTGCATGGCCAGGTTGTCGACCAGCCAGAAGCTGCACAGCAGGAAGGCGCCCTCGTCGCCGGGGATGCCGTCGGGCGAGTCGTGGTGCAGGTAGCGGTACAGCAGCCCGTCTCCGGCCGAGAGGCGCTCGGCGACAGCGGCGGTGGTGGCCACCATGCGCGGGTGGTCGGCCGGGACGACGCGGCGGAGCGGAAGGGCCAGGAGGCTCGCGTCGAGGCTGCCTCCGCCGCCGAGGTGCTCGCTCAGCGTCTGGGCGTCCTCGTCCCAGGCCTGGTCAAGGATCGTGTGCCGCAGCTTGTCGGCCGCGGCTCGCCAGGCCGAAACCGGCCCGGGCAGGTCGAGCCGCTCACCGATGGCCGCGGCCCGGTCCAGCGCCACCTGGCACATCGCCGCCGAGTACGTGAAGACCCGGCCCTCGCTGCGGACCTCCCAGATGCCCTGGTCGGGCTGCCGCCAGGCCTCCCCGGCCAACTCGGTCAGCTGGGCCAGCGCCGACCACAGCGATGGCTCGAGCTGGCCGCCGCTGCGGACCCATTGGTCGGCGCAGTCGAGGATTTCGCCGTAGACGTCGTGCTGCCGCTGGTCGGCCGCGCCGTTCCCCCAGCGCACCGGGGCTGAGCGCCGGTAGCCCTCGAGCTCGGGATCCTCGCGCTCGTCGGGGACCGGGCTGCCGTCGAGGTCATACATGATCCGGGCCTGGCGGCTCTGCTCGAAGGCGTCCAGGACCCAGCCGAGGAAGGCGTCGGCCTCGTTGCCGAACCCGATGCGGCGCAGGGCGAAGACGGTGAACGCCGCGTCGCGGACCCAGGTGTAGCGGTAGTCCCAGTTGCGCACCCCGCCGACCGGCGCGGGGAGCGAGGACGTCGCGGCGGCGACCAGCGAGCCGTTGACCCAGTGGTCGCACAGCTTCAGGGTGATTGCCGCCCTCCGGACGAGCGGTTCCTGCAGCCCTTCGTAGCTGAAGGCCGTCATCCACCGGCGCCACGCCGCGGCGGTGCTCTCCAGCATGGCTCCCGCGTCAAAGCGGTGATGCCGATGGGAGCGTCCCCAGGACAGCACCAGGTCCAGGGAGTCACCCTGCCTCAGGTCAAACGTGTCCTGCAGGCCGCCGAGGGGCCGACTGGACCTCAGATGGAGCCGGAGGTCAGGCCGTCGGGAGGGGTTGAGCCGCAGGCCGCTGGCCGCCAACCAGGTCTGGGCGCCGCCACGCGGTTCCAGCTCGACCCGAAGCGTGACGTCCCCCTGCAGCACCACCGCCGACCGCACCAGCTCGCCCCGCCCCCCGGGAACGTCGTCGGTCAGGTCGGCCCCGGAGCGCAGCGCGAGTGCGTCGGTGACTCGGACGAGGCCGGTACGGCTCCGCAGCTCGGTCACCAGGACGCCGGTGTCGGGCTGGTAGTACTGCCGGGCCTCCACCACCTCGTCCGGGGCGATCGTGAAGTGGCCGCCGCGCTCGTGGTCCAGCAGGGCAGCGAAGACCGGCTCGGAGTCGAAGCGGGGCAGGCACAGCCAGTGGATGGCCCCGTCCAGGCCGACCAGTGCCACGGTCTCCCCGTCCCCGATCAGCCCGAGGTCCTCGAGCGGAGGGTAGCCCCCACGGAGCCGGACGGACCGGAAAGAAGGATCGTGTTCGAGCATGAGGTGTGCTCCTTCACCCGCGACGCTCGGCGGCATCATCAGCGTACTCCCGGCCGGAACGGGGCACCGGTGTCGAGTGACCCGGGGGCGCGCCCGAGAGTAGGCTTTCCGAGTCGAGACAGGCGAGACAGGCGTTCGATCAGCGGGGGGACCCGAGCAGGTCGGAGGTTTCGAATGGTCGAAGAACGCGCCAGCAACCCTGCCGGGCCGGACAGGCTCCGCAGCCAGCGCCTGCGCGAGGTGAACTTCCAGGGCGACGCGCTCCGGCTGGGCATGAACTGGACGGAGGAAGACCTGCGCAAGCCGCAGGTTCTCGTGGAGAGCGCGTACGGGATGGGTCACCCTGGCACCTTCCACTTCCGTGGCCTGATCGAGGAGGTCTCCAACGGGGTGTATGAAGCCGGCGGCAAGCCCGCCGACTTCGTCGTCTCCGACATCTGCGACGGCGTCGTCCAGGCGACCGAAGGGATGAGCTACTCGCTGGTCTCGCGGGACGTCATGGCCGCGATGATCGAGATCCACGCGCTCGGCCACCCCCACGACGCCATGGTGCTGATCTCCGGCAACGACAAGTCGGTCCCGGCCCACCTCCTCGCGATGGCTCGCTGCGACCTGCCCGCCATCCACGTGCCCGGCGGGGTCCAGGTGAACGCCGCGAACTACATCACCTCCAACGAGATCTGGGCGATGGGGGCCGCCCTCAGGCGCGGCGAGCTGCCCGCGGACGAGCTCGAGCTGGCGCAGCGGGGGGCCTGCCCCACCTGCGGCGCGTGCCAGTTCATGGGCAGCGCCGCCACCGGCCAGGCACTGTCCGAGGCGCTCGGCCTGGCCCTTCCCGGATCGGCACTGGTGCCAGAGCCGCTCACCAAGCTCCTGCGCTACGCCCGTGCGGCCGGCAAGCAGGTGCTGCGGCTTCTCGCCGACGAGATCACGCCGCGGCGGATCCTGACGCGCGAGGCCTTCGAGAACGCCATCGTCATCCACGCCGCCATCGGTGGCTCGACGAACGCACTGCTGCACCTGCCCCTGATCGCGCAGGAGGCCGGCGTCGAGATCACGATCGACGACTTCGATCGCATCCATCGCGAGGTGCCTGTCCTCGCCAACGTGAAGACGACGGGCCGCTACCCGGTGGACTACTTCTGGTATGCCGGTGGCGTCCCGGCGCTGATGTTCGAGCTGCGCGACCTGCTGCACCTCGACTGCCTCACCGTCACCGGCAAGACCCTGGGGGAGAATCTCGAGGAGATCGAGCACAGCCCGTTCTTCATGCGTGAACGGCTCGGCCACCTCACCAACTTCAAGGTCCGCAAGGACGAGATCATCCGGCCGCGCAGCGATCCGTTCGGTCCCGACGGCGGCGTGGCGGTCCTGCGGGGCAACCTCGCCCCGGACGGCGCGATGGTGAAGAGCTTCTCCGTCCCGAAGGAGATGCACGTCCACACGGGTCCGGCGCGGGTCTTCGAGGACGAGCCCGACGCCATCGACGCACTCGTCGAGCGCAAGATCAGGCCGGGTGACGTGATGGTCATCCGCTACGAGGGTCCCCGCGCCAACGGCATGCCCGAGATGTACTTCGCCGCCGCCATCCTGGCCGCCGACCCGGACCTGAACCACACGACCGCCATCGTCACGGATGGCCGCTACTCGGGGGCCATGAAGGGTCCGTGCGTCGGACATGTCGCTCCGGAGGCGCTGGACGGGGGGCCGATCGCTTTGGTCGAGGAGAACGACCTGATCGAGCTCAGCGTGCCCGAACGGCGTCTGGCGATCGTCGGTGTCGACGGCCGGCCGCGCCCGCCCGAGGAGGTGAGCGACATACTGGACCAGCGGCGCGCCGCGTGGTCACCACGGTCCGCTCGGCACACCCGCGGCATCCTGTCGCTCTACTCGCGAGTGGCGACGAGCGCGTCGGACGGGGGCGCACTCGTTCCTCCAGGTGCCCGCGCCGCGACCCAGTCGCCAGCACGGCACGGATAAGCGAGACGGGGGTGCCGTGGCCAGCCGACCCGAGACGGTGGTGATCGCCGACTACGACTACGGCGACGTCGACATCGAGCGGGCGATCATCGAGCAGGCGGGCTTCGAGCTGGTCGCCGCCCAGTGCAAGACCGAGGACGAGGTCATCGAGGTCGCCCACGAGGCGGTGGCGGTCGTGGCCCAGTACGCGACGATCAGCGCTCGCGTCATCGGCGAGCTGCCGCATTGCCGGGTGATCGCGCGCTACGGCACGGGTGTCGACATCGTCGATGTCGAGGCGGCCACCCAGCACGGCATCCTGGTGACCAACGTTCCCAACGACTGGTGCGAGGACGAGGTCGCCGACCACGCGATGGCGCTGCTCCTCACTGTGGCTCGCAGCATCAACGTCTACGACCGTGCGACGCGGAGCGGTACTTGGCAGTGGCAGTCGGGAGCGCCGATACACCGCATGCGCGGCAACGTCCTCGGGCTGCTGTCGTTCGGTGCCATCGCCAGGGCGATCGCCGCCCGGGCCACCGGGTTCGGCATGCACATCGTCGCCCACGATCCGTTCGTGCCGGCCGACGAGATCGCCTCGGCCGGCGCGCGTCCCGTATCGTTCGACGAACTGGTCACCGGGTCGGACTACCTGGTGATCCAGGCGCCGCTCACCCCACAGACACATCACCTGTTCAACGAGGCCCAGCTGCGGCGGATGAAGCCGACCGCCATCCTGGTCAACACCGCCCGTGGGCCGATCGTCGACGATCGCGCTCTGCACCGGGCCCTGACGGAGGGCTGGATCGCCGGCGCGGGACTCGACGACATCGAGGAGGAACCGGCGAAGGTCAGCGACTGGCGTCCGGACAACCCGCTGTTGGGCCTGGACAACGTGGTCATCACGCCGCACGCCGCGTACTACTCGGAGGAGTCGATCGGCACGGTGCGGCGGTTCGCCGCCGAGGAGGTCGTCCGGGTCCTGACCGGGCAGGCGCCGCTGTCGCCGGTCAACGCCGACGAGCTTGCGCGGGCGCGTCAATCACGTTCGTCGTAGCGTCCTCGAGGGGCCACCCACTCTGGGTCCGACTCTGCAGCGGTCTTCGCTCGTGGCTCGAGCGGGACGGGTTAGCGTCGAATCATGACGATCAGCGTGTGCGTGGCAGGCGCCACGGGGTGGGCCGGACGGCCGATTGCCGAGGCGGTCCTGGCCTCCGACGACCTCGTGCTGTGCAGTGCCGTGAGTCGGTCATCGGCGGGACAGGACCTTGGTACGGCCTGGGGTGGTGACCCACTCGACGTGCCGGTGCACGGCTCTGTGGAGGAGGCGCTCGATGGTGTCGACGTCCTCGTCGACTACACCTCGGACGAGGTGGTTCGGGCGAGCGCGCTCGCCGCTGTCGGCCGGGGGGTGTCGGTCGTGATAGGGACGTCGGGCCTCGGTGGCGACGACTTCGCCGACATCGACCGGGCGGCAACCGAGGCGGGGGTCGGCGTCATCGCGGCGGGCAACTTCTCCCTGACCGCAGCCATGGCGCAGGCGGCCGCGCTGCTCGTCGCGCGCTACCTGCCCCATCGCGAGATCATCGACTACGCCTCGGCGGGCAAGCCGGACGCTCCCAGCGGGACCGCCCGCGAACTTGCAGAACATCTGGCGAGCGTGCGGGCCAATTCGGTCGACGTGCCGCCGCAGGAGACCCGCGGCGCGGTCGAGGCGCGCGGGACCACCGTGGCTGGCACCCAGGTGCATTCAATTCGGTTGCCCAGCTTCGTCGTGTCGACCGAGGTGCTCTTCGGGCTGCCGGACGAGAGGCTGTCCATACGTCATGACGCGGGCGGCACGCCGACCCCGTATGTCGGCGGCACGTTGCTAGCGGTCCGTGCTGTCTCGGGTCGGACCGGCCTCACCCGCGGCCTGGACACCCTTCTTCTCGCCAACTGAGCTCGAGCGGCTCAGGCGCGTCCCGGCAGCACCGCAAGTGACCGCTGGAGCAGGCCTGGGCGGGCAGCCAGCAGCGCGCGGCAGTCCGGCTCGTTGCGCGCGAAGCACAGCAGGATGCCGAGCGCGAGCATCGTCGTGATGAGGGAGGAGCCGCCGGCGCTGACGAGCGGCAGGGGGATGCCGGTGATCGGCAGCAGCCCGATGACGGCGCCGATGTTGATGATCGCCTGGCTGAGCAGCCACGCCATGATGCCGGCTGTCGCGATCCGCACGAACCGGTCGCGGGTGCGGACCATGAGCCGGTAGCACGCCCACGCGATGACACCGAAAAGGAAGAGGATGACACAGGTTCCGGGCAGGCCGAGCTCCTCGCCGATGATCGCGAAGATGAAGTCGTTGTGCGCCTCGGAGAGCCAGTCCCACTTCTCCTTGGAAGCGCCGAGGCCGACGCCCCACCAGCCGCCGTCGGCGAGGGCGTACATGCCGTGGACCGACTGGCCGCACCACCCGTCGGGATCCGACTGGCACGCGGGGGAGAGGAACTTGGTGAGCCGGGCCATCCGGTTGCCGCTCGAGTGCAGGAGATAGGCAACGGAGATGGCCGCGCCGGTACCGGCCAGCAGGAAGAACCGACCGGGAACCCCAGCGATGATCAAGACACCGCCGATGATGGCGAGCATCACGAGCACGGTGCCGAGGTCGTTGCTGGCGAGCGCGAGGATGATCACCGAGACCGGGATGAGGTAGGGCAGGATCGCGTGGCGCATGAGGCCCACGAGCCGCCCCTTGTTCGCGAACACCATAGCGCCGACGAGGACGAGCGCGAGCTTGCCGAACTCCGAGGGCTGGGTCTGGACCGGGCCGAGCCGGAGCCAGCGGCGGCCGCCGTTGACCTCGACGCCGAGGCCGGGCACGAGGACGAGGCAGAGCAGCACCACGGCCCCGAAGAGGACGGGAAGCGGCAGCCGTTTCCACCAGCTGAGCGGCATACGACTCGCAGCGGCCGCGAAGGCCGCACCGATGCAGGCATAGAGCATCTGCTTCGCGAAGACGGAGTAGGACGCCTGGCCGCCGAGCAGCGAGCTGACGCTCGAGGCCGAGAAGACCATGATCAGGCCGAAGAGGACGAGGGCCGTCGTCGTCCCGAGGACGAGGTAGTACGTCGTCAGCGGCGACTCGAGCCTGCCGATGAATGGCCGCATGGCGGAGCGAGAGATCGGACCGTCCTCGACGGATCCGTCGTCAAAAGCCGTCGTGGACCTGGCCCGAGTGCGGGGCATCGACGTCACCAGCCCTCCGCCGAGGCATCCGCGGGGAGGTGGTCTCCAGGGGTGAGGTTGGCATGGCCCTCGCATCATGCCAACGCTCATTTAGTTGCGCAACTGGTTGAGTGTTTGTCGGGGTAGTCCCGGGACCTTTCAGTCCGGCGAGGGGGCAGCGGCTCCCGGGTGGACCAGTCCCGCCTGGTACGCGAGGACGACGGCATGGACGCGGTCTCGTGCGCCGAGCTTGGCGAAGATGCGCGTGACATGGGTCTTGACGGTGGGTTCGGACAGGTAGAGCTCCGTGGCGATCTCGCCGTTGGAGCGGCCGTGGGCGATCAGGACGAGCACCTCGGTCTCCCGCGGTGTCAGCGTCTCGAAGGCTCGTGACTGGGCTGCCGTCTGCCGGGGGCGGTTCACGTAGTCCTGGATGAGGCGCCGGGTGATGTCCGGGGCCAGGAGGGCGTCGCCCGCTGCGACGGTGCGGATCGCGCCGGCGAGCTCGCGCGGGGGCGCGCTCTTGAGAAGGAAGCCGGATGCGCCGGCGCTCAGCGCGTCATACACGTACTCGTCGTGGTCGAACGTGGTCAGCACGAGCACCCGTACCGTCGCGCTCTCCCCGCTGAGCAGCTCCCGGGTGGCCGCGATGCCGTCCATCCGAGGCATCCGGACGTCCATGAGGACCACATCCGGGGCGTGCTTGCGGGTGAGCTCGACGGCCTCCACGCCGTCCTCGGCTTCGCCGACGACCTCGATGTCAGCCTGCCCCTCCAGGATCGAGCGGAACCCGCCCCGCACGAGCGCCTGGTCGTCGACGATGAGGACGCGGATCATGGCGGGTCCAGTGGCAGCGCGAGGTGGACTCGGAAGCCGCCCTCGGGCCGTGCGCACGCTTCGATGGTTCCGCCGCAGATCGAGGCGCGCTCGGTCATGCCGATCAAGCCATGGCCGCTGCCGGCCGTCGATGCCGTCCGGCCGTCGTCGGTGACCTGCACGTCCAGCGTCCGCGGCAGGTACCGCACCTCGACGCGCGCCGTCACTCCCGGGCCGCCGTGCTTGAGCGTGTTCGTGAGCGCCTCCTGCACCACTCGGTATGCCGTGAGCTCGACGCCGGGCGGGAGCGGCCGCGGGTCTCCGGACACTGTCAGCCCCACGGGCAGGCCGAGCCCGGACATCCGGTCGGCGAGCTCGGGCAGCTGCTCCGTGCCGGGTTGCGGCGCGAGGTCGGGCCGGGCCGGGCCGCCATCTCGCAGCAGCCCGAGCATCCGGCCCAGTTCCGCCACCGCCAGCCGGCCGGTCTCCTGCACCGCGCGCAACGGGGCACGGGCCCGTTCCGGGTCACGGTCGAGCAGGTCCTCCGACGCCCCGGCCTGCACCACCATGACGCTCACGCAGTGCGCCACGATGTCGTGCAGCTCGCGCGCGATGCGGGCCCGTTCGTCGGCCACCGCGGACGCGATCTGCGCGGCCCGGTCGGCCTCGAGCTGCGAGGCGCGGGCCGCGAGCTCGCGGTGTCCGGCGTGGCGCTGCCGCAGGACGCGACCGGCGACGAAGGCCGCGGTGACGGGGACGAGCGTGAACGGGATGTTCGAGGCCGTGCCCACCGACGGGACGCGCAACATGAGGACCACGATGGCCGCGACGGCGAGCCCGATCCCCACTGCGGTCCAGCGGCGGCTCGCACACCAGCGCGCCAGCCCGTAGACGGCGATCAGCAGGGGGACGAAGTGTCCCCACAGGGTGACCGTGAGCCGGGTGAACAGCTCCGGGATCGCGGTGGCGGCGACCACCACGCACAGCGTCGCCAGCGGCCGGCGCCGCCACCACGCGAGGGCCAGGGTTGCGATCGCGACCACGGCGGCTGCCGCGAAGGGCGACCCGTAGGGCGTGGAGTTGTCGAGGTTGAAGCGCAGGTTGAGCTGGGCGAAGACTGCCAGTCCGATCGCGAGCGCGGCATCCGTGAGACGAGGCGTCTCGTCCACGGCGTCCGTCATGAGCCGACGGTAGCGCCTGCGCGGCCGCCGAGGATCGTCGTGCGGTATGACCCGCCACTACAACCGTGGTCGTAGCAAGTCGATCCGGCAGGACGACGACACCGAAGGCCGCCGGCCGCCACGCTGACCGGGCCGTCGCAGTGACGGCGCACACCGCAGTGGAGGGAAACACACCAATGCAACGCACACCCGCCCGGCTCGCCGCATGGGCCCTGCTCGTCGGTTCCGTCGTCGCGACCGCCGGTTACCTGTCCGCCTTCCTCGCCAACGGCAACGGCGACGAGCGCTTCGCCGGCTCCTCATGGATCGGCCTCTACACGATCGCGCTGCTCGGCGACGTCCTCGTCATCATGGGCCTGCCCGCGCTCTTGCACGTGCACGGTGAGCGGTCGCGCCGGCTTACGCTGATCGGCTATGTCGGCGTCCTCGTGCCGCTCGTCATTCTCAACGTCGGCGAGGGAACCGTCGAGGGGTACGTGAAGCCCTACTTCGCCACGCACGGCGGGCTGCTGGCCGACGACGTGCCCGGCCTCATGGCCTTCGAGGCGCCGGCGCTGGTCATCCTGCTCGCCGGCATGATCTGCCTCGGTGTCGCGGTCTTCCGGGCGCGTGTCCTGCCGCGCTGGGTCGGCGTGGCGTTCCTCCTCACACCGTTCCTCGGCGTGGCCGGCCTGCCCGGTGGCCTGGCGCTGATCCCCGACTACCTGCTGTTCGTCGCGCTCTTCGCCGTCGGGCTGCACACCCTGCGGGCCACAGCGCGCGACGAGACCGCCATAGCGGCAGCCGCGCACGCCGCAACCGTGTGATCCGGACCCTCATGACGGGGTGACGTGACGCCCTCGGCGTGGTGCCGAACCGCGAGCCACCCGCGGTACGCGACCACGCCGTCGGCCAGCACGGGTGCTGCACCCTCAGCAGTGGGCACGACAGTGTCAGTTCGGGCGGGCCTCGGCTGGGTTCGCCTGCGTCAGGATGGAGGACATCTCGGCGTAGCCCTTGGCGCGGGCATGATCCAGCGCGGTGACGCCGTCCTTGTCGCCGATGGCCGGATCGGCTCCGGCTTCGAGGAGGATCCGGACGATCTCCTGGTGGCGTGGACCGCCGTCGCCCAGGATGACCGCCTCGAGCAGGGCGGTCCAGCCGAGGTCGTTGACATGGTTCACGTCGATCCCCGTCTGCACGACGCGTCGGACGTAGTCGACGTGCCCGCGTTCGCTCGCCGGGATCACGGACACGCCGCCGTAGCGGTTGCGGATCGTGAGGTCGGGCTTGGCGGGAAGGAGCGCCTCGAGCATCGCCACGCTTCCTGTGACGCCCGTGACGAGCCACGGGGTGTCCTGGCGGTCGTCGACCGCGTCTGCCGACGCACCCTTCTCGACGAGCAGCCGCGCGACTGCGACCCGGTCGTGGGTGGCCGCGAGCAGCAGCGCGGTCCGACGATTGGCGTCCCGAGCCTCGATGTCCGCCCCCGAGCGCAGGGCGGCCGCCACGCCGTCGGCGTCGCCTGCCTCGGCCGCCCGAAGCAGCTCGTCGTCCGGGACAGGCAGTGCGCCGGCACTCGTCGTGGTCATCAGTGTCTTCTCCCATCGGTCGTGTTCGGGCAGGTTGCCAACGTATGCCGCACAGGCTCGCTCCGGCCATCACCCTGATGGTGCGACCAGGATGCGTTTGGGGGGCCGGGCG
The DNA here is from genome assembly GCF_051961875.1 of Intrasporangium sp. Classification (GTDB taxonomy): domain Bacteria; phylum Actinomycetota; class Actinomycetes; order Actinomycetales; family Dermatophilaceae; genus Intrasporangium_A. The sequence goes on along the minus strand of NZ_JBQCCV010000042.1, from coordinate 1,185 downwards.
GTAGGGAACTGATCCTCGCGACGGCCCGGGCCGAAGGAGGCGCCATGGGGGCACGCGAATGCGATGTGGCGATCGTGGGCGCTGGGCCGGCCGGCTGCGCCGCTGCGCTGGCGCTCCTGGACGGCGCCCCGGGAGCGGAGGTCGTGCTTCTGGACGCGGCTGCTTTCCCCCGGGACAAGACGTGCGGTGACGGGATTGGCGCAGACGTCGTCGATCGTCTGGTGTCCCTCGGCGTTCGAGGAGTGACGGACGGGTGGACGCCGCTGGAGCGGTTTGACGTCCGATTTGGCGCCTTCGGGGTCCGACGTTCGCTGTCGAGGCCCATGTGGGTGATCCCCAGGAGGGTGTTCGACGCGCGGCTGGTTGCCGCGGCCACCGATCGCGGCGCGACCTTGGTGAGACACCGGGTCAGGGGGCTGCGGCTCGGCGCGCTGGGTGTCGAGGTCGACGACTGCCTGCGGGCGCGGATCGTGATCGGTGCCGACGGTGCGCACTCGGTTGTCCGGTCTGCCATGGGCCAACCGGGTCCGTCTCATCGGGCCCTTGCCATCCGGGGGTATGCCGACGTGCCTCCCGAGCGGGCAGGTGTCCAGCAGATCGTCTTCAGCGGCCGTCGCCACCCCTCCTACGCCTGGTCCTTCGACCGAGGCGACGGCCTGGCAAACGTGGGGTACGGCGAACTGCTCGACCCGGCCGTCGCGACGCCAACGCGGACGTCGCTGTTGGAGTCGCTGGAGGAGCTCCTGCCCGGCGCGACCACCAGGGGACAGGAGTGGCGGGCGCACCACCTGCCACTGTCGTCATGGCGATGGTCGCACCCTCGCGGGCCAGTGCTCGTGGCCGGTGACGCCGCGAGCCTGGTGAACCCGCTCACCGGCGAAGGGATCTACTACGCCGTAACCACGGGTGCGCTCGCGGGCGCCGCCGCGAGCGCCGCCCTGGTCGCGGGCAACGCCGTCGGTGCGGGATCCCGGTACCGACGCGCCGTGGCCTCAACTTTGGCGAGTCATTTCAGGCATTTGGCTGTCGCGAGAAGGATGTTCAGGGAACCTCGCCTCATTGCGGCAGGGGTCCGCGCCGCGGCCCTGGACCAGCGGGTCTTCGACCAGCTCATGGACATGGGCATGGCTCAGGGCAAGCTGACCGCCGCGGTTATCCAGGGCCTCCTGCGAGCGTGGTAGCCGC
>NZ_JBQCCV010000041.1:0-2221 GCF_051961875.1 Intrasporangium sp. | reverse complement strand
AGCTCTGCGGCCGTGGTGCCCTCGCGGCGCAGGGTGCCGACCCGGTTGCCGTCCCGCATGACCGTCAGCGCGTCGCAGACGCTCATCGTCTCGCGGATCTTGTGGGTGATGAAGACGACGCTCATCCCGTCGTCGACGATGGCTCGCAGGGAGCCGAACAGCGAGTCGACCTCCTGCGGAGTCAGGTTCGTCGTCGGTTCGTCGAGGACGAGCACGCGGGCGCCTCGGTAGAGCGCCTTGAGGATCTCGACGCGCTGGCGCAGGCCGACGGACAGCTGGCCGACGCGGGCCCGCGGGTCGACCTTGAGGCCGAACCGGCTCGAGAGCTCGGCGATCCGCTCGGCGGGCTCGTCGAGCTGCATCGTGGGCCAGGACGGGACCTCGGTGCCGAGCACGATGTTCTCGGTGACCGTGTAGGTCTCGACCTGGAGGAAGTTCTGGTGGACCATCCCGATGCCGTGCGAGATCGCGTCGCGCGGGTCGTTGATCTCGACGGCCTGGCCGTCGAGGACCACCGTCCCGGCGTCGGGGCGGTAGAGGCCGTAGAGGACGTTCATCAACGTCGTCTTGCCGGCTCCGTTACCGCCGAGGAGGCCATGGACCTCACTGCGGCCGACGGCGAAGTCCACCTTGTCGAGGGCGACGACTGGGCCGAAGGTCTTCCGGATCCCCTCCATGCGGAGGAGGGGATCCGGAAGCCCGGCCAGCTCGTGGGCTGTGCTGTTCACTTGATCGCAGTCAGGTTCTTCTCGACCGTGATCTTGCCGGACTTGATGTCCTCCACGGCCTGGTTGACCTTGTCCGCGACGCCCGCGTCGACGCCCTTCGGTGACTGGATCGACACGCCCGACTCGAACCCGAGCGGGTAGTAGCCGTTGCGCTGGCCTGCCTCGATCTTGGTCAGCATGTCGTCGAGCGGCTTGGTGAAGTCGTAGATCGTCGACGTCGCGTAGTGCTCCGGGTCGAACTGCGACTTGTCGGTGTACTTCGCGGTGACGAGGACGTTCTCCTTCTTGACCTTGACGGCCTGGAACGCACCGACCATGCCGAGGTTGAGCGAGCCGATGATGACGTCGTTGCCCTGGCCGACGAGCTGCGAGGTGATCTGCTGCGCCTTGGTCGGGTCGTTGAAGTCGCCGGTCCAGACGGGCGTCACGGTCGCGGTGGAGCCGCTGTCCTTGAGCGCCTGCTTGATGGCGTGGACCTCGGAGTACGAGAACGGCAGGGACAGGCCACCGACGTAGCCGATCTTGCCCGACTTCGTCGCGGCGCCGGCCAGGACGCCGATCGGGTAGAAGGCGGTGTGGAAGTTGCGGTCGAGGACCCAGAGGTTCGGGACGTTCTCCTTCGGCTTGTCGTCGAACTCGCCGATGAAGGTCACGTCGGGGTACTGCTTGGCCAGCTTGCTCGTCGCCTCGAAGTACTGGCTGCCGTGGCTCCAGATGACCGTGTAGCCGTCGGCGAGGTACTCCTTCATGACGCGCTCCGCGTCGGGAACGGGGACGCTCTCGGAGTGGGCCGTCTCGGCGCCGTGCTTCTTCTCGGCGTCCTGCAGCGCCAGCAGGCCGAGCGCGTTGTAGTCGGCGTCGGTGGTCGAGCCGGAGAAGATCGCGGCTATGCGCGCCTTCTGGCCCTTGCCGTCCGACGAGCCGGCGGGCTTGTCGCCGTCCGACCCGCAGGCAGCGGTCAGGAGGCTGACGGCGGCCACGGAGGCGGCGACTCGGATGAGGAACGTGCGGGTCATGTGAACTCCTGAGAACGGTCGGCGTCGTCTCTGTCGCCGGCTGAGGGGTGGTGCAGCGGTCCCGATGGGCAGACGATGCCAGTCGGCGAGGCGGACCCGATTCATCAAGAAGTGACAGCCCCGCGTGGGTTTCCTTGTGTGTTGTGCCGATTCGTACGGAGACGTATGCCGCAGAGGCGCCCGCCCGCGCCAGAGGGTGTGCTCCGCACGCGACAAAGTGACCGATCGAGGTAGGGAAAGTGACCGGTCGAGGTAGGGAAACGGGTCAGGAGGTGGCGCGGAGGAGGACGTCCTGCCAAGTGGTCGGTCGCCGGCCGAGCAGCACGGCGAGGGCGTCGCTCTCGTCGGCGAACCCATAGCGGTCATACGCCTCGAACATCGCCACGAGCGCCGCACGACGCTCGTCATCGAGCCCCGATCCAGGTCCGGCAAGCCACTCCTGCAAGGAGATTCGTTCTGCGACGACCGGACGGCCGA
>NZ_JBQCCV010000040.1:0-4914 GCF_051961875.1 Intrasporangium sp. | reverse complement strand
ATGCCGGAGATGAACACGATGTTCTCGCGCTTGAGGCCCAGCTCCGGCAGGAAGCCCTGGATCGCGGCGAGGATCGCGTAGTCCCCGCACCCGGGGCACCAGCGGACCTCCTGGTCGGAGGTGAAGTCCTTCTTGCCGAGCGTCTCGCCGTCGGCGAGGCGCGGTACGCGGGCGGTGCCGCTGTCGGCGGGACGGGGAAGGCCGAGGTCGATGCTCACTGCTGGTGCTCCTTGACTGCTCGCGCGATGACGTCGGCCAGCTCCGTCGCAGGGAACGGGAGCCCGCGCACGGCCGTGTGGGACTGGATGTCGACGAGGAACCGCGCCCGCAGCAGCAGGGCCAGCTGGCCGAGGTTCATCTCGGGGACGATGACGTGGTCGTAGGCGCGCAGCACGTCGCCGGTGTTGGCCGGCAACGGCGCGAGGTGGCGCAGGTGGGCCTGGGCGACGCGGGCCCCGGTCGCGCGGGCGAGGCGGACGCCGGCCGCGATCGGGCCGTAGGTCGAGCCCCACCCGAGGACCAGCACGCGCGCGTCGCCGGTCGGGTCCTCCACCTGCAGGTCCGGCACCCGGATCCCGTCGATCTTCGCCTGACGGAGCCGGACCATGTGGTCGTGGTTGTCCGGGTCGTAGGAGATGTTGCCGGTCACGTCGGCCTTCTCGATCCCGCCGACGCGGTGCTCGAGGCCCGGCGTGCCGGGGATGGCCCACGGCCGGGCCAGCGTCTCCGGGTCGCGCAGGTACGGGTGGAAGACCGGCTCGCCGGCGTCGTTCGTGTCGTTCGGCTCGGTGGGGAACTGCACCGACAGGTCGGGCAGCTCGGCGGTCGTCGGGACCTTCCACGGCTCCGCCCCGTTGGCCAGGTAGCCGTCGGAGAGCACGATCACCGGGGTGCGGTAGGTCGTCGCGATGCGCACCGCCTCGAGGGCGATCTCGAAGCAGTCGCCGGGGGTCGATGGGGCCACCACCGCGACCGGCGACTCGCCGTTGCGCCCGAACAGGGCCTGCAGCAGGTCGGCCTGCTCGGTCTTGGTCGGCAGGCCGGTCGACGGGCCGCCGCGCTGGATGTCGCACACGACGAGCGGCAGCTCGAGCGAGACCGCCAGCCCGATCGTCTCGGCCTTGAGGGCCAGGCCCGGGCCGGAGGTCGTGGTCACCCCGAGCGACCCGCCGAAGCTCGCCCCGAGCGCGGCACCGACGCCGGCGATCTCGTCCTCGGCCTGCATCGTCGTCACGCCATACCGCTTCAGGCCGGACAGGGTGTGCAGGATGTCGGAGGCCGGGGTGATCGGGTAGGACCCGAGGAACAGCGGCAGCCGCGCCTGGTGGGCGGCCGTGACCAGGCCCAGCGCCAGCGCGACGTTGCCGGTGATGTTCCGGTAGGTGCCGGCCGGCATCGCGGCGGGCGCGACCTCATACGCGTTGGCGAAGTCCTCGGTCGTCTCGCCGTAGTTGTAGCCGGCCCGCAGCGCGGTCAGGTTCGCGTCGAGGATGTCCGGCTTGCCGGCGAACTTCGCCTTGAGGAACGCCTCGGTGCCCTCCATGGGGCGCGTGTAGAGCCACGACAGGAGCCCGAGGGCGAACATGTTCTTCGCCCGCTCCTTCTCCTTGCGGGTCAGCCCGTCGAACTCGCCGAGCGCCTCGACGGTGATCGAGGTCAGGGCGACCGGGTGCACGTCATAGCTCTCGAGCGAGCCGTCCTCGAGCGGGTTGGTCGCGTAGCCGACCTTGCTCAGGTTGCGCTTGGAGAACTCGTCGGTGTTGACGATGATCGTGGCGCCGCGCGGCAGGTCGCGCAGGTTGGCCTTGAGCGCCGCCGGGTTCATCGCGACGAGGACATCCGGGGCGTCGCCGGGGGTCAGGACCGCGTGGTCGGCGAAGTGCAGCTGGAAGCTCGACACGCCGGGCAACGTCCCCTGGGGCGCCCGGATCTCCGCCGGGAAGTTCGGCAACGTCGACAGGTCATTGCCCAGCAGCGCCGTCTGCGAGGTGAACCGGTCACCCGTGAGCTGCATCCCGTCGCCGGAGTCCCCCGCAAACCGGATTACGACACGATCGACCCTCTTGACCGTACTGGTGCTCATTCTGGGCGACGTCCTCGTTGTTCTCGTGGTGCGCGGCGCAGCCCGCACCGCTCGTTGCTCCTGACCCAGGAGCCACTTTCCATCGTAGTTCGCCGGTTCGCGGCCCGGGTGTGGTCCTCAGCACGTGGAACGCACGCCGCGGCCTCCCGCGGCGGGTCGAGCGAGGAAGTTCGGCGAAACCCTTGCCGAGAATCTGTTAGTACAGTTTACTAACAAACATGACGAGAGCCCGGCCCGTAGAGAGCGCCGCCCGACGCCGGGTCGCGACCCGGCCGGCGCACGGCCGGCAGCAGAACCTGTCGCTGGTCCTGCAGACCCTCTACGCCGAGGGCGCGATGAGCCGGGCCGACCTCGCACGGGCCACCGGACTGACCCGCGTCACCGTGTCCGACCTCGTCGCCGAGCTGCTCGAGGTGGGGACCGCCGTCGAGCTGGGCCGGGCCGACGACGTCCGGCCGGGCAAGCCGGCCACCCTCGTCGACGTCAACCGCACCGGCCGGCAGATCGTGGGACTCGACCTCACCGCGCACGAGGTGCTCCGCGCGGCGGTGCTCGACCTCGACGGGCAGGTCCTCGCCCGGGCCGAGCGTCCCATCGACCGCAGCGCCGGCCGGGTCGACGTCGACCTCGTCCTGGATCTCGCTCGGGAGGCGCTCGCTCTGGCCACCGCGCCGGTCATCGGCATCGGGGTCGGCACGCCGGGCATCGTCGTCGAGGACGGCCTGGTCGCGACGGCACCGAACCTCGGCTGGGTCGACGTGCCGCTGCGGCAGGCACTGGCCGAGGCGACCGGCCTGCCAGTCCACGTCTGCAACGACGCCGACGCTGCGGTCCACGCGGACTACACCCTCGGCGGCGGGCTGGACGACGTGCTCCTCGTCAAGATCGGCCGGGGCGTCGGTGCCGGGCTCATCGTCGGCGGCCGTCGGGTGCAGGGCGCCCACCACGCCGCAGGCGAGCTGGGGCACGTGACGGTCGGGACGGACGGGGGCGCCACCTGCCGCTGCGGCAAGGTCGGCTGCCTCGAGACCTGGCTGTCCGCGCCGAACCTCGAGGCCGCCCTCGCGGGCCGGTCCCCCGAGGAGACGCCCGAGCCGCTGCGGTCGGCGGGGGAGCGGCTCGCCATCGCGGTCGCACCGGTCGTCGCCGCCCTCGACCTCGCCGAGGTCGTCCTCAGCGGTCCCGAGCACCTGCTCGCCGGGCCGCTGCTCGAGTCCGTCGAAACCACCCTCCAGGAGCGGCTGCTCACGCGGCCCGGCTCCTCCATCTGCGTCCGCCTCGCCGCCGACTCGCGGGACATCGTCCTGCGCGGCGCGGCGGCGCTGGTCCTCTCGGACCAGCTGGGGGTCGCCTGAACGCCCTGTTCGGCGCCATCCGTACCGGTTCAGCGAAGAGCCGCATCGAAAGGACAATCATGAACAAGCATCTCGGCCTCGCGGCGGCGACCGCGACGGCCCTGTTGCTCACCGCGTGCAGCGGTGGGGCGGGGGGCACCGACTCGCCGGCGACCGCGGCGGGTGACTCCACCGGAGCGGGCGCGGACCGCTCGATCACCTTGTGGCTGGTCGGTGGTGACACCCCTGACGAGCTGCGGACCTACCTCAAGGACACCTTCAAGGCGAAGACGGGCGCGACCCTCAAGATCGAGGAGCAGACCTGGGGCGACATCGTCACCAAGCTCACGACCTCGCTCCCCGACGCCAACAACACCCCGGACGTGACGGAGCTCGGCAACACCCAGTCGCCGACCTTCACCAACGTGGGGGCTTTCCTCGACGTCTCCGACCTCTACGACTCGCTCGGCGGCAGCAAGCTGCTCCAGTCCTTCGTCGACGTCGGCAGCGTGGACGGCAAGCACTACGCCCTGCCCTACTACTTCGGCTCGCGCTTCATGTTCTACCGCAAGGACCTCTGGAAGGAGGCCGGCGCCAACGTCCCGACGACCCTGGACCAGTTCAACCAGGCCGTCACGTCGATCACCGCGAAGAACCCACGGTCGATCAAGAACTTCTCCGGCTTCTTCCTCGGCGGGCAGGACTGGCGCAACGGCGTCGCCTGGATCTTCGCCAATGGCGGCGACCTGGCGAAGAAGGAGAACGGGCAGTGGGTCTCGAGCCTGTCCGACCCCAACACGGTCAAGGGCCTCGAGCAGCTGCAGGCCATCTACCGGAACGCCTCGAAGGCACCGGCGGACGCCAAGGACGCGACCCCGTGGCTCTACGTCAACGACAGCGACGAGATCCTCGACGACCAGCAGAAGGTGACGGGCAAGACCTCGCTCGCCGCGGCGACGATCATGGCCCCGAACTGGGCGCACTGGTCGATCGGTGACCTCAAGGAGAAGGACGGCAAGAAGGTCCGGGATTGGAACGACAAGACCTTCGGCGCGTTCGTCCTGCCGGGCAACGACGGCAAGCCGGCCCCGGTCTTCGCGGGCGGCTCGAACATCGGGATCTCGGCGAAGACGAAGAACCCCGAGCTGTCCAAGGAGCTGATGAAGATCATCTTCAGCCCCGAGTACCAGCAGAAGCTCGGCAAGGCCGGTCTCGGCCCGGCCAACTCCGACTACGTGTCCTCGCTCGGTGACGACCAGTTCGCCAAGGCGACCATCGAGTCGGCCAGCAACTCGAAGCTCACGCCGGCCGCGCCCGGGTGGGCGACCGTCGAGTCGAAGAACCTCATGGAGGAGTTCTTCAGCAAGATCCGCGACGCCCAGGACCTCACGGCGCTCGCCAAGGAGTATGACGGCAAGATCACTCCGCTGCTGAACCTCCAGTGAGGACCCCGCGGCCGGGGGAGCCCCCCGACCCCCGCCGCCGGGGTCCGCACCC
>NZ_JBQCCV010000039.1:0-38357 GCF_051961875.1 Intrasporangium sp. | reverse complement strand
CCCTTTCGGCCCCCCCTAAAACCTTGGGGCGGGTTCGCCGCCCCCGCTGGCGCGGGCCAAACCCGCGCCGTCGCTTCTCGCCGTCGCGACTCACCCGACGGCGTGCGTCACTTGACGGTGACGATCTGCTTGTTGAAGTTCTGCGCCTTGCCTGCCGGCGAGTACCGCGACTCGACGTTGCCCGCGATGTCGACGGAGAACCAGCGGACCTCGGTCGAGGACCTGAGCGTGATCGACTCGGCTCCCTCACGCATCCCGGAGCTCTTCAGCTTCGGCGACTCGAACGTCGGGCGGCTGCCGTCAAGGGTGTAGTAGACGGTGCCCGGCTCGTCCACCGAGATGGTGAACGACGTCGATCCGGGCTCCTGCTTCGTCACCTGGAGGGTGGACTTCGGGGGCCGGGTGTCGGACTGGTGGGCGAGGGCGACCTCGAGGATGCCGATCTGCCCGTTCGCGAACTCCATGGCCTCTTCATGCCCCTCGGCGAAGTCGGGCTGGAAGCCGACGGCGGTGAAGCGCTTGGTCGTGGAGTTCCACTTGTCTGCACCGACCTCGAAGTCCCAGCCGATGATGCCGTAGTTGTACCAGAGCTCGTCGGCGGAGTTGCCGGCTGCGGAGTAGAGCACGTCGGTCACCGGGCCGGTCCGGCCTGGCCAGATCGCCGTGCCCCGCCACTGCTGGACGGCGGAGAGGATGTGCCCGGAAGCGCCCCAGAAGAAGTCCTCCGTGCCGAGGTCGACCGTCGGCAGCAGCTGCCGGCCCGCGGTCTTGTAGGCCCCCGGAGGCCACATGAAGTAGCCACCGTAGGAGTGCGTGTTCATCGCGAACTTGATGTTCGGGAAGGTCTGGGCGAGCCAGACCTCGTTGCGGGCCTCCGGCTCGGACAGCTCACTGGGACCGGCGAAGGTGTCGCTCGTGCAGGACGTCGACCCACCGTTGTACCCGTCGTAGACCGAGCCGACCGAGAAGTTCCGGTTGATGTCGACACCCCAGCTGTTGCGGCTGTTGGGGTCACCGTTGGCGGCCGGGCAGTAGTTGGTCATGTTGCGGCGCTGGCTGGCATTGTCGTAGAAGCTGTAGTGCCCGCCATCCGGGTTGACCGACGGGACGATGAAGATGTCGAGGTTGTCGACGAGCTTCTTCGTCGTCGGGTCGTTGCGGTAGTTGCGCAGCAGCCTCTCGGCGGTCTCGACGCAGACGAGGGGGGTGACCCACTCGCGGGCGTGCTCCTGGCAGTAGAGCAGCACGCCGGTCTTGGACCCGTTGCGGGCCTTGCCGATCCGCAGGGCCTGCATCTGGAACGGATCGCGGCTGACGCTGGCAGGCGCCTTGAGGTTGTCGCTCAGCTTGGTCGCCGCGACGGCGCTCGCGAGGCCCGTTCCGCCGGTCGTGCGGTAGGGAGCGGCCGTGACCAGGTTTGCCGCCGCGGGAGTGGCGTTGACCGCCCCGACGACCTGCGCGGCCGTGCTCGTCACCGCGCCAGAGCCGTTCGTTGCGAGGCTCACCGTGATGAGCTTGTCGGCGACCGAGACGGACAGCGGTGCGTTCGCCGCACCGGGGTTCTTCAGCGTGATGCCGAGGTCGTTGCCGCCCTCGTGGCCCCACGCCTTCGAGGTGACGTAGAAGCCGGCAGCGCTGGCCGGTCCGACGAGCGCCTGCGCCTTGCGCCGGTAGCCGTTGGTCTTGTTCGGCAGGTCGACGATCTCGGCGATCGACGGGAACTCCTTCGCCAGCGACTGGATCCGGGCATAGACCTCGGTCGGGTCCATGTAGTGGTCCACGAAGTCCGACGCGTAGTGCGGGCTCGGGGCCTTGCGCGGTGCGCCCAGCCACTCGGTCACGGGTGCGGTGACGGTTCCCCCGCGCGTGCTCGACACCGACAGCTTCGACGGGATCTCGCCCACGTTGATCGGCGCGCTGACCCGGTGGTACATGTACTGGCCGGCGTCCGTGAAACGCTGCATGGTCGCGGAGCCACCGCTGCCCATTGCGGTGCCCGGCCCCGAGTCCCACTGCAGGGTCAGGGCATTGGCGGCGCTCGTGTCGGTGGCGCGGATCTCCACGTTGAGGAAGCGCTGCCCCTCGGTGGAGGTGAACCACTCGGACCGCAGGACGGTCAGGGTGTCGGCCGCCTGCTCGCTCGCGGAAACCGCCGCGAGCGTGGCGTTGCGCTCGGCGCGGTTGGCGTCGACATCGGCCGCGGACTGGATGGTCTCGAGGAGGTTGAAGCCCTGCGCCTTGAGCGTGGCCAGCTCCTCCGGCGTGGCGACGAGGTGGACCTCGACCCCGGACGCGAGGGGCTTGGTGTACTCGGTGAGGTCGTATCCCTCTGCGAGAAGGCGATCGACAGATGCGGCGTCGGGCGCGAGGACGGCGACGAGGGCGGACTCGGACGCCCCCGAGGCCGGCGCTCCTCCTGCGGTGTCGGACGGCGCCTCGGCGGCGGCCATGGTGGCCAGCGCCGGAGCGATGGTGAGCGCCAGCGCGCCCGCGGTCAGGGCCGCGGTGCAGCGCCGGCGGAATTGGCGACGTTCCATGCGAACTTCCTCTCGGCAAAGGGTTCCCACGGTGGGGTGAGCCTGATCCAAGACCCCCGCCGGGCACGCGTGCAACCCCTACCGGGCGGTCACATCTTCGAGTCGCCGAACTGGTGGACGTCCCGTATTCTCCCGGCCGGCAAGGGCCGAGAGACCCCTCCTCGCTACTTCACCGAGCCCGCCATGACGCCCTGGACGAAGTAGCGCTGGAACGAGAAGAAGACGATGAGCGGCACGATCAGTGAGAGGAAGGCACCGCTCGACAGCAGGTCGATGTTGGCCCCGAACTGGCGCACCTGCGACTGCAGCGCCACGGTCAGCGGGGCCGCGTCGGACGAGGCGAAGACGAGCGCGATGAGCAGGTCGTTCCAGACCCACAGGAACTGGAAGATGCCCAGCGACGCGATCGCCGGGAGCCCGAGCGGCAGGATCACCTTGCGGAAGATGGTCCATTCGCTGCCGCCGTCCATCCGGGCCGCTTCGAGCAGATCCCGCGGGATGCCGGCGAAGAAGTTGCGCAGCAGGAAGACCGCGAACGGCAAGCCGAAGGCGACATGGAAGAGGATCACCGACAGCCGGGTGCCGAAGATGCCGAGCGTGCCGAAGAGCTGGGCGACCGGGATCAGCGCGACCTGGATCGGCACGACGAGGAGCCCGACGACGACGATGAACAACCAGTCGCGCCCGGGGAAGTCGAGCCAGGCGAAGGCGTACGCCGCGAGCGAGGCCAGGATGATGACGAGCAGGGTCGCCGGCACCGTGATGTAGATCGTGTTGAGGAACGAGTGGGTGATGGTGTCGTTCTGCAACAGGTTCTGGTAGTTCTCCAGCGTCAGCTGGGCGGGCTTGGTCAGGACGGTCCACCAGCCGCTGGCGTTGTTGTCGGCCTCGGCCCGGAACGACGCGATGAGCAGCCCGAAGGTCGGCACGAGCCAGAAGATCGCGACGAAGACGAGGACCGCCTGCACCACGCCGCTTCCCACGGCACCGACCAGACGGGCCACCGGCCCCCGCTCGATCGAGCCACCGCCACCGACCGTGGAGCCCACCTCCGGAACGGCGCTCACTAGTCCTCCTCCCGTCGGAATCGCCTGATGTTGAAGAGCATTGCGGGCAGCACGAGCAGGAACAGGAAGACTCCGAGCGCGCTGCCGAGGCCTTGGTCGTTGCCACCACCGAACGACACGAGCCACATCTGCAGCGCCAGTACGTTGGCCTCCGGCTGCACAGAGCCGGGCGCCATGATGTAGACGAGGTCGAAGATCTTGAGCACGTTGATGACGAGCGTGACGAAGACGACGAGCAGCACCGGCGAGAGCAGCGGCATGGTGACCCGCCGGAAGACCTGCCACTCCGTCGCACCGTCGACCCGGGCCGCCTCCAGGGCATCGCGCGGGATCGCCGACAGGCCGGCGGCGATGAGCACCATGGCGAAGCCGGCCCACATCCAGACGTACGCGGCGATGATCGCGGGTGTCACGAGGTTGGGCCCCAGCCACGTCACCCCGGCGAAGGGCTGGGCGAAGTTCGAGCCCGGCAGCCGGATCGTGTAGGCACCGCCCTTGAGGTCCGTGAAGGCGAAACGCCCGTCGTCTCCCGTCGTGGCCGTGTCCACAACCGTGCCGTTCTGCACGGCCTGGACGGTCAGGCCGGGCATGCCCTTCTCGTTCGGGTCGATCTGACCGGGCTTCCCGCCGCCACCCTTGGCGAAGTCGAGCCAGACGACGCCCTCGATGCGACCGGCGCCGACGCCCCCGGTGGGAGCCGGCTTGGCCGCCGAGGCGCCCTTCGGCAGGGCGTCCGGCGCGAACCCGATGAGCGGTAGCGACACGGCGCTGCCCGGGCTCACCGGCGACCTGGTCTGGAACCCGTCACCGCCGGAGACCAGCGCCTTCGCGTCACGGGGACGCGCGCCGGCGTACTGCGACGAGCTGCTGAAGGCGTCATGCACCCCCACGATGACCGCGTTGGCGACGCCCTTGCCAGGGTCCTGCTCGTAGACGAGCCGGAAGATGATCCCCGCGGCGAGGAACGAGATCGCCATCGGCATGAAGATGACGAGCTTGAAGGCCGTGCGCCAGCGGACCCGCTCGGTCAGCACGGCGAAGATGAGGCCGAGCGCCGTCACGACGGTCGGCGCGACGACGACCCAGATGACGTTGTTGCGGATCGCCTGGAATGTCTCCGGGTCGGTGAACATCGTGACGTAGTTGCCCAGCCCGATGAAGGTGTTGCCGCCCGCGTCGAACAGGCTCCGGACGAAGGAGTAGGCGATCGGATAGAGCATGAGCACGGCCAGCAGGATCGAGGCAGGCAGCAGGAAGGCCACCGCCGTCGACGGCCGGCCGCGCTCGCCGGTGGTGCCCCGGGTCTCCTCCGTCTCAAGGGACGGAGGAGCCTCGGGGCGACCGGAGTTGCGGAGCGGAACCGTCACTTGCCGTAGGCCTTGGAGGCGTCTGCCTCGAGAGCCTGCATGGCGCCCTGGACGTCCTTCGGGTTGCGCAGGAAGTCCGCGAGGTCCTTCCACTCGCCCGCGCCCTTGGTGCCACCAAAGGCCGACGGCGCCTGGTCGGACATGTCGAACCGGAACGAGTCACCGGCGTCGATGAGCGACTTGGCGATCTCACGCGACGTGTCGTCGGGGTAGGCGTCGAACGAGACGTTCTTGTTCGGCGAGGTGAACCCACCGGCCTTGACCCAGATCTCGGCGGCCTGCGGTGAGGCCAGGTACTGGAGCAGCGCCATCGCACCCGGGTTGTCCTTGAACGCCACGGCGACGTCGCCGCCGCCAACCACGGCGGGCTTGTCACCGACGGCCGGGAACGGGAAGAACTTCGCGTCGGTGCCGAGCTTGGCCTTGGTCGAGCTGGTGATGACCCCTCCGACGAAGTCGCCCTCATAGACCATGGCCGCCTTGGGCGGGTTGGAGAAGACCTTCGTCACCGAGGTCGGCATGTCGGCCTGGAGCGCACCGTTCGTCCCGCCCGCGAGCAGCTTCGGGTCGCCCCAGAGCTGCGCCAGCGTGTCGAGTGCCTTCTTGACGGAGTCGTCCGTCCACTTGATCTCGTGCTTGGTGAGCTTGTCGTACATGTCGGGGCCGGCCTGGCTGAGGTAGACGTTCTCGAACCAGTCCGTGAGGGTCCACCCGTCCGCGCCGCCGACGGAGACCGGCTCCTGCCCGGCGTCGGAGAGCGTGTGGGCCGCCTTGATGAACTCGTCCCACGTCTTCGGCGGCTGGACGCCGGCGTCGTCGAACGACTTGACGTTGTACCAGACCGTCGACTTGTTCGAGGCCTTGAACCAGACGCCGTAGAGCTTGCCGTCGATCGTTCCGAGGTCCTTCCAGACCGGCGAGTAGTTCTGGTCGACGGCGCTCGAGACCTCGTTCGTCACGGGCTTGAGCGCGCCGCTCTTGGCGAACTGCGCCATGAGCCCGGGCTGCGGCAGGAAGGCGACGTCGGGCGGGCTGCCGCCCTTGACCCGCGGGGTCAGGACGCTCGCGATCTGGTCACCGGTCGAGGTGTACTTGATCGTGGCGCCGGTCTGCTCCTCGAAGGGCTTGACCACCTGCAGGAAGTTCTTCTGCTCGTCGCCCGTCCAGACCGCCGCGACCTCGAGGGTCTGGCCGTTCAGCTTGGGCAGTGAGAGTGCGCCCGTGGCGCCCCCGGTGCCGCCCGTCTCGGTGCCCGTCGCGCCTGCGGTGGCGCTCCCTCCCGGGGTCGTCGTGTTGGTGTTGTTGCCTCCCGAGCCGCAACCGGCCGCGGCAAGGGCGAGTCCCGTCATGACCACGGTCAGGCGCAGTGCTCTTCTCATCATGCTTCCTTCCTGGTGTCGGTCTCCGTCGGTTCGGGGGCCCGGTACCCAATGGCCTGCCCGGTCCCCGGATCGAAGTAGTGCAGCCGACTCGCGTCGACGGCGATCCGCACCGGCTCGCCGACCTGGGCCTTGGTGCGGGGGCTGCAGCGGGCGATGAGGATCGTCCGATCACCGTCACCCCCGCCGAGGCCGGGAGCCGGCTCCATCTCGGCCTCCGCGTCAGGGTTGTCCCCCGCGTCGACCCGGTGCGCATTGAGGGTGAAGTGGACCATCACGTCGGAGCCCATCGCCTCGACGAGCTCCGCCTTGGACGCGAGGACGTTCTCCGAGCTGCCGCTGAGGTCGGCGTCGTCCATGTCCTCGGGCCGGATGCCGACCACGATATCGCTGCCCACGTGGTCCTCGAGCCCCGGGTGGTCGGACAGGGCCGCTTCGGGGATCTCCAGTCGCTGGTCGCCGAGCAGCACGGTCAGTCCGCCGTCCCGCTCGAGCCGGCCGCGCATGAGGTTCATCGCGGGCGAGCCGATGAAGCCGGCCACGAAGAGGTTCGCCGGATGGTCATAGAGCGACTGCGGGTGGTCGACCTGCTGCAGCACGCCCTTGCTCATCACCGCGACGCGGTCCCCGAGAGTCATCGCCTCGGTCTGGTCGTGCGTCACGTAGATCGTCGTGACGCCGAGATCCCTTTGCAGCCGGGCGATCTCGGCCCGCATCTGGACGCGCAGCTTTGCATCGAGGTTCGACAGCGGCTCGTCCATCAGGAACGCCTTCGGCTCACGCACGATGGCCCGGCCCATCGCGACGCGCTGCCGTTGCCCACCCGAGAGGTTGCGTGGCTTGCGGTCGAGGTGGTCGGTGAGGCCGAGGATGTCCGCGGCCCGCTGCACGCGTCGGTTGATCTCGTCCTTGGGCATCTTGCGCAGCTGCAGCCCAAAGGCGATGTTGTCCCTCACGGTCAGGTGCGGGTAGAGCGCGTAGCTCTGGAACACCATGGCGACGTCCCGGTCGCGCGAGGGGACTCGGTTGACGACGCGATCGCCGATGGTGATCGTGCCCTCGCTGATCTCCTCGAGCCCGGCGACCATGCGCAGCGCCGTGGTCTTGCCGCATCCGGACGGCCCCACCAGGACGAGGAACTCGCCCTCTGCGATGGCGAGGTTCAGGTCACCGACCGCGCGTGTCCCATCGGCATAGACCTTCCCGACGCCGTCCAACCTGACCTCGGCCACGTGCCCTCCCGGAGCTCTCTCGATGCCCCCGCTCTGCACAGCGAGGCGAGGGCACCGTCGTTCCCGCCTTGTCCATCCCTACCATTCTGGCCAACAGATACCCACCCATGAGCTCGAACGTCGCCCAATCGTGACGTGGCAAACCGGGACGTATGGCGCCCACCTCACACGCCGGGGCGTTTCCTCCCGCGCAGCCGCCGTTCAGTGCAGGCGGCGCTGGCGCCACCAGCCGACGATGTTGGTGCGGTGGCGCCACAGCACGAACAGCCCGAGCACGACGAGCCAGCCGGCCGTCCACCCGTCCCCCGGGGCGCGCCCTGTGAGAACGAGACCTGCCGCGACGAGCAGCCCGAGCGCCGCGCAGATCGAGCCGACCGCCACCCAGCGGGTCAGCAGGACCGCTGCGAGGAAGACGACGACGACCACGAGCGCGACCCAGGGGTGCACCCCGAGGATGGCACCCAGGGTGGTCGCCACCCCCTTGCCGCCCCGCCCACGCAGGAACGGTGAGTAGATGTGCCCGAGCACCGAGGCGAGGCCGACGGCGTAGGCGAGGTGGGCGCCGAAGAGGTGGCCGGCGACGAGCACGGGCAGCAGGCCCTTGAGGACGTCGAGCACCCCGACGACGACGCCCCACTTGCGCCCGAGGACGCGACCGGCATTGGTGGCGCCGGGGTTTCCGGATCCTGCGGTCGTCACGTCCTTGCCGAGGACCTTGGCGATCATGGTGGCCGGGTTGACCGACCCGATGACGAAGGCCACCAGGATCGCAGCCGCCCAGATGACGGCGACCCAGCCAGTGCTCACGGCTCGTCCTCGACCGTCGCATTCCCCCCGGCGTCCTGCGGCTCGCACCCCGCCGGTTCGTCCGGACGCGGCGAGACGGCGATCGCGAGCGTGCTGGGGCCGACGTGGGCGCCCACCACGGCCCCCAGCTCGACGACGCGGACCTCTCGGGCCTCCGGCACCGACGTGCGGAGGCGCTCGGCGACCTGCTCCGCCCGCTCCCCTGCGTCGAGGTGGTGCACCGCGAGGTCGACGGCGAGCCCGCCGGCCCGCACCTTCTCGACGACGAGGGCCTCGATCCGCGCGATCGCCCGGGCCGCGGTGCGCACCTTCTCGACCGGCACGATCCGGCCGCCGCGCACGGCGAGGATCGGCTTGATCGCGAGCGCCGACCCGAGCAGCGCCGAGGCCGCGCCGATCCGCCCGCCGCGGCGCAGGTGCTCGAGCGTGTGGACGTAGAAGAGGATTCCCGACGGCTCGAGCCGGGCGTCGATCGCGGTACGCACCTCACGCAGCCCGGCACCCGCGGCGGCGACCCGCGAACCGCTCACAGCGGCATACCCCATCGCCATCCCGATCGTCTCCGAGTCGACGACCTCGACGGGCACGGGCGCGTCGGCTGCCGCGATCCTCGCGGCCTCGACCGTCCCCGACATCTGCCCCGAGAGGTGGACCGACACGATGGCCGTGGCGCCCTCGTCGGCGAGGCGCCGGTACGTCTCGCGGAAGACCTCGGGCGCGGGCCGCGACGTCGTGACGATCGTGTACTGCCGCAGGGCCGCCGCCACCTCCTGGGCGGTGATGTCGGCTCCCTCGACCAGCTCGTCGCCGCCGACGACGACGTGGAGCGGCACGACGTGGATGCCGTGCTCGCGCACCAGGTCGGCCGGGAGGTATGCCGTCGAGTCCGTGACGATCCGAACGCTCACTGCCCCTCCTTCCGCCCTGGTGCGCGACCGGTGCGCTCAGCCCAGCGTCACACAGGCACGACGTTGACGAGCTTCGGCGCGCGGACGATGACCGTGCGGATCCCGTCCTGCGTCGCGGCCCTTACCTTGTCGCGGGCGAGGACCAGCTCGCGCAGGTCGGCCTCGGAGATGTCGGGAGCCACCTCGACCCGGTCGCGGACCTTGCCCTTGATCTGGATGACGCAGGTGACCTGCTCCTCGACGATCTTGGTCGGGTCGGCCTCGGGGAACGGCGTGTAGGCAACTCCGCCCGAGTGGCCGAGCCGTGCCCACATCTCCTCGGCGATGTGCGGTGCGACGGGCGCGATCATCAGGACGATCGCCTCGACGACCTCGCGCGGCGCGACGTCGAGCTTCGTCTCGGCGTTGTTGAGCTCGATGAGCTTGGCGATCGCGGTGTTGAACCGCAGGCCCTCGTAGTCCTCGCGGACACCCTGGATCGTCCGGTGCAGCTGGGTCGTCAGCGCCTGGTCCGGGACCTCGTCGCTGACGACGACCGCACCGCTGCCCTCGTCGACGACGTTGCGCCACAGGCGCTGCAGGAAGCGCTGGGCCCCGACGACGGCCCTGGTCTCCCACGGCTTCGACAGCTCGAGCGGGCCCATCGACATCTCGTAGACCCGGAAGGTGTCCGCGCCGTACGCGTCATACATCTCGTCCGGGCTGACGGAGTTCTTGAGCGACTTGCCGATCTTGCCGTACTCGCGGTTCACCGGCTGGCCCTGCCAGGTGAAGGTCGACTCCTCCCCCGGACCGCCCGGGTGCTCCTCGACCTCGGCCGCCGGGACGTACTGCCCCCGCGAGTCCGTGTAGGCGTAGGCCTGGATGTAGCCCTGCGAGAAGTACTTCCGGAACGGCTCCTCGCTGTCGAGGTAGCCGAGGTCGTGGAGCACCTTGTGCCAGAACCGGGCGTAGAGCAGGTGCAGCACGGCGTGCTCGACGCCGCCCACGTAGAGGTCCACGCCACCCGGGTCCTGCGTGCCGGCGGGCGCGCCGTCGACGGGGGTCGGCCACTTGCCCATCCAGTAGCGCTCGTTGCCGGGGTCGACGAGCGCCTGCTCGTTGACCGGGTCGAGGTAGCGCAGGTAGTACCAGCAGGAGCCGGCCCAGTTCGGCATCGTGTTCGTCTCACGGCGGAACTTCCGCCGGCCCCTGCCGTCGCCGAGGTCGAGCTCGACCACGACCCACTCCGGCACGCGTGACAGCGGCGGCTCCGGCGAGCTGTTCGCGTCGTCGGGGTCGAACGTCTTGGGCGAGTAGTCCGGGACGTCCGGCAGGGTCAGGGGCAGCTGGCCCTCCGGCAGCGCATGGACGACACCGTCTTCGTCGTAGACGACCAGGAACGGCTCGCCCCAGTAACGCTGCCGGCTGAAGAGCCAGTCACGGATCCGGTAGTTGATCGTGCCCTCGCCGATCTCGCGCTCCTCGAGCACCGCGATGATGCGGGCCTTGGCGTCCTCGACGCCGAGGCCGTCGAGGTTCGCGATATCGGAGGCGGAGTTGACGATGACGCCGTCGCCGACGTAGGCGTCGGCGAGCGGCGCGTCGGCCTCATCGAGAGAGGGCGCGACGACACGGACGATCGGGATGGAGAACTTCGTCGCGTACTCGAAGTCGCGCTCGTCGTGCCCGGGCACCGCCATGATGGCGCCGGTGCCGTAGCCCATGAGGACGTAGTCGGCCACGAAGACCGGGATCGGCTGGCCCGTCACGGGATTCGTCGCGAACGACCCCGTGAAGACGCCGGTCTTGTCCTTGCCCTCGGTCTGCCGCTCGACATCGGACTTGCGCGAGGCAGCCAGACGGTATGCCGCCACCGCCCCCTGAGGGGTGCCGCTCGCCGCCGCGTCGGCCCCCTTCCAGTCCTCGTGGGTGCCCTCGGGCCAGGTGCCCTCCGGGACAAGGGAGTCCACGAGGGGGTGCTCCGGGGCGAGGACCATGAACGTCGCCCCGAAGAGCGTGTCCGGGCGGGTCGTGAAGACCTCGATGTCGGTCGTCGAACCGGCCCGGTCGCCGGACGCGAGGGTCACCGGGAAGGCGACCCGGGCACCTGCGGACCGTCCGATCCAGTTGCGCTGCATCAGCTTGACCTTCTCGGGCCAGTCGACCCGGTCGAGGTCGTCGGCGAGCCGGTCGGCATAGGCGGTGATCCGCATCATCCACTGGGACAGGTTGCGGCGGAAGACCGGGAAGTTGCCCCGTTCGGAGCGGCCCTCGTTGGTGACCTCTTCGTTCGACAGCACGGTCCCGAGGCCGGGACACCAGTTGACCGGGGCCTCAGAGGTGTAGGCGAGCCGGAAACCCTCGAGCACCTTGGCCCGCTCGGCTTCACTGAGGTCCGCCCACTCGCGGGCCTCGCCACCGGGCATCGGGCGCTCGCCCGACTCGAACTGGGCCACGAGGTCTGCGATCGGCCGCGCCTTGCCACGGCCACCGTCCGCGCGGACCGCGTCGACGTCATACCAGGAGTTGAAGATCTGCACGAAGATCCACTGCGTCCAGCGGTAGTACTCGGGGTCGATCGTCGCGAAGGTGCGCCGGTTGTCGAAGCCGAGGCCGAGGCGGCGCAGCTGGCGACGCATGTTCGCCATGTTCTCCTCGGTCGTCTTCCGAGGGTGCTGGCCGGTCTGGACCGCATACTGCTCGGCGGGCAGGCCGAACGCGTCGTAGCCGAGGGCGTGCAGGACGTTGCGGCCGAGCATCCGGTGGAAGCGGCTGTAGACGTCGGTGGCGATGTAGCCGAGGGGGTGGCCGACGTGGAGGCCGACTCCCGAGGGGTAGGGGAACATGTCGAGGACGCAGAGCTTCTCGCCGCGGGCGCCGACCTTGTCGGGCTCGGCCCAAGGGCCCGCGGGGTTGGGGGCGTCGAAGGTGCCCTCTTCCTCCCAGCGGTCCTGCCAGGCGAGCTCGATCTCCTCGGCCATCCGGGCGGTGTAGCGGAACGGCGTCTCGTCGGTCGTGGCCTGGCTCATCTCATCACCTTCGTCGCGTGTGGCTGGTCGCTCCCGCCCGGGTCTCTCGGCGGTCGCGCGGGGAGGTGCCCCGTCGGTCGGGCAAAAGAAAACCCCTCGCCAAGGAGGGGAAGCCGCGTTGATGTCGGGTCGCCCCGACTTTCGTCAACGCGGCTGCGGAAGGAGCAGCACACCAGCCATGCAGCCAAGGTTAGCGCAGCCCGGTAGGTCACTGGACAGCACGCCCTCCCCCGTTCGAGTGAGCACACCGCCACACCAGCTAGCGGAGCAGGCCGACCACGATGAGCGTCTGGGCGGCGTGGTAGGTCGTGATCACGCCGAGAGGCGCCCAGCGGCGCTCCTGCACGAACCGGTCGTGCCCGAGGATCGTGTCGGAGACGAGGAAGAGGAAGCAGCCGGTGACGACCACCCAGTCGCCCTTGACGGCGGCCACGACCAGGAGCGTCGCGAGCGCGAGGACGTAGACGAAGACGGGGAAGCGGTCGCGCCCGGCGTGGCGGACGACGTGCCGCCCGAACCGCCCGTGCATGTAGAGCACGACGGGGACGGCCGGCAGCACGAGCCACGGGAAGCCGTCCGGCCCGGGCACGGTGAGGAGGGTCCACACATACGCGACGTGAGCGGCGAGGAACGCGAGCAGGCCGAGCCGGAAACGCACCTCGGTCGCGGTCAGGAGCAGGACGTCCCCGACGAGGGACAGGCCGAGCGCGACGAGCAGCGGCGTGATGTGCGGTGCCGCTGCCGGGGGCGAGTCTGTGTAGAGCGACCAGGCTAGGCCGCCGAGCAGGAGCATGAAGGTCGGCTTCGTGATCCGCTCGACGACGTAGTCATCGCGCACCACCGCGCTCCAGTTGAGCAGCGCCGTGATGCCGAGGGCCACCGAGAGCAGCCAGACATGGGTGGACACGGGCCAAGGATTCCAGCCCGAGAGCCCATCTCGTGGGACGGGGTGGACCTTGAATCCGGGTCTGCCACACTCGACCGCATGCCCATGCGCACGTTCCAGCACACGGTCACGCCTGCCGACACCGCGCTCGCCCTCGGTAGCGGCGACCTCGAAGTGCTCGCGACCCCTCGTCTCATCACCTGGTGCGAGTCGGCAGCGTTCGAGGTGTGCCGGCCCCAGATCGACGAGGGTCGCACCACGGTCGGGACCTTCGTCAAGCTCGAGCACGTCAAGGGTTCTCCTGTCGGGGGCGCGGTCACGGTCTCGTGCGCCGAGCCGATCAGCGACGGTCGGCGCCTCGTCTGCTTCGTGACCGTGACCGACCCGGACGGCGAGACCGTCGCGAGCGGCGAGGTCCACCGTGCCGTCGTGGACCGTGAGCGGTTCATGAGCAAGTGCCACCGGGTCGCCTGACCGGACCCGCTACCTCCCGCCCAGCTCCAGAGCACGCACCCGAGTCAGCGCCGGCGCAGCCGGTCCATCTCCTTGCGGATGTCGTCCTCGCTCGGGGCGGCCCGGCCATAGGTGTCGACCCCGTGGGCGACGAGGCCGATGCCCCACCCGGCCATCGGGAAGGCCGGCCAGAAGTAGTTGGCTCCGGTCATCGCCCAGATCAGGACGAGCATCCCGTTCACGAGGCCGTACATGAGCAGGTGCATGCGGAACTCGGCCTTCTTGCGCAGCCGCTGCACGGCCAGGTCACGCAGCGCGTCCCCCGTGCGGTCGACCGTCGGGTCGACGGTCGGCAGTGTCGGGTCGGCACCGTGCACTGGACTCGTCTCGTCGAACGGGGGCAGGTTGGCAGTCATCGCGTCCCATCTCCTTCGGTCACGGCAATGCTGGGCCATCTTCACCATCACGCCTGCGCGATGAGTGGGTCCGGCCCTTCGTCACCCGCCACCGATCAGAGCACGAAAGCGTCCCCGTCGCGCCGGAAACCCAGCCGCTCGTAGTAGGGCTCGACCATATCGGGTGGGATGAGCACGCGCCGGTAGCCCCGCCGCCGGAACGGCCCGTCGGGGCCGAAGATGAACTCGCCCGGCGAGACGTCTCGATACCGGGGCGTGACGTAGTCGAGGACGAGCTGTGCGGTGCGATGCCCGGCGTCGCGGATCAGCACGACCCCGACGGTCTCGTCACCCTTGAGGATGAGGTAGGCGATGTCGTCGCTGAAGGGGTCGTGGACGAACTCCGGGTTGAACTGCCGGATGTCCGCCTCGTGGACGCGCAGGACGTGGCGCAGGTACTCGTCGTCGCCGTCGACGCCGAGCACCTCGAAGGCGGTTGCGTCGTGCTGGACCCGCTTGAGCTGCACGAGCTCCCACAGGTTGACGAGGGCAAGGGCCACGCCGAGGCCGAGCACCGGCCACACCGGCCGGAGCGCGCCATAGGCGGCGAGCAGGAGCCCGCCGACGAGCGAGACCACCCGGAGGCGCAGCACCTGCGGCTGGGCCAGGGCGAGGAGCAGCACGGCCACACCGAGCCAACCGACCACCTCGAGCCACGCCGCCATGCCGAGAGGCTACCCGCCGCGTCCGAGCCGTCACCGAGCGTCGCGACGCGACGGCCGCTCAGATGGCGATGGCGATCTTGCCGCGGACCTGTCCGGTCGCCAGCTCGTGCATCGCCTCAGCAGCTCGCTCCAGGGGATAGGTGCGGTCCAGGCTCGGCGACACCTGGCCGGCCTCGATGAGCTTGCTCAGGCGATCGAGGTCGGCAGCCCGCTCCTTGTTGTAGAAGGCTCTGAACCGCTGGCTGGAGAAGGGTGAGAGGGCCACGGCGGAGAGGGTGCGGCCCATGCCTCCGGTGAGGTCACCGCCGTCCTCACCTCCGACGATGACGGCGGTCCCGGACGGCGTGAGCGCCTGACGGAGCCGGCGCAGCGAGGGGTTCCCTGCAATGTCGACCACGAGGTCGTAGCGGCGTCCGGTGGTGGCGAAGTCCTGCTTGGTGTAGTCGAGGCAGTGGTCCGCACCCAGGGAACGCACCAGGTCGAGCTTGCCGGTGCTGGCGACGGCCGTGACCTCCGCGCCGAGGGCCTTGGCGATCTGCACGGCGTAGCTGCCCACCCCGCCGGAGGCGCCGATGACCAGGACGTGTTGACCCGGCTCCAGGCCGCCGTGGTCGGTCAGCGCCTGCAGCGCGGTGGCGCCCGAGATCGGCACCACCGCGGCCTGTTCGAACGACAGCGCGGCGGGCTTGCGGGCAAGCTTGTCGGCCCGTGCCACGGCGTACTCGGCGAAGGACCCACGGCCCACGCCATACACCTCGTCGCCGACGGCGAGACCGCTCACTCCGGGGCCGACCGCTGCGACCGTGCCCGCCAGGTCGCGACCCGGCACGGGAACCTTCGGGCGCCTGAACCCGAGGCCGGTGATCCGCATGAGATACGGCTTGCCGGTCATCAGGTGCCAGGTGCCGCGGTCCAGCCCGGCTGCTCGCACCCGGACCAGAACCTCCCCGTCCGCGACCTCGGGTCGGGGGATGTCGGCTTGCCGAAACACCTCGGTGCCGCCGTACCGGTCCTGCAGTGCGGCCCGCATCCGGCCACTGGTCGCCAGGTCGGCGGGACTGCTCGGTGCCGCTGGGGTGGGCTGTGCGTGCTTCATGACATCCTCACGTCGTTCGTACACTGTACGAGATGCTACAGTACAACGTACGAAAGCACCACGGTCTTGGACAGCCTCACCGACGAAGGAACTCGCAGAGTGGCGCGGAGCTCGACAAAGGACGCTGGGGACCAGCCCCGCCTCAGCCGTGAGCGGGTGCTCCGGGGCGCCATGGCGCTCGCCGACAGTGGTGGCATCGGGGCGCTGACGATCCGCTCCCTGGCGCAGAGCCTCGGGGCCAAGCCGATGTCGGTCTACCACTACGTCACGAACAAGGAGGAGATCCTCGACGGCATCGTCGACCTCGTCTTCAGCGAGATCGAGGTGCCCGGGTCCGACGACGACTGGCGCACCGAGATGTTGCGGCGAGCCGACTCCGCTCGCCGGGCGCTGCGGGCCCACCCCTGGGCGATCGGGCTGATGGAGTCCCGCACCAGCCCGGGACCGGCCACCCTGCGGCACCACGACGCCGTCATCGCAACCCTGCTGGGCGCCGGCTTCTCACCGGCCCTGACCGCGCACGCCTATGCACTGCTCGACAGCTACATCTACGGCTTTGCGCTGCAAGAGGCCGGCCTCCCCTACCAGGGCGCGGACACGGCCGCCGACATCGCGGGACCGATCGTGGAGCGCTTCACCACCGGGGAGTATCCGCACCTGCTGCAGATGACCACCGACTACTACCTTCGGCCCGGCTACGACTTCGGTGACGAGTTCACGTGGGGCCTGGAGCTGATCCTCGATGGCCTCGCGCGGCGGCTGGGGTGAGCTGCCGAAGGCGTTCCAGCTGCCAGCAGGAGCGCTGCTGAGACACAACGCTGTCGACGTGAAAGAGGCCGGAACCATGTGGTTCCGGCCTCCGTTCGGTGGAGCTGAGGGGACTCGAACCCCTGACCCCCTCCATGCCATGGAGGTGCGCTACCAGCTGCGCCACAGCCCCGTGCGATTGCTCGCAGGTCCTTCGTCAGGTGCCGCCTCACTGAAGCGACTGCGCAACTCTAGCCAATAGCCGCCGCGGACCCCAAATCGAGGGCGACGGCACCCGTTCAGGTGCGCCAGGGGCCGAGGTTCCAGCCGGCGATCCGCCACCGGGCAACAGCCGAGAACCTGCCGCGGTCCTCGACGAGCTCGATCCAGTGGCAGTTGTCCAGCCCCCGGAAGACCCGGTCGGCCAGGTCCTGGTCGAGGCCGACGAGCTCGCTCGCCGCGAGCTTGCCGGACGCGCCGTGGGTCACGATGACGGCGGTCTCGCCGGGAAGGAGGTCACGCAGCACTTCCTCGAGGGCAGCGGCGACGCGTGCCGCGACGTCCGCTCGGGTCTCGCCCGTGCGGCCCTTGGGGACGTCCTCTCCCCGGTCCAGCGCCTCGATCACGTCGGGGTACTTCTCGTGGACCTCGTCGGTGTGCAAGCCCTGCCACTCGCCCACGTCGATCTCCCGGAAGCGGGCATCGAGCCTCACCACGAGGCCCGTGAGCTCGGCGATGGGATCGGCGGTCGACGCGGCCCTCTGCAGGTCACTGGAGACGAGCAGGGACGGCTCGTAGGCCGCGAGGTGCGGTGCGGCCGCGACGACCTGCGCGCGCCCCACGTCGGAGAGCCGGCTGTCCCGATGCCCCTGCCAGATCCGTGCCACGTTGTCGACAGTCTCCGCGTGACGCATCACGACGATGCGTCGCGGCCCTGCCGCACCGGGGCTCACGAGTCGGACTTCGGCCCGGAGCCCGCGTCGACGGTGTCGAGGTCGACCTCGGGGCAGTCCTTCCAGAGCCGCTCCAGCGCGTAGAACTCGCGCTCCTCGTCGTGCTGGACGTGCACGACGATGTCCCCGAAGTCGATGAGGACCCAGCGCCCCTCGCGCTCCCCCTCGCGACGGATCGGCTTGGCCCCGTGCTCGCGCAGCTTGTCCTCGACCTCGTCGACGATGGCGCCGACCTGCCGCTCGGTCGGGGCGGACGCGATGACGAAGACATCGGTGAGCGGCAGCTGGTCGCTCAC
This sequence comes from Intrasporangium sp., assembly GCF_051961875.1. Lineage (GTDB taxonomy): Bacteria > Actinomycetota > Actinomycetes > Actinomycetales > Dermatophilaceae > Intrasporangium_A. Next base: position 20,498 of record NZ_JBQCCV010000039.1, on the reverse strand, counting down.
GTCGATGGCGGTCACGCGTTCCGCGAGCTTGTCCTCGGCCGCGAGGGCGGCCACCTTGGCGAGTCGAAGGGACTGGTCGGGTGCGGTCACAGAACTTCCTGGCGCTGACGGGATGGCTTCGGGGTGGGCTCGACGCGGGGCCAGGTGGCCTGGCGGCCCGAGTAGAGGTGGTACTTGTTGATGTACTGCACGACGCCGTCCGGCACGAGGTACCAGACCGGCTGGCCGTCGGCGACCCTGGTGCGGCAGTCGGTGGAGCTGATCGCCATGGCCGGGACCACCTGGAGGGTGACCCGGTCCTCGGGCAGGCCCTTGCCGGACAGCTCGTGCCCCGGCCGGGTGACCCCGATGAAGTGCGCGAGGTCCCACATCTGGTCGGCGTCCTTCCACGAGAGGATCTCGGCCAGGGCGTCGGCGCCCGTGATGAAGAACAGCTCGGCGTCGGGCCGCTCGGCCCGGAGGTCACGCAGGGTGTCGATCGTGTAGGTCGGTCCGGGGCGGTCGATGTCGACCCGGCTCACCGTGAACCCCGGGTTTGAGGCGGTCGCGACGACCGTCATGAGATAGCGGTGCTCCGCCGGGGTGACGCGCCGGTCCGCCTTCTGCCAGGGCTGGCCCGTCGGGACGAAGACGACTTCATCGAGGTCGAAGCGGGACTGGACCTCGCTGGCGGCGACGAGGTGGCCGTGGTGGATCGGGTCGAACGTGCCACCCATGACGCCGAGGCGCATGCTCAGTGGTGCGCCTGTGGCGGCTCGATCGCCTCGTGGTGGACGTCGGTCTGCGCGCCGCGCGGAGCCTGCAGCTTGTAAGCGGTGTTGCGGAAGCTCCAGGTGATGGCGAGCGCGACGAGGAACAGGCCGAACGCAACGAAGAAGAAGGCGATGGCCGGCATCGGCAGCTCGTGGGCTGCCTCCTCGGCGGTACGAGCGACGAGCAGGACACGATCAGACATGCCGCCCAGCCTAGCGCCCGGCGATCCGAACCGGTCACCGCACCGGGCGCACGCCGCGCCGGGTCCCCGCGCACGGAATCCGTCCCTCCAGGGGATCGCTCCAGCGGGAGCGGAGTGAGGCATACCGTGCTTGGGACATCCGCACAGGGAACGCTCAGCGCGCTGAAAGGCGGGAGCGATCGGGGACCGTAGGCTGGAGGCATGGTCCCGGAGCTGTCGGTCGTCATCCCGATGTACAACGAGGAGGAGGTGCTGCCCCTCCTCGTCGAGCGGCTCCGTCCCCTCCTCGACCACACGGCCGCGACCTACGAGGTCGTGGCCGTCGACGACGGCAGCTCCGACCTGACGCCGGCCCTGCTGCAGCGCTACCACCGGGAATGGCCCTCGCTGCGCGTCGTCCGGCTGCGGGCGAACGCGGGACACCAGGCGGCGATCTCGGCCGGGCTCGTCAGCGCTCGCGGCGACTATGTCGTGACCCTCGACGCCGACCTGCAGGACCCGCCCGAGGTCATCCCCCAGATGCTCGAGCTGGCACGACGCGACGGCGTCGACGTCGTCTACGGGGTGCGCAACGACCGGTCGACCGACACGTGGTTCAAACGGGCGTCGGCGCGGGCGTTCTACCGCCTCATCGGGGCCGTCTCGAAGACGTCGGCCCATGCGGACGCCGGTGACTTCCGGCTCATGTCGCGGGCGACGGTCGACGCGATCAACGGGCTGCCCGACCACAACAGGGTGCTCCGCTTCATCGTCCCGGCGCTCGGGTTCCCGTCCGACACGGTCGAGTACAAGCGCGAGGAGCGTGCCGCCGGCAGCTCGAAGTACCCGCTGCTGAAGATGGTCAAGCTCTCGCTGGACTCGCTGACCGGCTTCTCGGCCGCGCCGCTGCGCGTCGCGACGTTCGCGGGGATCGGCGGCGCCGCGATCGCAGCCCTCTTCGTCCTCTACACGCTCGTCGTCCGGGCGCAGGGCCACACCGTGCCCGGCTGGACCTCGACGGTGGCGATCGTGGCCGGGTTCAGCGCAATCCAGCTGCTCTGCGTCGGCATCCTCGGCGAGTACATCGGCCGGATGTACGCCCACATGCAGGGCCGACCGACCTACTTCGTCGCCTACGACTCGCTGACGACAACCGACGGCTCCACCGGTCCGACCGACACGGCACTGCCGGCCGCGCCCTCCGTCCGGGTGCCCGCGGAGCCGCGGGCATCCCACCCGCTGCGGGGCGTGCGCTCAGCTGCGCCGCTCGGCCCGCACGAGCAGGCTCACACCGGGCCAGCGGTCGACGGGCAGGTAGCGCTCGGCCGTGATGATGGCCCGCAGGCCGAGGTTGACGACCGGGCTCAGCTCCTCTAGGTCAGAGCCGTTGCTGGTCCGGCGCCGCATCGCGACGACCGGACGGAGCAGGACGTTCCAGGACCGGACGCTGTCGATCGCGAAGCCGTTGCGCTCGAGGAGCGCGAGCAGCTGAGGCCGGGTGTAGCGGCGCACGTGGTCGACGGCCACGTCGTGCGCCGACCAGAGCCGCGGATCGGCGGGGACCGCGACGAGGTAGGTCCCACCCGGCTTGAGCACGCGCTGCACCTCGGCCGCCGCGGCGTCGTCGTCGGGGATGTGCTCGAGGACGTCGAAGGCGACGACGAGGTCGAGGCTCGCGTCGGCCAGCGGCAGCTTCGTCGCGTCGCCGCGCACCGTCGCGAGCCCGCGTTCGTGGGCCACCGCGGCGCCGTCAGCGCCATACTCGAGGGCGACGGCGTCCCACCCGTGGTCACGCAGGACGCGGGTGTTGCCGCCTCCGGCGGCACCGATGTCGAGGGCGCGCCCGGGGACGAGCCCCCGCAGCTGTCGAGCAAGCAGGTGCCGCCGCTCGCGGTACCACCAGTGGGTGTCCTCGAGCTGGGCGAGCTTGCGAACCTCGGTGCCCTCCATGGACCGCCATCATGCCAGCCCCCGTCGGACCCCCGGTGGGCACCTCGTCAGCGGATGTGCCCGTCCCCCTCGACGATCCACTTCGTCGTCGTCAGCTCCGGCAGCGCCATCGGGCCGCGTGCGTGCAGCTTCTGGGTCGAGATCCCGATCTCGGCGCCGAAGCCGAACTCGCCGCCGTCGGTGAAGCGGGTGCTCGCGTTGACCATGACGGCGGCCGCGTCGACCTCGGCCGTGAAACGCCGAGACGCGGCGCGGTCCTCCGTGACGATGGCCTCCGTGTGCCCGCTGCCGTAGCGCCGGATCCGTTCCATCGCCTCGTCGATCGAGTCGACGACCGCGACGCTCAGCTCGAGCGCGAGCCACTCCGTCCCGAAGTCCTCATCCGCCGCGATGTCGTATGCCGCTCCAGCCGCGTCCGCGTAGGGCCGCACCTCTGGCGTGACGTGCAGTCGCACCCCGGCTCCCGCGAGGTCGGCCAGGACCTTGGGCAGGAAGTCGGCCGCGACGTCGCGGTGCACCATGAGGGACTCTGCCGCGTTGCAGACGCTGGGCCGGTGGGTCTTGGCGTTGACGGTGATCCGCTCGGCCTTCTCCAGATCGGCGGCCCGGTCGACATAGACGTGGCAGACCCCGACGCCGGTCTCGATGACGGGGACCGTCGACTCGCGCACCACGGTCTGGATGAGCGCCGCTCCCCCGCGCGGGATGACGAGGTCCACCCGCCCCCGGGCCGTCATGAGCGCCCGGCCGGCATCATGGCCGCCCCGCTCCAGCAGGGTGATCGCATCGACCGGAAGCCCTTGCTCGGCAAGGGAGCCGCGCAACGCCTCGACGAGGGCATGGTTGCTGCTCGCGGCCGCGGACCCGCCCCGCAGCAGGACGGCGTTGCCGGACTTGAGGGCCAGCCCCGCCGCATCCACCGTGACGTTGGGGCGGGCCTCGTAGATCATCCCGATGACTCCCATCGGCACTCGCACCTGCCGGACCTGCAGGCCGTTCGGGAGGGTGGAGCCACGGACGATCTCGCCCACCGGGTCCGGGAGTCCGGCGACGTCGCGCAGCGCCTGGGCGACGGCTGCGACCCGGTCCGAGTCCAGGCGGAGCCGGTCCTGCAGGCTCTCCGGCATCCCCGATGCCCGACCTCGGTCGAGGTCCTCCCCATTGGCCGCGAGGATCTGCGGCGTCGCCGCGTCGACGGCGTCGGCGAGCCGGAGCAGGGCGGCGTCCTTCTCGGCGCGCGACATCAGGGCGAGTCGGCGCGACGCCACCCGGGCCCGCTCGGCCAGGTCGCCCACGTAGTCGACCACGGCGGGATCGATCGGCTCTGACATGTCATCAGCCTAGGCGGGCTCGCACTTTCCGTCCCGCCCCAGCCAGCCAGTGGACCGGCCGGTCGGGGCGGGGCGTGCGTCCAGGCCGCGGACCACGACGTGGTCAGTGTCGACACCGTCCGTATGCCGCTCACTACAGTTGCCGCGTGTCCCCGCGGTTCGAGATCAGCCAGACGAAACGGCTTGTCGTCAAGGTCGGCTCGAGCTCGCTCACCGGCATGGACAGCGGGATCGACAGCGCCCGGCTCATCGCGCTGGTCAACGCGCTGGCGCGTCGCCACCTCGAGGGCACCGAGGTCGTCCTCGTCTCGTCCGGTGCCATCGCGGCGGGCATCGGTCCCCTCGGCCTCCGCGCGCGCCCGCGCGACCTCGCGACCCAGCAAGCGGCGGCAAGTGTCGGCCAGGGGGCGCTGCTCGCCGCCTACACCCAGGCGTTCGGCGTGCACGGGATCATGGTGGGCCAGGTGCTGCTCACCGTCGAGGACGTCACCCGGCGCACGCACTACACGAACGCGCGCCGGACACTCGAGCGACTGCTCGACTTCGGGGTCCTCCCGGTCGTCAACGAGAACGACACGGTCGCGACGTCCGAGATCCGGTTCGGTGACAACGACCGGCTCGCGGCGCTCGTCGCGCACCTGATCGACGCAGACGCCCTCATCCTGCTCTCCGACGTCGACGCCCTCTACGACGGACCCCCCTCCCGCGCTGGCTCGAAGCGGATCCCGCTCGTCACCGGACCGGACGAGCTCGTGGACGTCGAGATCAAGGGCAGCCACTCGAAGGTCGGCACGGGTGGGATGGGCACGAAGGTCGAGGCGGCCCGGATCGCGACCGCCGCGGGGGTCGCGACGATCGTCACGGCGGCCGACCGGGTGACCGAGGTGCTGGCCGGGGAGGACATCGGAACGCTGTTCCTGCCCATCGGCGTGCGCGGCGCCTCCCGGCGACTGTGGCTGCAGCACGCGACGACGGCTCGGGGGCGGCTGTTCGTCGACGACGGCGCGGTGGCCGCGCTGACGCACCGCAAGAAGTCGCTGCTCCCCGCCGGGGTCGTCCGGGTCGAGGGGGCGTTCCACGAGGGCGACGCCGTCGACGTGTGTGCCCTCGACGGCCGAGTGGTGGCGCGCGGGTTGACGAACTACTCGGCCAAGGAGCTGCCGAGCCTGTTGGGCCGGTCCACCAGGGAGCTGGCCCGGGACCTCGGCCCGGAGTACGAGCGCGAGGTCATCCACCGGGACTTCCTCGTCGTCCTCTGACCCCCGTCGACCGATCACTTCCCCTCACTCGACCGGTCACCTTCAGTCACGCGCCGGCGGGCAGTGATGGGGTTGGTCGGCTCGGCCCAGGTGATCTCGAAGTAGTTGCCCTCCGGATCGCACAGGTAGGCCGACCGCCCTGCGAAGAACTCGGCGTCGACGGGTGGCTTCGTGACCCGAGCCCCAGCGCGGCGCATCTGCTCCACCAGCTGATCCACCTCCTCGGCAGTGTCGACCATGACGCCGATGCTGAAGTGGATCCCTTTGCCGCCAGAGGCGGGCTCGGTCTTCCCGTCGCGAGCCAAGTGATCGAGCGGAAACAGCGCGAGGACCACACCTCGCAGCTCGAAGGCCGCGAAGTCGTCCTCATCGATGATCTGGGGCAAGCCGACCCTGCGATAGAAGGCGCGCAGTCCCGGGAGGTCATGGGCGCCGAGCGTGATCATGACATCGGCCAAGGGTGCAGCTGTGCTCATCGCGGCAGTATCCGCTCCGCGTCCGAGAAGGCGCAGGACCGGCCGCGGCTCGAGGGGCGCCGACCGGCTCCCGGTTGGCGCAGTCGCCAGCACCTCATGATGGTCCAGCATCCGAGCAGGCCGCCCCGCGCTGACCTGCACCCGCGCTAGAGTCGCGGCACAACGTCATACCGCTCATCCAGAGGGGCAGAGGGAAACGGCCCGTTGAAGCCCCGGCAACCCGGCACTCCGAGATCTTCGGAGCCGACAGGTGCCACGTCCGTCCCGCGACGCGGGGAAGATGAGGAAGGCCTCAGCATGACCAGCTCCGCGACACCCGCGCTCACCCGCCGACTCCACGTCGACCTGCTGCGCGTCACCACTTCTGCATGTCGCCGTTGAGCCTCCGGAGCTGAGCTCCCAGACCAGATCCGCGCCGGACGCGCGGACGCGGTCGGTCGGTTGCACGCGCAGCCGAATTCTCTTCTCAACCAACGCGGTTCGCCACTTTCGCTTGCGAGCTGCGCCGATTCACCATACCCATCAACCGTTTTGGAGGAATCATCATGACCACCACCCACGAGACCAGCGCGACCCAAACGCAGCTCATTCGCCCCGAGGTGCGCACGACCCTGGTCGCCGGCACCGCGACTGAGGTGAGGGTGCAGGCGAGCTCGCATGCCTTCACCATCGACGAGCCGCAGGCCCTGGGCGGGACGGACAAGGGCGCCAACCCAGTCGAGCACCTGCTCGCCGCACTGGGCGCCTGCCAGGTCATCACCTTCCAGGTGTGGGCCGAGAAGCTCGGCATCCAGCTCGACGAAGTCGACATCGCACTGAGCGGCGAGATCGACCTGCGAGGCTTCTTCGGCCTGGCGGAGGGGGTCCGCCCCGGGTTCCGGTCGATCGATGTGTCCGTCCAGCTCTCCGGACCGGAAGCCCCCGAGCGCTACGACGAGCTGACCCAGGCCGTCGAGGAGCACTGCCCCGTGCTCGACGGGCTCGGCAACTCGGTGCCGGTAAGCACGACGTATGCCCTGGCCTGAGCACCCGCGTTTGTGGCACGTGGGCCGGGACGCTCACTCGAGTTGAGTGAGGCGTGCCTGCACGAGCGGGGTTCGTGCCTGCCTCGAGCAGGCTCCGGTTACCGGTCAACCCGGGGGGAAGTGACCGGTCGACGGGGGGAAGTGACCGGTCGAAGGAGGGAATGTGACCGGTCGACCGAGAGGGGCCGGGGCCTGCGGTTGCAGGTCCCGGCCCCCTGCCGTCGTGCGGGTGGTGAAGGCCGCGGTCAGTGGTGTGTGGCCACCTCGGCTCCATGGCCGGTGAGCGAGCGCACCTCCATCTCCGCGTACTTCGCCGCGTCGAACTCCTTGCTCGTCACGGTCCCGACGTAGCCGAGCAGGAAGCCCAGCGGGATCGAGATGATGCCCGGGTTGTCGAGCGGGAACCAGTGGAAGTCGACGTTCTGGAGCATCGATGGACTGACGCCCGTCACCTTGTCGACCGGCTTGCCTGACACGACGGGGCTGAACACGATCAGGGTGATCGCGCTGATCAGGCCGCCGTAGATGCTCCACAGCGCGCCCCGGGTGTTGAACCGCTTCCAGAACAGCGAGTAGAGGATCGTCGGCAGGTTCGCACTGGCCGCGATGGCGAACGCGAGGGCGACGAGGAACGCGATGTTCTGCCCCATCGCGAAGATGCCACCTATGATCGCGACCGCGCCGAGGACGAGCGCCGCCATACGGGCCACCTTGACCTCCTCCTCCGGAGTCGCCTTGCCGTCCTTGACCACGGAGTTGTAGACGTCGTGCGCCAGCGAGGCGCTCGCCGTGATGGTCAGGCCCGCGACCACCGCGAGGATCGTGGCGAAGGCGACGGCCGAGATGATGCCGAGGAGGACCTCGCCGCCGAGGTGGAAGGCGAGCAGCGGTGCGGCCGAGTTGGCCCCACCCGGAGCGGCCTTGATCTCCTTGGCCCCGACGAGCTCGGCGGCACCGAAGCCGAGGACGAGCGTGAACAGGTAGAACAGGCCGATGAGCCAGATCGCCCAGACGACCGAGCGACGGGCCTCCCTCGACGTCGGCACCGTGTAGAACCGCATGAGGACGTGTGGCAGGCCGGCCGTGCCGAGCACGAGCGCGAGCGACAGCGAGACGAAGTCGAGCGGGTTCTTGTACTGCAGGCCGGGCGAGAGGAGGTCGCGCGCCGTGCCGTCTGCGGCCGCGGGGGCCGCGTCGTTGGCCGCGCCGAGGAGCGAGGACAGGTTGAGGCCGAACTTGCCGAGGACCCAGACGGTCATGATGGCGGCTCCGATGATGAGGAGCACGGCCTTGATGATCTGGACCCAGGTCGTGCCCTTCATGCCGCCGAAGATGACGTAGAAGATCATGATGACGCCGACGATCGCGACGACGACGCGCTGACCGACGGCACCGTCGATGCCGAGCAGCAAGGCGACGAGGCCGCCCGCGCCCGCCATCTGGGCGAGCAGGTAGAAGAAGGAGACCGCGAGCGTCGAGATCGCCGCCGCGATCCGGACCGGCCGCTGCCGCAGCCGGAAGCTCAGCACGTCGGCCATCGTGTACTTGCCGACGTTGCGGAGCAGCTCCGCGACGAGCAGCAGCGCCACGAGCCAGGCGACGAGGAAGCCGATCGAGTAGAGGAAGCCGTCGTAGCCGTTGAGGGCGATGGCCCCGGCGATGCCGAGGAACGAGGCAGCCGAGAGGTAGTCGCCCGCGATGGCGATCCCGTTCTGCTGCCCCGTGAACGCGCGCCCACCGGCGTAGTACTCGGCCGCGCTCCGGTTGTTGCGCGACGCCCGGAGAACGATGACGAGGGTGATCATGACGAAGGCGACGAAGATCAGGATGTTGAGCGTCGGGTTGCCGACACTCGTCTGGGCGGGCAGCAGCCCGGGCAGCACCGCGCTCACGAATGGGCCTCCATCTTCTTGGCGAGGGCGTCGGCGGCCGGGTCGAGCTCACGGTCGGCCCAGCGGGCGTAGGCGATGGTGATCGCGAAGGTCGAGACGAACTGCAGCAGGCCGAGGATGAGCCCCCACGTGATGTTGCCGAAGACCCGGGTGCCCATGAAGTCATGGGCGAGCACGGCAAGCAGCACGTAGAGGAAGTACCACGCGAGGAACGCGATGGTGAGGGGGAAGACGAACCTGCGGAACTTCGCCCGCAGCTCGGCGAACTCGGGAGACTCCTGGAGGGCGATGTTGGGATCGTCCTGTCGGAGCTGAGCTTCGTTGCTCAAGGGAACCTCCAAAACGTTGGACCAGTGCTGCCACGCTAGGAGCCCGACGGCTCCCTGGGACCGCGCCAGAACCGCCCGGTCGCCGAGCGGGACGGAGGCCTCGGTGTGCGCGAGATCACGTGCGACGAGCGGCGGCGATTCAGCGACGAGCGGTCGACTGCTCCGGGTGGAAGGTGCCGCGGTCGAGGCCGAGGTGCTCCGGCGCGTGCAGCCGGACCATGGTCTGGGCCAGGTGCTCGGGCCTGCGGCTGCGGGTCAGGACCGAAGTGACGATCATCGTCGTGAACGCCACGGGAACCGTCACCGCCGCCGGCTGCGTGAGGATCGCCCCCAGCCAGCCCTCGTGGTCGATCCCGAACATCGTCGCGAGGACTGCCGTCATCGACAGGGACCCGCCCACGACGAGGCCGCTGATCGTCCCGATCGCCGTCAGCCCGCGCCACCAGATCCCGAGCACCAGCATCGGGCAGAACGTCGAGGCCGCCACCGCGAAGGTGAGCTCGACGGCATGGGCGACGGGGACGTCGGCCGACACGAGCGTGAGCAGCAGTGCGACGGTGACGCCGACGCCGGTGGCGATGCGGAACGCCCGGATCCCCTGCCCGTGCTCGGTCCGCCACTGGAGGAGGTCCTGGCTCAGCACGCCGGCGACGGAGACGACGAGCCCGGACGCGGTCGACAGGAAGGCGGCGAAGGCGCCGGCGGCGACGAGCGCCGTGAGCATCCCTGCGACCGGCCCGTCGAAGACCCGGCTCGGCAGCTCGAGGACGACGGAGTCGGCCCGTCCCTTGGCGACGAGGTCGTGGGCGAATACGCGGCCGAGCACGCCGTAGAGGACGGGCAGGATGTAGAAGCAGCTGAGCAGCACGAGGACGACGAGGGTGGTGCGCCGGGCGGCCCGTCCGTCGGGGTTGGTGTAGAAGCGGACGACGACGTGCGGCAGCCCCATGGTGCCGAGGAAGGTCGCGACGACGAGCGAGTAGGTCAGGTAGAGGGCGTGCTCGCCGGTGAGCGGCTCCGCCCACTCCGCGAGGTCGAGGGTGCCGACGTCGGGCCCGCCGCGTCCGCCCCAGATGACGAGGAGGAAGAACACCGGAGTCAGCAGGGCGACGAGCTTGAGCCAGTAGTGGAAGGCCTGGACGAAGGTGATGCTCCGCATGCCGCCCGCCAGGACGTTGAGGCAGACGACGAGGGCCACGACGAGCGGCCCGACCCAGCGGGGCGCCCCGGTCAGTGTCCGGAGGGTGATGCCCGCCCCCTGGAACTGCGGGACGAGGTAGAGCATCCCGATCGCGACGACGAGGACGCTCGAGACGCCCCGGGCCGCGCGGGACTCGCACCGCAGCTGGGCGAAGTCGGGCAGCGTGTAGGCGCCGGACCGGCGCAGCGGGGCGGCGACGAAGACGAGGAGCAGGAGGTAGCCCGCCGTCCACCCGACCGGCAGCCACAGCATGTCGGCGCCGCGGACGAGGATCAGCCCAGCAACCCCGAGGAACGATGCCGCAGAGAGGTATTCGCCGCTGACCGCCGACGCGTTGAGGACCGGTCCGACGCCACGCGAGGCGACATAGAAGTCGCTCGTCGTCCGCGAGACGCGCAGCCCATATGCGCCGATGACGAGGGTCGCGACCGAGACGACGAGGACCGCCGCGATGCTCGCCGCCCCGTTCATCGGCCCTCCAGCAGGTCGCTGAAGTCGTCCTCGTTGCGCTCGGCGCGCCGCACGTAGGTCCAGCCCAAGGCGACGATCTCGGCGAATGCGACGACGGTCAGCAGGATCCACGGCAACGGCACGCCCAGCACCGTCGCCCGCCGAACGGCAGGGAGGAAGGTGAAGAGCAGCGGCAGGCCGCCGAAGGTGACCCCCAGGGTGACGGCGACGCCGAGGGCGAGCCGGAGCTGGCTGCGCATCAACGAGGTGATGTAGACCTCCCCCAGCTGCGTCTGCTCGTCGATCTCCGACGCGATCGAGACGCGCCGGGCTCGCGCCGCGGACGTGCGCGGGCTCGTCACCCGCACCCGCTGCGGTATGCCGTTGGGCTCGCTCCCCGGGGTCACGACCCGCCCTTGTGGCTGGGTTGGGCACGCCGCACGAGGACGTCCCGCAGCCCCCGGGTGTGCCGGCGGCTGACGGCGAGCTCGGTGCCGCCGACGAGGAGCGTGTAGCGGCCGCTCTCGGTACGCCACTCGGTGATGTGTGCGAGAGCGACGAGGAACGACCGGTGGATGCGGACGAACCCGGCGTCGCGCCACTGCTCCGCCAGGGTCGAGAGGGGCACCCGGAGCAGATGGCTGCCGGACGGCGTGTGGAGCCGGGCATAATCGCCCTGTGCCTCGACATAGAGCACCTCGGAGCGCGGCACGAGACGGCTCACGCCGCCCAGCTCGACGACGATGCTCTCGTCGTCGGAGCCGGCCGCCGGCTCGCGCCCCTCGATCCGGCGCACGACCCGACGCACCGCCTCGGCGAGCCGCTCGTCGCGCACCGGCTTGAGCACGTAGTCGACGACGTTGAGCTCGAAGGCGTCGACGGCGTGCTGCTCGTGCGCGGTGACGAAGACGACGGGTGGCGGTGTGGTGAACCGGGACAGGACCCGGGCGAGGTCGAGCCCGGTCAGCCCGGGCATCTGCACGTCCATGAAGATGGCGTCGACCTGTCGTTCGTGCAGAACGCGCAGCGCCTCCTCCCCGGAGTTCGCGGGCAGGACGGTCCCGATCCGGTCGTCGCGCTTCAGCAGCCAGACCAGCTCGTCGAGCGCGGGTGCCTCGTCGTCGATGGCGAGCACTCGCAGCGGCCGGGCCGTTCGCCCGTCCGAGACAACCGACCCGGCTGGGACGGCGCCGCCGGCACCCGGCGGGGTGGGCGGCATACCTGATGGTCCTGTCATAGGTGCACTCCCGGCTGGAACTTCGGCAGGCGCACGGTGACTCGGGTGCCCGCGCCCTGCGCCGTCTCGACGACGAGACCGTACTCGTCGCCGAAGGCGGTGCGCAGACGTTCGTCGACGTTGGCGAGTCCGACCGAGTCGAGTGCTGCGTCGCCGGCGAGCGCCTGGCGCACCCGCTCGGGGTCCTCGCCGATCCCGTTGTCCTCGATCGTCACCACGCACTCGCGGTCGGCGTCCTGGGCGAGGATGGTGATCTCGCCGCGGCCGGGCTTGTCCTCGATGCCGTGGCGGACGGCGTTCTCGACGAGCGGCTGCAGGCAGAGGAACGGGACGACGACGGGCAGCACCTCGGGCGCGACGCGGACGGTGACGGCGAGCCGGTCGCCGAAGCGGGCCTTCTCGATGACGAGGTAGGCCTCGATCGAGCGGAGCTCCTCGGCGAGGGTCGTGAACTCGCCATGCCTGCGGAACGAGTAGCGGGTGAACTCGGCGAGGTCAAGGAGCAGCTCCCGGGCCCGGCCCGGGTCGGTCCGGGTGAACGAGGCGATCGCGGTGAGCGAGTTGTAGATGAAGTGCGGGCTGATCTGGGCGCGCAGCGCGCGGACCTCGGCCTCCATGAGCCGGGTGCGCGACGCGTCGAGCTCGGCCAGCTCGAGCTGCCCGGAGACCCACCGGGCCACCTCGTTCGTGGCGCGCACGAGGCCGGCGGACGCCTGGGGCGCGAACACCTGCAGGGTGCCGACGACCTTCTCCTCGACGTCGAGCGGCGCGATGATCGCCTCGCGAAGCGGGCAGCCCGGGTCGTCGCACTCGATCTCCTTGCGGCCCAGGACCACGGTGCGGCCGTGGCCGAGCGCCGCCTCGGCGAGCCGCGGTGAGTGCGCGCCGTGCCGGGAGCGTCCGCCGTCCCAGGCGAGGAGCCGGCCGGTGTCGGTCATGGCGACAGCGGGCGCACCGAGGAGCGCCCGGAGGAACTTCAGCGACCGCTCGGCCGCGGTGCTCGTCAGGCCGCCGCGCAGCGGTGGGGACGCGAGCGAGGCCGTATGGAGCGTCCGGAACGTCGCGCGGTCGGCCTGGCTCCCCAGGTGGTCCCGGCGCAGCAGCCCGCTCCACGGCGTCATGCCGTGAGGATAGGGGACGCCTCAGCGCCCGGGGTCGCGCTCCGAGTGGTCCGGGGTGTCCCCGCCGGTGTCCCCGTCGGTCTTCCCCTCTCCCCCGGGGATGGCCGGGTCGGCCTCGCCGTCATCGAGGTGCCAGAGGCCGGAGCGGCGTTCCGCGGCGAGCTCCTCCTGGGTCGCGGCCCGGGCTGCGTAGCGGTCCTGCATCGCCTCGCGCTTCTCGCCGCGGGTGGGCCGGCTCGGCTCCTCGAGACGCAGGTCCGTGCCACGCGCCCCCAGCAGCTCGGCACCGGACTGCAGCGTCGGCTCCCAGTCGAAGACGACGGCGTCGTCGGTGGCGCCGATGACGACCATGTCCCCTGCGACCGCGCCTGCCTTGTAGAGCTCGTCCTCGACGCCGAGCCGCGCGAGCCGGTCCGCGAGGTAGCCGACCGCCTCGTCGTTCGTGAAGTCGGTCTGGCGCACCCAGCGCGTCGGGCGCTCGCCGACGACCCGGAAGAACTCGCCCTCAGGGCCGCGCTCGCGTCGCACCTCGAAGCCGTTGTCATCGACTGCCTTGGGCCGCAGCACGATTCGCTGTGGCGTGACCTCGGGCAGCTCGGCCCGGGCCTGCTCCACCAGTCTGGCCAGGGCGAAGGTCAGCTCCTTGAGGCCCTGGTGGGCGACGGCCGAGACGATGAAGACCTCGTAGCCCTGCGCCTCGAGGTCGGGCTTGACCATCTCGGCCAGCTCGCGCGCCTCCGGCACGTCGGCCTTGTTGAGGACGATGACCCGGGTGCGCTCGGCGAGCGGTCGGCCGCCCAGGTCGGCGTCCGGGACGTAGAGGGAGAGCTCCCGCTCGATGACCTCGAGGTCGGTGAGCGGGTCGCGGCCGGGCTCGAGGGTGGCGCAGTCGATGACGTGCGCGAGCACGGAGCAGCGCTCGACGTGCCGGAGGAACTCGAGGCCGAGGCCGCGCCCCTCGTGGGCACCCGGGATGAGGCCCGGCACGTCGGCGACCGTGAAGCGCACCTGCCCGGCGGTGACGACACCGAGGTTCGGCACGAGCGTCGTGAACGGGTAGTCGGCGATCTTCGGCTTGGCGGCCGAGAGGACCGAGACGAGCGAGGACTTCCCGGCGCTCGGGAAGCCGATGAGGGCGACATCGGCGAGCGTCTTCAACTCGAGGACGACGTCGAGTGCCTCCCCCGGCTCCCCGAGGAGCGCGAACCCCGGCGCCTTGCGGCGCGGCGAGGCGAGCGCCTTGTTGCCGAGGCCGCCACGGCCGCCGCGCGCGACGACGTGCTCGGTGCCCATCCCGACGAGGTCGGCGAGCAGGTTGCCGGCCTCGTCCCTGACGACGGTGCCCTCCGGGACGGGCAGGACGAGGTCGGCCCCGTCGGCGCCGTTGCGCTCGTCGCCGGCGCCGGGCTTGCCGTTGTCCGCACGCCGGTGCGGGCTTCGGTGGTAGTCGAGCAGCGTGGTCGACTGCGGGTCGACGCGCAGGATGACGGACCCGCCGCGGCCCCCGTTGCCACCGTCCGGGCCGCCGAGCGGCTTGAACTTCTCGCGTCGCACCGACGCGACCCCGTGCCCGCCGCCGCCGGCGGCGACATGCAGCACGACGCGGTCGACGAAGTTCGTTGCCATGTCAGGTCACTCTTCCAGATCGAGCCCGCTGGGCGGCATACGCCCCGACGGGTGGTATGCCGCGGAGACGGGCCACACGGGAAAGGGCGGGCCCGCGGGCCCGCCCTTTCCACGATGTACTCAATGGGTCACTCAGCCGCGCTGAGGCTCTCGACCGGTTCGATGTTCACGGTCTTGCGGCCGCGCTTGCTGCCGAACTTGACGGCCCCGGCCACGAGGGCGAAGAGCGTGTCGTCGCCGCCGCGGCCGACACCGTCACCCGGGTGGAAGTGCGTGCCGCGCTGACGGACGAGGATCTCTCCGGCGTTGACGACCTGGCCGCCGAAGCGCTTGACGCCGAGCCGCTGTGCGTTCGAGTCGCGCCCGTTACGGGACGAGGACGCACCCTTCTTGTGTGCCATGTCAGTTACTCCTTGGTGAGTCTGTGTCGGCCGCGATCAGGCGTTGATGCCGGTGATCTTGACCTGGGTGAGCGGCTGGCGGTGGCCCTGGCGCTTCCGGTAGCCGGTCTTGTTCTTGTACTTCATGATCGTGATCTTGGGGCCCTTGGCGGCCTTGACCACCTCGGCCGTCACGGAGGCCTTCGCGAGCGCGTCGGCGTCGGAGGTGACCGTCGTGCCGTCCACGAGAAGCAGCGGCGCGAACTCGACCGAGTCGCCGGGCTGACCCTCCACCTTGTCGACGAGCAGCACGTCGCCCACCGAGACCTTCTCCTGGCGACCGCCAGCGCGAACAATCGCGTACACAGTGATACTCACTCTCTGATCAGGATTGGTGTGCCGCTTCTGGCACCGGCCCGTCAACACGGGCCCGGTGGGCGCACCGAGGATCTACAGTACCGGCTCCGGGCCGATGCTCACAAACCGGCGGGCGGCCCTTCCGGGGTGGACTCCTGGGCGGCGGTCACGCTGCTGGTCTCGGTGCCTCCCGCGGCGCTGGTGTCCGTGCCGGTCTCGCCATCGGGCGAGTCGACGTGCGTGATGTGGCTCGCGCCGGGAGGCCCCGCAGGCGCGACGACGCGACCGCGGCGGCGACGCGGGCGGTGGGCCGGCTCCTCAGCGGGAAGCTTCTCGGCAGAAGGCTCCTCGGTCGACTCGGCTGCCTCGGGCTCCTGCCGACGCGAGCTCTGCGGCGCCGACTCCTCCGGCGTCACGGGCTCACTGACGGCCGGCTTCTGCTCGTCGCTTTCCATTTCGGCGACGACCTCGACCGGGCGGTCCTGAGGCACGGCCTCGCCGGACTCGTCGGGACCCTCCGCGGCGTCATCGTCGAGACGTGCGTTCTTCACCGCGGCGGCGTGCGCCATGGCGGCGATCTGGGCGGCCGTCGGCCCGAGCTGCTTCTGCTCCGCCTCGGGCGCCGCGTCCTTGCCGGCGCGACCACCGTTGCCGCCGCTGGACCCGTTGCCATTGCCGGCGTCAGAGCCCCGGCGGCCCCGGCGCCCCGAGGAGCCGGAGTCGTGCTGCTGGGCACCCTTGTCGACCGGGTCGGAGTGGATGATGAATCCGCGCCCGTTGCAGTGGTCGCAGGTCTCGGAGAAGACCTCGATGAGTCCCGAACCGACGCGCTTGCGCGTCATCTGGACCAGACCGAGCGAGGTCACCTCGGCGACCTGGTGCTTGGTGCGGTCGCGCCCGAGGCACTCGAGCAGGCGCCGCACCACGAGGTCCCGGTTCGACTCGAGCACCATGTCGATGAAGTCGACGACGATGATGCCGCCGATGTCCCGCAGCCGAAGCTGCCGGACGATCTCCTCGGCCGCTTCGATGTTGTTCTTGGTGACCGTCTCCTCGAGGTTGCCGCCGGACCCGACGAACTTGCCGGTGTTGACGTCGATGACCGTCATCGCCTCGGTGCGGTCGATGACGAGCGACCCACCGGAGGGCAGCCACACCTTGCGGTCCATCGCCTTGGCCAGCTGCTCGTCGACCCGGTAGTGGCTGAACAGGTCCTCGTTGCCAGTCCACTTGGTGACGCGGTCGGCGAGGTCGGGGGCCACCGCCGTGATGTACGGGTGGATCTCCTGCCACGCCTGCTCGCCGGAGACGATGAGCTGCTTGAAGTCCTCGTTGAAGACGTCGCGGATGACGCGGACAGTGAGGTCGGGCTCGCCGTGGAGCAGCATCGGAGCGCTGCCGGTGGTGCTCGAACCCGAACCGCCGTTCTTCTTCCGGCCCTTGGACTTGCCCGCCTTCGGCGTCGAGGCGGCCTCGGCGCGCGACTGGATGTCCTCCCAGGTGCGGGTGAGCCGCTCGACGTCGGCGCGCAGCTCCTCCTCGCTCGCCCCCTCGGCCGCGGTGCGGACGATGACGCCGGCGTGCTCGGGCACGACCTGACGCAGGATCTTCTTGAGGCGGGCCCGCTCCGTGTCCGGCAGCTTGCGGGAGATGCCGGTCATGGAGGAGTTCGGGACGTAGACCAGGTAGCGCCCGGGGAGGGAGATCTGCGACGTGAGGCGCGCGCCCTTGTGGCCGATCGGGTCCTTCGTCACCTGGACGAGGACCGTCTGGCCGGACTCGAGGGCGTTCTCGATGCGCTTGGGCTGGTTGGCGTCGAGCCCGGCGGCGTCCCAGTTGACCTCACCGGCGTAGAGGACGGCGTTGCGGCCCTTGCCGATGTCGACGAACGCCGCCTCCATCGAGGGCAGGACGTTCTGGACGCGGCCGAGGTAGATGTTGCCGGCCATGGAGACGTTGCCGGCCTGGTCGATGTAGTGCTCGACGAGGACGCTGTCCTCGAGGACGCCCATCTGCGTGCGGCCGTTCCGGTTGCGCACGACCATGACGCGCTCGACGGACTCGCGGCGGGCGAGGAACTCGGCCTCGGTGATGACGGTGCGGCGGCGGCCGGCCTCGCGGCCCTCGCGGCGGCGGTGCTTCTTGGCCTCCAGCCGGGTCGAGCCCTTGACCCCGGTCGGCTCGTCGCTGGGCGAGCGGGGTGTCCGGACTCGGGTCGTGACGCCGACCTCGTCGCTCGAGGCCTCGCCGTTCGGGCCCGAGCGGCGGCGGCGGCGCCGGCGCCGGCTCGTGCCGGCCTCGTCCTCGTCGGTGCCGTGATCCTCGTCGGACTCGTCGGACTGGCCGTCCTCCCCCTCGGCGGCCGGCTGCTCGGTCGCCGCGGCGGCCGGCGCCTCCTCGCCCTCGGACGCGTTGTCGTCGGCCTCCCCCTCGGCGTTGCGGCCGCGCCGGCCCTTGCCGCCCCGACGGCGCCGGGCGCGCCGCGGCGAGTCGTCCTCTTCGGATGTCTCTTCGGCGGCCGGCTGCTCGGTCTCGGGCTCCGGGACCTCGGCCTGCTCCGGCTGCGGCTCGGGCTTGGCGCGACGCCGACGCGAGCGCTGGGCGGTCGTGGCTGCCTCGGGGTCCGGTGCCTGGAAGAGCACGGAGAAACTCTGCACGACCGGGCCGGTCTCGTCGTCCGCCTGCTCGTCGGCGGCGTCGTCCTCGGCCGACTCGTCCTCGGCCGGCTCAGTGCCGGCCTGGTCGGCTGGTGTCGCGCCGTCGACCTGTGCCTGCGCGTCCTCGTCGGTGGCCCGAGGCTCGATTGCCTCCGGCGCAGCCTGCTCGGTCGCAGCGTGCTCGGTCGCGGCCGCCGTCTGGCCCGGCAGGATCTCGGCCACGGCCGCCTCGGCCTGGTCGAGGATCTCGGTCACCGTGTCGGGCACGGCCGGCGCGGGAGCAGCGGCCTTCTTCCGCGTGGCCCGCTTGCGGGCCGGTTTCGCGGGAGCGGCCTTCTCGCCGGCCGGGGCGTCGGGCTCAGGAGCAGCGGCCGGAGCGGCGGCGGCCTCGGCCGCCTGGGTCGACTCACTGTCGACGCCCTCGGGCGCCTGTTCCGGCGCGGCCTGCTTCCGGGTGCTCCGACGCGTCGCCCGCTTGCGCGGTGCCGGCGCCGCCGGGGCGGCAGCGTCGTCGAACAGCGTCGTTTAGTCGGAGGGAGTGTTTTCGTTGGGTGCCATTCGGCAGCCTCCCGTCACGGGTGGTGCTGACCCACACCCGGCCGGAGCCGCCCGCACCGCCTGTGTTGCGGTATCGGTCGTCCCACCGGGGTACCGCTGGGACGGAAGTCGCATTGTTACGCCGTTCCCGGTTCGCGCTGAGCGCGGCCCCGGTTCAGGCGCCGTCGGCGTTCTCGTCGGCAGCCAACGGGTCGGCCACCCTCGCGGTTGCGGTGTCGAACGGACCTTGCGCCAGTCGCGTCACCAGAGGTGGGCGGAGAGGCTGCAGGCCGGCGACGTCACGCAGCGCGGTCAGAATGTCGTCGGGGCGAACGGCTGGTGTGGTGTGCCGTACGACCATTCGCAGTATCGCACAGTCAGCCCCCAGGTCCCCACTTGGAGCACGACCCGACACGCCGGAGCCGCCCTCGGGAGCCTCCGCCACCTCCGCTGAGACGAGCGCCTCGCGCACGTCGAAGGTGCGTGGCCCCGACTTCGTCATCCTCGTCACCTCGACCCGGTCACGGGCCAGCAGCTGCTCGACAGCCTCCCCCAGCCGGTTCGGTGAGACCCCGAGGAACTCCAGGCGCCAGTCACTCGCCTCGAGGCGGTCGGCCAGGTTCCCGACCCGTGCCTCGACGACGGTGACGATGTCCAGTCCGTCGGGCAACGCCCCGTCGAGCGCGGTCCGAACCGCCTGCGGGTCGAGCCGCTCGGTCACCTGGATCTCGACGTACTCGGCCTCGCTGGCCGTCCCCGTCGCGGCCGCGTTCGCGTACGAGATCTTCGGGTGCGGGTGGAACCCGGCCGAGAACGCCATCGGCACGTCGGCCCGGCGCAGGGCCCGCTCGAGGGCGCGCTGGAAGTCGCGGCTCGAGGTGAAGCGGAGCCGCCCACGTTTCGCATACCGGATCCGGAGCCGCTGGACGGCGGGGTCGGGTGCCGGCCCCTCCGGGACACGCTGTCGAGCCATGGCCGGAAGGCTATCCGGCGGAACGGGGAACCTGCACCGGCTCTCACCGCGGCCGGGGTCGCGTGGTCGGCCCGCGCCGGGCGCGGCGGCCCAGCTCGCTCCGGGCATCGCCGGCTACCCCTCGCTTGTCGGCCGCCTTTCACAGTCCAGATCGCCGGCGCTGAGTCGCTCGCCCGGCCCACCGCTCCCGGCGCCGACTAAGCGCGCCGTGGCCAGCGCTCAGTCGTCTCGCTTGGCCCTGCGCTCGGCCTGCTCGAGCTCGTCGAGCCGGTTCGCCTCGGCGAGCGTCGGTGCGGTGCCGCCCATCCGGGCGGGCAGGAACTTGAGGTCCGCCCCTCGGAGCGGCTCGTAGGCGGCGCGCGCGAGGTCGAGCATGTGGGCCATCACGTCCTTGTAGGCCGCGGTCACCACCTCGGGATCCGCGTCGGCTGCGACGGGGATCGGCTCGCCGACGGAGATGAAGATCGGGGTGTTGGTCCGACCGAGCCGCCGCGGGTGGCCCTTCGTCCAGACGCGCTGCGACCCCCAGATGACGGCCGGGATGATCGGAACCTGAGCCTCGGCGGCCATCCGCGCCGCGCCGGTCTTGAAGTCCTTCAGCTCGAACGACCGCGAGATCGTCGCCTCCGGGAAGACGCCCACGATCTCGCCGCGGCGCAGGTCCGAGACGGCGGCCGCGTACGACGACGCACCGGCCGCCCGGTCGACCGGGATGTGGTGCATGGCCCGCATGAGCGGCCCGCTCACGGGGTGCCGGAAGACG
>NZ_JBQCCV010000038.1:0-2557 GCF_051961875.1 Intrasporangium sp. | reverse complement strand
TGCGCTCAGGCGCCGGCATCCTCGACGCGGGCGAGGGCGGCAACCTTGCGCGCCCGCTCCCTACGGAGGCGCTCGTGCGGGTCGTTGCTCTCTCCGAGCTGGGCCGGGCCCAGCACGTGCAGGACCGAGTACCGGATCCGGTAACCGATCCGGTACCAGATGCTGAGCCGGGTGCGGCGGGTCTTACGGGGCATGACGACTCCGATAGTTAGTGCACTAAGTAACTGGCGCCAGCGTACGTGATCGCCTCCTTAGACTGAAAACGTGGACCGCGCACTCACGGATGTGGAGCTCGAACCGGAGCCCGACCTGCTCGCCCTGGACCGGCAGGTCTGTTATGCGCTGGCGGTCGCCTCGCGCAGCGTCATAGGCCTCTAACGCCCGCGGCTCGAGCCGATGGGGCTGACCCATCCGCCGTACCTCGGCATGCGCGCCCTGTGGGAGGAGGCCCCGCTGAAGGCGAGTCAGCTCGCCCGCCGCCTCAGCCTGGAGCCAGCCACCCTGTCGCCGATGCTCAAACGCCTCGAGGCGAACGGCATGATCACGCGCGAATCCAACCCCGAGGACGAGCGCGCCCTCGCGGTCGACCTGACCGCCAAGGGCCGCAAGGCCCGTGAACAGGCCGAACAGGTGCCGAAGGCCATCGTCCAGCGCCTCGGCATGAGCCTGGACGAGCTCGAGGAGCTGCACCGCAACCTGATGCGCGTCATCGCCGCCTGCGCTGAGTGACCCGCCAACGCGTGCCCTTCCGCCGATCGAAGGGACAATTCCCGCATACCCGACCATCGGGAGTCCAACGGTGGGACCATTTCCGTGCCAGCACGGATCACGACCCGCCGTCGCCTAGCCACACTGACGGACATTCCGACTCGAACCGGACACAGGAGGCACGGCATGCCGACGTCAGCTCGCTGGGTCGCGATCGCCGCGGCCGGACTGCTCGCCACCCTGGCCGGGTGCAGCAGCGCAGACCCGGCCCCGAGCGGTGGCCCGCCGCCCGCCCAGAGCTCCAGCTCACCGCATACGGATGACGACGAGAAGCCGGCCGCGGACAACTCGGCGTCGAAGGCGTTCTGCAACAGCTATGCCGAGCACATGGCCGCCCTCCTCGAGGGCGGCAGCGCGGCGAAGGCCGCGCTGCCCAAGCTGGACGCGCTGGTCGCCGGGGCTCCGGCCGAGTTCCAGCAGTGGATCACGGACTTCCGTCCGTGGGTCAAGGCGAAGCTGGACGACGACAGCGCCGCACTCAAAGCCTCGGCCGAGGCCTCGGAGGAGGCGGGCTACCAGATCTCGAACCGCTGCCAGTTCGTCCTCGCCGACATGTAACCACTCCGCACGCGGCGAGGCCGCCGACTCAAACCCGCGTGGAAGAGGTGCGCCGTCAGGGCGCGGGGCGCCGCCTCAGACCCAGCCATGGGGACAGGCAGTGCGCTCTCAGGAGCAAAACGTGCGGGGGAGCCGACGGCCGCCGGGATTCGGATCGCGCGAGGCATCACTCCTTTCGTCGATGCTGCCGATTGTTCGGTCCCTCATGCCTGAGGCGGTCCCCGTTGCCGAGCCGGGCCGGCGCAGGTCCGGCCGTGAGGCGCCTCGACGGGTCGTGACGGTCCAACTGGTGAGGGGCGTGGCGGCTCCGGCCCGGATCGCTCACGACGGGCGAACGGCGTCGGGGGCGGGACATCGTCGATCGACTCGACGACCGCTTCGAACTCGGCCTCCAGCCAGTCCTCGTCGTCGAGGACGATGTCCCAGAAGTCGTCCGTCAGCCCTGCGTGCTCGGCCAATTCGGTTGCCGCGTTGCGGATCGGCACAGCCATCGCCCCCGTTCAGGCGTTGATCGCCTGCCGTTCCTCGTTCTTGCTCGTCACGGAGATCCGGCGCGGCCGGGCCTGCTCGGCGACCGGGATCCGCAGCGTCAGCACGCCGCCGTCGTAGCTCGCGTCGATCTGGCTCGTGTCGAGGTTGTCCCCGAGGAAGAGTTGCCGGCTGAAGATGCCGCGGGGCCGCTCCGCCGCGATCATCTCGCGGTCGTCCTCGACGGGCCGCTCGGCCTTGACCGTGACGACGTTGCGCTCGACGTCGACGTCGATGGAGTCGGCCTTGACCCCGGGCAGGTCGAGCTCGACGACGAACGTGTGCTCCTCGCGCCAGGCGTCCATCGGCATCACCGCTGGGCGGGCGAGGGTCCCTGTGACACCGAAGACCTGCTCGGCAAGTCGGTCGAAGTCGCGGAAGGGGTTCGGGCGCATGAGCATCGCAACCACCTCTGCTCTCCTTTCTCTCCGGTTGAGGCGATGTAGATGTATCAGCGCGACCCTCACTGATCTACAGTGATGGTCATAGATTTGATATAGCACGTGAGAGACAAGGGATCAAGTGCCAGTCGATAACGAATCTTCGGGAACCGCCACCGGCTCGCCCGACGCCGATCGCGGGGTCTACGGCATCTCGGTGGCGGCGGAGCTCGTCGGGATGAGCGCGCAGTCGCTCCGGTTCTACGAGGCGCGTGAGCTGCTCGACCCGGATCGGACGGCGGGGGGCACGCGTCGCTACAGTG
>NZ_JBQCCV010000037.1:0-6041 GCF_051961875.1 Intrasporangium sp. | reverse complement strand
GTACTGCGGCGGCGCGTCCATGAGGACAACTACGGCGTCTATGGGGCTCGCAAGGTGCGGCGTCAGCTCAACCGCGAAGGCATCGGGGTGCCCCGCTGCACCGTGGAGCGGCTCATGGCCGCCGAGGGCCTGGCCGGTGCGGTGCGCGGCGCGCGCCGGCGCACCACCCGCCCCCACCCTGCCGCGCCGCGGCCCGAGGACCGGGTGGAGCGGCAGTGCACCGCGGATCGGCCCAACTAGCTGTGGGTCGTCGACTTCACCTACGTGGCGACCTGGTCCGGGTTTGTCTACGTCGCGTTCTGCATCGACGTGTTCGCGGGTGATCACCGGATGGCGGGTGTCCCGCTCGATGAGCACCGACCTGGTCCTGGACGCCCCTGCAGATGGGCATCTGGCAGCGCCACGCGCCGGGCACTCGATCCAGGGGTTGGTTCACCACTCCGATGCCGGCAGGCAGTACACCTCGATCCGCTACACCGAGCGGCTCGCCGAGGCCGGCGCCACACCCTCGATCGGGTCGGTCGGGGACTCCTACGACAACGCGATGGCCGAGTCGATCATCGGCCTGTTCAAGACCGGGGTGATCCGGCACCACCGACCGTGGCGCACCCCCGACGACGTCGAGATCGCCACCCTGCAGTGGGTCGACTGGTTCACCAACCGGCGCCTCATCGAGGCACTGGGCTACACCCCCCCCCGGCCGAAGCCGAAGCGAGCTACTACCTCACCCAGCATCAGTCCGAGACCCACGAAATGTCAGACCGAGCCTCCACTGAGCCCGGGGCGGTTCAGTGCCCCGGCAGGACTTGAACCTGCGACGCCACGCTTCCACGGGTCAAGGGTTGAACCGGTAGCCGAGCCCGGGTTCGGTGATGAGGTGGGCGGGGTTGGCGGGGTCGGGTTCGAGCTTGCGGCGGAGTTGGTTTGCGTAGACGCGCAGGTAGTTGGACTCTCGCCCGTAGGCCGGGCCCCACACGGATCGCAGGAGTTCCTGCTGGGTGACCAGGTGGCCTGGTTCGCGGCAGAGGGTCTCGAGCAGCCGCCATTCGGTGGGCGTGAGCCGGATCTCGGTGCCGGCGACGGTGGCGCGCCGTTCGGTGAAGTCCAGCATGAAGTGCGCGGTGGCGAGGGTGCCGATCCCGCGGTTGTCGTCGCCGACGCGGCGCGCTGCGGCGCGGACGCGGGCGAGGAGCTCTTCCACGCCGAAGGGTTTCGTCACGTAGTCGTCGGCGCCGAGGTCGAGTGCCTCGATCTTGTCGTCGGAGTCGTGGCGGGCGGACAGGACGATCACTGGCACGGTGGAGGTGGCGCGCAGGTGCTTGAGGACGTCGGTCCCGTCCATGTCGGGCAGGCCGAGGTCGAGGATGACGATCTGCGGGGAGTCCTCGTGGATCGTCTGGATGGCGCTGCGGCCGTCGTTGGCGGTGACGACCTCATTGCCGTGGGCCCGCAACGCGATGGCGAGAGTGCGCTGCAGTCGTGGGTCGTCGTCGACGACGAGCACTCGGATCACGCGCCCTCCTCGTGCCTCTGCTGGTCGGCGGAGGGCAGTTCGATGACCATGGTCAGTCCGCCACCTGGGGTGTCCTCGGGGCTGAGGCTGCCACCCATGACGGTCATCAGGCCGCGGGCCACGGCCAGTCCGAGCCCGAGTCCGTCGCCGCGGGGTGTGTCGCCGACGCGTTGGAACGCTTGGAAGATCCTGTCCTTGTCGGCGTCGTGCACGCCGGGGCCGCGGTCGACGATGCGCAGCTGGACCTTGTCGACGAGTGTTCCGGCGGTGATGCGGATCTCGCTCTCGCTGTGTCGTAACGCGTTCTCGACGACGTTGGCCAGGACGCGGTCGAGCAGGCCGAGATCGGCTTGCACGGGGGGCAGGTCGGTGCCGATGTCGATTGCCACCCGGGCGGGATCGGAGGTCGTGCGGACGGTGTCGAGGACAGCGTCGAAGATTTCGACGGAGTGGGTGTGTGCCTTGACGGTTCCGGTTTCGAGGCGGGATAGGTCGAGCAGGTTCCCGATGAGCGCATCGAGACGGTCGGCGGACTCCTCGATTGACTCGAGCAGCTCGGCCTTGTCCTCGGGGGTCAGCTTCACTTCAGCCTGTCTGAGGGTGGAGACGCCGGCCTTGATGCTTGCGAGCGGGGTGCGCAGGTCGTGCGAGACGGCGGCGAGCAGGGTGGTGCGGGCCGCGTTGTCCCGCGCCAGGCCGGCCGCCTCTCGAGCCGCGCGAATGAGCTGTTCCCGGCCGTGCAGGATGGCGGCGTGTGCGGCGTAGGCGTTGACGAGGCGCTGGTCGCGTGCGGCGAGGGGCGGGCCGTCGAGGAGCAGGTGCACGCCCTCGTCGACGGGTACGTCGGTGGTCCATGCGACGTCGTCGGGCAGCGGCGAGCCGGCCCGCAGGGACTCCTCGCTGGCAGCGACGACGACTTGGCTGCCGTCGGGTCCGGGCTCGGTGAGGACGGCTTGTTTCAGGTTGAGGGCGTCCCGGGCACGGGTCAGCAGGCTTGGTAGTGGGTGGGGCTCGGCGAGCAGGTCTCGGCTGAGTGCGGCCAGTGCTGCTGACTCGCGCTGCGCGGTCAAAGCCTGCTCGGTGCGTCGGGCGGCCAGGGTCACGACCCAGGACACGGCCACGGCGACGAGGATGAACACGGCCAGGGCGATCGCGTTGGGTGGGTCGCTGATGGTGAGGGTGCCGGTGGGGGCCGTGAAGAACCAGTTGACGGTGAGCGACCCTCCGACTGCGCAGAAGAGAGCGGGCCAGATGCCTCCGACGAGTGCACAGGCGACGGTGAGGGCCAGGTAGAGCAGCAGGTCGAGGGAGAGGGTGTGGCCATCCTGGGTTGCCACGAGGATCGCGGTCAGGGCGATCGTGGCGGTTGTCGCGAGGACGAAGCCGGCGGCGACACGCTGCCACGGCAGGGCCTGGGTGCGTCGCGTCCGGGGCCGGATCTTCGATCCCTCGTGCGGGACGAGGTGCACGTCGATGTCGCCGGACCCGTCTGCGACTGCGGAGGCGATGCTTGGGCGGAGGAACTGTTGCCAGCGGCCTCGGCGGCTGACCCCGACGACGATCTGGGTGGCGTTCTCGCCGCGGGCGTGATCGAGGATGGCCGCGGCGATGTCGTGGCCGACGGCCTCGTGGAACTCGCCTCCGACGTCGGCTGCCAGCCTGCGTAGCCGACCGATGGTGCTGGGGTCCCCCGAGACGAGGCCCTCCGATGACCGGACGTGGCAGGCGATGAGGTCGCCGCCGGCTGCGCGACTGGCAATGCGGGCGCCTCTGCGCAGCAGCGTCTCGCTCTCGGGGCCGCCGGTCAGGGCGACGACGACGCGTTCCCGGGTGGGCCAGGGCGCGTTGATGCCTTGGTCCGCGCGGTATCGCTCGAGCGCCTCGTCGACCCGGTCAGCGAGCCACAGCAGTGCGATCTCGCGCAGTGCGGCGAGGTTGCCGACCCGAAAGTAGTTCGCGAGGGCGGCGTCGACTTTGTCGGCGTTGTAGACATTGCCGTGGGCGAGCCGGCGGCGGAGGGCCTCCGGGGTCATGTCGACGAGCTCGACCTGCTCGGCTCGGCGCACGACCTCGTCGGGCAGGGTCTCCTGTTGGCGGATCCCGGTGATCGACTCGACGACGTCGTTGAGGGATTCGAGATGCTGGATGTTGACGGTCGAGAGCACGTCGATGCCGGCGTCAAGGATCTCCTCGACGTCCTGCCACCGCTTCTCGTGTCCCGATCCCGGGACGTTGGTGTGAGCCAGCTCGTCGATGAGCACGACGTGCGGCCGGCGCGCGATGACGGCCGCCGCATCAAGCTCGGTCAGCTGCGAGCCGCGGTACTCCAGGGTCATTCGGGGCAGGACCTCCAGGCCCTCGAGCAGGGCCGCGGTGTGCGCCCGACCGTGCGTCTCGACGATGCCGACGACGACGTCCGTGCCCCGCTCTCGTCTCCGGTGCGCCTCGTCGAGCATGGCGAAGGTCTTGCCCACGCCCGGTGCGGAGCCGAGGAAGATGCGCAGGGACCCGCGACCCATGTACCGATCCTCGCAGGTCAGCGGGCCACTTGCGCCGACAGCCGCGCGAGCGCCAGGTTGAGTTCGAGCACGTTCACCCGGGGCTCACCGAGGAAGCCGGCCACCCGGCCCTGCGTGTAGCGCGCGACCAGGGCCGAGACTTCGCTGTCTGGGAGGCCACGGGCTGCGGCGACCCGCGGGACTTGTGCGGCGGCATACGCCGGTGAGACGTGCGGGTCGAGGCCGCTCGCGGAGGCGGTCAGCGCGTCAGGCGGGGCGCTGGCCATGTCGAGATGCGCGGCCTTGGCCCGGGTAGCCACCTGCGCTGACAGCGCCGTGCCGGAGAGGTTGGTGCCGCCGCTGGTCGTGCCGGAGTAGTCGCTCGCGGACGGGCGGCCGACGAACCACTCGTTGCCGGCCCACTGCTGGCCGATGAGGGAGGAGCCGACCACCTTCCCGTGGGCGCTGACGAGTGACCCGTCCGCCTGCCCGGGAGCGAGGACCCGCCCGACGCCCCATACGAGGGCCGGGTAGAACAGGCCGCACACCACAGTCAGCACGATCATGGCGCGAAGGCCCGCCGAGGACTGCTTGACGAAAGAGCTGAGGTTGCTGTTCATGGGGATCGCACCAGCCTGTTCTCACAACGGGACATGGCTCACGACGAGGTCGATCAGCTTGATCCCGATGAACGGGGCCACGATGCCTCCCAGGCCGTAGATGTAGATGTTGCGTCGCAGGAGCGCCGTACTGCCAAGGGGTCGGTAGCGGACTCCTCTCAGCGCCAGGGGGATCAGCAAGATGATGATGATCGCGTTGAAGATGACGGCCGACAGGATCGCCGACCTCGGCGTCGCCAGCCGCATGACGTTGAGGGCCTGCAGGCCGGGGAAGAGCACGACGAACATCGCCGGGATGATGGCGAAGTACTTCGCGATGTCGTTGGCGATCGAGAAGGTCGTGAGGGCCCCGCGGGTGATGAGCAACTGCTTGCCGATCGAGACGATGTCGATGAGCTTGGTCGGGTCGGAGTCGAGGTCGACCATGTTGGCCGCTTCCTTGGCCGCGGAGGTGCCGGTGTTCATCGCCACGCCGACGTCGCTCTGGGCCAGGGCGGGCGCGTCGTTCGTCCCGTCGCCGGTCATCGCGACGAGCCGGCCGCCGCTCTGCTCGCTCTTGATCAACGCCATCTTGTCCTCGGGCGTCGCCTCGGCGAGGAAGTCGTCGACCCCTGCCTCGGCGGCGATGGACCTGGCCGTCAGCGGGTTGTCACCGGTGATCATGACGGTCCGGATCCCCATCGTCCGCAGCTGGGCGAACCGCTGCGCCATGCCCGGTTTGACGACGTCCTTGAGGTGGATGACGCCGAGCGCCCGGGGTGTCCGGTCCGGTTCCTGGACCGCGACGACGAGCGGGGTGCCGCCGGAGGTCGCGATGCCGTCGACCACCGTCATCACGTCGCTCGGCACCTCGCCGCCATGGCCGGACACCCATCGGGCGACCGCGTCGGCCGCGCCCTTGCGGTAGGCCGTCCCGTCGGGCAGATCGGCGCCAGACATCCTGGTGTGCGCCGTGAACTCGACGAACGTCGCCCCCTCACGGGGCAGGCGGTCCAGGGCAGCGCGGGTGGGCGCGTCGAGCGCGCGTGCGGCGAGGTCCACGATCGAGCGGCCCTCCGGTGTCTCGTCCGCGAGCGAGGACACGTATGCCGCTCGGGTGATCTGCTCGGTGTCGAGCCCGGGTGCCGCGAGCAGCTCGGTCGCGCGCCGGTTGCCGTAGGTGATCGTGCCGGTCTTGTCGAGCAGCAGGGTCGAGACATCGCCGGCCGCCTCCACCGCCCGGCCGGACATGGCGAGCACGTTGTGCTGCACGAGGCGGTCCATCCCGGCGATGCCGATGGCGGACAGGAGCGCGCCGATCGTCGTCGGGATGAGGCAGACGAGCAGGGCCACGAGCACGACGGGCGACTGCACTTCGCCGGAGTAGATGGACAGCGGCTGGAGCGCCATCACAGTGATCACGAAGATGAC
>NZ_JBQCCV010000036.1:0-7108 GCF_051961875.1 Intrasporangium sp. | reverse complement strand
ACGCAAGGGACTGGCGGTCCTGCTCGGACCGCCACTCCTCTGGCTCGTGGTCGCCTACCTCGGAGCGTTGGCCGCGATCTTCGCCACGGCGTTCTTCAAGACCGACCCGTTCACCAACCAGGTCGTGCGGTCCTTCAACCTCGACAACTTCGCCACCCTCTTCGGGGCCACCTACCTGGGCATCATCGGGCGCACCCTGCTCATCGCAGCACTGGTGACGGTCGGGTGCGCCATGGTCGCAGTGCCGTTCGCGTACTTCATGGCCCGGGTGGCCCCGCCGGCGCTGCGCCGGGCTTTGCTCGCGGCGGTGCTCGTCCCGCTGTGGGCGTCATACCTCGTCAAGGCATATGCCTGGCGGGCGATGGTTCAGCCGGGCGGAGTCCTCGACGGCACGGTGGGCGCAACCCCCGGCTACGGCTTCGCCGCCTTGATCCTGACCCTGTCGTACCTGTGGCTGCCCTACATGATCCTGCCTGTCTACGCGGCGTTCGAGCGGCTCCCCGAGAGCCATCTGGAGGCCTCCGCCGACCTTGGAGCCAAGCCGGTCACGACGTTCCGCCGCGTCGTCGTGCCATCGCTCCTGCCGGCGATCGCGGCCGGCTCGGTGTTCACCTTCTCGCTCAGCCTCGGCGACTACATCGCGGTGCAGATCGTCGGCGGCAAGCTCCAGGTGCTCGGCACCGCGGTCCTGCAGAACATCACGCTCGACCTGCCCTTCGCTGCGACGCTCGGCACCGCCTCGGTCGTGATCATGGTCCTCTACCTGCTGGCTGTGCGCCGCTCCGGCGCGCTCGAGAATCTCTGAGGTGACGCTGTGAGGTTGGGTCGGGGCATACGGATCTCCCTCTGGATCTTCGCCTCTGTGGTGTTGGCGTTCATCTACGTCCCCCTCGTCGTCGTCTCGGTGAACTCGTTCAACAGCGACCGGACATTCGGCTGGCCACCGCCCGGCTTCACGACACAGTGGTGGTCCACGGCGCTGACGGCGCAGGGCCCGAGGGACGCGCTGCTCACGTCGGTCAAGGCCGGACTCGGCGCGACCGCGCTCGCCCTCGTCCTGGGCACCCTCCTCGCACTTGCGCTGAGCCGCTTCGACTTCTTCGGCAAGCAGTCCGTGTCGGTCCTCGTCGTCCTACCCATCGCTCTGCCCGGGATCGTGACCGGGATCGCGCTGCAGTCCATGATCCAGAACGTCCTCAGCCCGGTGTTCGGCATCGGTGCCGGGCTCTTCACGATCATCGTCGGACACGCCACGTTTTGCATCGTCATCGTCTTCAACAACGTCACCGCACGCCTCAGACGGATGGGCGCGTCACTAGAGCAGGCGTCCGCGGACTTGGGGGCCCGGCCGCTCACAACGTTCCGCCGCGTGACCTTCCCCCTGCTCCGGTCCGCCCTCGTGGCCGGCGGGCTGCTCGCCTTCGGGCTCAGCTTCGACGAGATCGTCGTCACGACCTTCACCGCGGGGCCCGACAGCCCGACGTTGCCGATATGGATCTTCAACAACCTCTTCAGGCCCAATCAGGCGCCGGTCGTCAACGTCATCGCGGTCCTGCTGGTCGTCCTGTCGCTCGTGCCGGTGTGGCTCGCGCAACGGCTCGGTGGGACCGATGCTGGGGGTAGCCGCCTGTGACCCGGGTCGTATGGAGCTACCGCCTGCACCCGTAAGTCCGTTCCGTGGTGCAGTGGAGTGCACAGGTCAGGTGATCGTGGCCGTGGCGTGCCGCAGTGAACAAGGCTTGTTCATCTCGCAGGACCGCCTCGCTCAGGCGTGCCACGACGGCCCCGATGCCGTACTGGCTCGCGCCGGTGCCCTCGATGATGCTGATGTTGGCGTACCGGATCTGGGACTCGACGTCTTCGCGGATGTCCTCGACCCGCCCACCGTGGCGAGTCAGGATGTCCAGCACGGGCACACCGGCCACGTTCGCCGAGGACCAGAGCAGGACCTCGCTGGTGCCGTGCTCCCCCACCACGTGGGCCTGCACGTCGCCCGCAGACAGCCGCAACACCCGGCCGAGGTGAACCCGGAACCGGAGGCTGTCCAGGACGGTGCCCGTGGAGAACACCCGGCCGTGCCCCGCGAGGACCCGGGTCAGTTCCGCCAGCGGGTCGGGCGGGTCGGTGACCACCATGATCGTCGCGGCCGGCGCGGCCGCGACCAGTTCGGGGACCAGCCCGCGGTAGATCGCGGCGTTCCGAGCGAGCAGCCGAAGCCGCCCGGACGGGTCGCTGCGATCGGTGGCACCACCGGCCGCCTCGTTGACTCCCGCGGTGATGATCAGCAGGTCGGCCCCGGCCAGGTCGGCGGCACCTCCGGACCTCAGGTCGACCGGCGGCAGCAGCGGCAGCCCGTAATCCATGTCCAGAGCGACACCGTTGGCCCGTGCCGTGTTCTGGTCGACCAGCACGATCTCGCGGGCGCAGCCCCGCGCCAGCAGCGCCATCGTCGCGGCCGACCCGACGGCTCCCACACCGATCACGCCAACCTTCACGAGACCTCCTCATCCACAAGGCCGCCGCACTCCGCGCCCTCAATCATCGCCCGCGTGGCGCCACCGGTCCACCGCCAGCCAGCGCTGGGCCGATCCAAGGCCGGCCGGCCCTGTTCACCCGGGCCCGCGCGGCGATACCTTCATCAGATGCCCGCGCGTCCCCGCGCCCGGCTTCGCATCACCCTTCATGCACCACGGAAGAAGACGCTCATGAGCGACGATCAGGTCCAGGGCAACCTCAAGGGCATGGACGACCTCGACTTCACCGGGTGGAACAACGCCGACTGGGACGGCGTGTTCGCACAGCACCACACCGACGACGTCCTGGTCGACTGGAAAGGCCAGCCCCCCACGAAAGGCATCGCGGCACACATCGACGCCATGAAGGCGTACGTCGAGTCCGCCGGCGGGAGCCCGCCGCAGATCTCCGCCCACCCGATCCGCTTCGGCTCCGGAGAGTGGACCTGCGTGGTCGGCGAGTTCGAAGGCGGAGGCCGCATGGTCACCGTCGCCAGATGGCGCGACGGCGCGATCGCCGAGGAGTACATCTGGTCCTGACCCTCCCCCTTTCGGGGCCCCAGCTGGTGCGACGTCGCCGAAGTACTTCGAGCCCGGCATTTCTCCGCCTTGCCCGGTCCGCCTGGAGCCGGTACCTACCGAACCAGCCGGGGCGGGCGCACAAGTTCGCCGGATCAGTTCAACAACACGAGGAGCTGGCATGCCCGCAGCAGAACTGGAAGAGGTAGACCTACTGGTGGTCGGCGGCGGGAAGGCGGGCAAGTCCCTTGCGATGGACCGCGCCAAGGCCGGGTGGTCGGTCGTGATGGTGGAGCGCGACAAGATCGGCGGCACCTGCATCAACGTCGCCTGCATCCCGACCAAATCCCTCGTGGGATCCGCAAGGACGATGCTGACCATCCAGCACGCCGAGGTCATGGGCATCGAGGTCGACGGTGACAGCGTTGTCTCGCTCGCGGCCCTACGCCGTCACAAGGAGTCGGTCGTCGGCGGGATGGTCGACGCCCACCGGAAGATGTTTACCGACTCCGGCATGGACTTCATCATGGGCACCGCGCGATTCGTCGCGCCCCGGACCGTGCAGATTGCCACGAACGAAGACGGGACGCGCCTCATCCGCGGCAAGGATGTGGTCATCAACACCGGCACGACCCCGGCAGTGCCGGACCTGCCCGGCCTCGCCGAGGCGGACGTGTGGACCTCGGAGACCATCCTGCGCCTAGACCGGCTCCCTCAGACGTTGCTGATCCTCGGCGGTGGTTACGTCGGCTGCGAGTTTGCCTCGATGTTCGCCCTCTTCGGCAGCCGAGTGGTACTGGTCCAAGGCGGCCCGCAGCTACTGCCGAGAGAGGATCCCGACGTTGCCGGCGAGGTGGCCCAGATCCTCACCGACCAGGGCGTCGAGCTGCACCTCGGCTCGCGGGCCGCCTCGGTGCGGCGCGAACAAGCCCACGAAAAAGTGACACTCACGCTCGAGGACGGTTCGGCACTGACCGGCGACGAGCTGCTCGTCGCCACGGGCCGCTCCCCCGTCACCGCAGACCTCGGCCTGGATGCAGCTGAGGTAAAACTCACCGACCGCGGCTACGTCGCCGTAGATGACCACCTGCGCACTGGCGCCGAGCACGTCTGGGCGGCAGGCGACGTCGCCGGCAGCCCGCAGTTCACCCACGCCTCGTGGAACGACTTCCGGATCCTGCGCTCCCTTCTGTCCGGGCGAGAAGCCTCCACCGCCGGGAGGCTCGTGCCCTACACCATCTTCATCACCCCCGAGCTGGCCCGAGTCGGGCTCACCGAGACTCAGGCACGCGCCGCCGGACACACGGTACGCGTCGCCAAGATCCCCGTTTCGGCAATCCCCCGCGCCAAGACACTCCACGACAGCACCGGCATCTGGAAGGCCGTCGTGGACGCCGACACCGACCAAATCCTCGGCGCTGCGCTGCTCGGCCACAACGGTGGTGAGGTCATCGCCGCGGTGCAGCTGGCGATGCTCGGCGGCCTGCCCTACCAGAGCGTGCGCGATGCCTTGCTGACCCACCCGACCATGAGCGAGGGCCTGAACCTGCTGTTCGACACCTTCGGAGACCAGCCACACCAGCCAGCCAACCACCGGTGACCAATCCCCTACCGCGAGGGGGCTTCAGGCATGAGGCGCAGAGTTGGACTGATCCGGCTCGAGGGTCTCGACCAGACGGGCTGCGGCATGAGCAACTACGTCCAGGTCGTCCTCCGACCAGCCGGCCAGCAGCCGCTCGTACACACGCCGTGCCGTTTGCTTGGTTCGCCGGTGTCGGGCAGCACCCGTGCTCGTTGCGCTCACCAGAACCGCACGTCCATCTCGCCGGTCGGGGCCGCGGGCAACCAGACCCATCGCCTCGAGCCGCCGCACTTGGGTGGTCATGGTCGACCTGTCGACCTGTTGCCAGTCGGCGAGCGCCGAGAGCCTAACGGGACCGGTGTCGGTGATCCTGCCCAAGAGCCAGGCATCCGTCGCCGAGAGGGCCGGGTCGGTGTCCGCGAGCATCGCGCGTCGGACGTCGCTGCGGGTGAACCAGCGCACCAACATCGGCACCGCGCGCTCGAGGGCAGCTGCGGCGGCGGCGGGATCGCCTCGATGGCCGTCCATGCGGTGAGGCTAGCCCAACGACTTTAGTTTGATGGCCCCAACTGTTATGGTTGAATCATCAACTAGATCCATTCATGCGACCCATTCCTACGGAGGACAACATGCGCAGCAGTTCGACTCAGTTCAGTGGCTCCATCGGCACCGCGGCGGTCAAGGGCCTTCCCGACGAGGTGGACGTGGCGGTGGTCGGGTCGGGCGGCGCCGGCCTGACAGCCGCGCTGACCGCCGCGAAGGAGGGGGCACGCGTCCTCGTTGTGGAATCGCGCGAGCTGGTGGGCGGCGCGACCGGGATCTCCGCGGGTGCCGCATGGATTCCGAACCACGGCTTTTCCACGAAGGATCTGAAGGTGGAGGACAGCCTGGAGCAGGCGCGGCGCTACATGTACGGCCAGGGGCGGGATCAGGTGCTCAACCACGAGTTGGTGGAGAAGTTCTTGGAGACCGGACCGCACGTGGCCCGGTTCATCGAGGAGCACACCTCCTTCGGCTGGATCCCGACGATCTGGCCGGACTACCGCTCCGACATCGACGGCGCGTCCGTCGGACGCGCGCTCTTCCCTGGCCCGTACTCCCCCGACGGGCTTGGAGAGGCGCGAGAGTTCGTGCGGCCGGCCCTGACGACGGGCATGGCGAAGAACCCGCTGCCGTTCTGGCTTCTGGGTGGGATCGGCATCGACGACGTCTGGCTCGCCGGACCGGCGTTGGTCGGAGCCCTGCTCGAGGCGGGCCTGCGCAATGGTTTCGACGTCCGGGTCGAGGCGCCCGCGACGCGACTCGTCACCGACGAGTCGGGCGTGCGCGGGGTCATCGTAGAGGCCGACGGCGTCGAACACACGGTGCGCGCCAGACGAGGGGTCGTACTGACCACCGGCGGATTCGAGAGCTCCCCCGATCTGACGGCGACCTACCTCGGCGCTCCCTTCGGCGTGCAGGTCTCTCCCAAGGGTCATGACGGCATCGCGGTGCAGCTGGCGAGAGAGGTCGGCGCTGACCTGACCGGAATGGAGGATGCCTGGTGGATGCCCGGGGTGCAGCTGCCCGGCGAGGAGCTGGAGGGTCGACCACTCAGTCGCGTGTTCCTGGGTGAGCGCGCGCTGCCGCACAGCATCATGGTCAACAGCAAGGGGGAACGCTTCGCGAACGAGGCCCTGGCCTATGACCAGTTCGGACAGATCATGCGGGCGGTCGACCCACAGACGGGAACCATGCCGAACGCCACCGCCTGGCTGATCTTCGACCAGAACTATTGGACGAAGTTCGGGATCTTCGGCATCACGCCTGGCGGGGAGGTGCCCGACTACCTGCACCAAGCGAACACCTTGTCCGAGCTGGCAGCCGAGATCGGCGTCGACGAGGTCGGCCTGCTCCGCACCGTCGACCGATTCAACCCCGAGGCGCGCCGAGCTCGCGACCCTGAGTTCCATCGCGGCGAGACCTTGTTCGACCGCTACTTCGGTGCCTTCTACCCGCGGTTGGGCAAGTACTCCCCCGACGCGCAGTTCCCGGCTGCCGCCGCTAAGGCCCGCATGCGCGTCGCCGCGGCGGTCGGTCCGATCGTGAGCAAGCTGGCGGGACGGGTCGCGCAGAAGAACGATCCTGAGCGCGTGCGTGCCCGTGTGGTCGGGCCGCTGGCGAAGATCATCCGACCCGTGTTGAGGAGCCCGCAGTCCAGTGTGCTGGGGCCGGTCGACACCGCGCCCTACTACGCGCTGAAGGTCGAGGCCAGCGCGCTCGGCACCGTCGGGGGCCCGAAGACCGACGCGCTCGGGCACGCACTGGACACGGAAGGCAACGTCATTCCGGGCCTGTACGCCGCTGGCAACGCCGGTGGCGCCCCCACGAAGGGCTTCTACGGAGGCGCCGGAGGGACGATCTCCCTCGGGCTGGTGTTCGGCCACCTGGCAGGCCGGGAAGCAGCCGCACGCCCCCACGACGGGTGACCCTGTCGGCGGTGACCTCGGTCGTC
>NZ_JBQCCV010000035.1:0-11866 GCF_051961875.1 Intrasporangium sp. | reverse complement strand
CCGGGGGCTCGGCGTCGTCAAGGCGGGTGACGTGGCCTTCCACGGCTCGGACCACATGCTCGTATGGGCGAGCTACACCCTGCGCTGACCCCGTTCCGTCGAGCCGTCCGTATGCCGCTGACAGGCGCGGGTGCGCGGCTGCCCCGTGCGTGCGGAGCGCACTCTCGATCGAGAAAACTGCACTCTCGACCGGGAGAGGCGCCGGGGCGGGGCCCAACGGTCGGGCGTGGGGCCGTCGAGCGGCCCGGACGGCGCGCCATCTCGGATGTCGACATGCTCGGCACGGGCCGTGGACGGGAGCGTCGCCGGGCCTCTATCGTGCTGGTCAGGTCAAGAGTGCCAGTGACAAGCCCCGGCTCGCTGGCCAGCAACCCTCCTTCCGCGGTGGGGTGCTCCGGGTGACGACCAGGCCGTTCCCATCTGGGTGCGGCAAGCGCGGACCTGCACTGGCGGGTCCTTGACCCGTAGGAGCCGTCATGCCGGTCCTTTGTGCCCACCTCCCGCTGCCGACCCAGCCGTGTGCCTCGAGCGGCTCCCTGCCGGATGTCGTCGGCGCGGGTCTGCGCGTGCCCTCGCGGTCCGGTCCGGTCCGCTACGGCAACCTCGACCACGCGGCCTCGACGCCGGCCCTCGTCGCTGTGAAGCAGGCCGTCGACAGCGCCCTCGAGACGTACGCGTCGGTCCACCGGGGTGCCGGTTGGGCCTCCCGGGTCACCAGCGCCTGGTACGAGCAGGCCCGCGACGAGGTGGCGCGCTTCGTCGGCGCCCGGACCGAGGACGAGGTCGTCTTCACCCGCACGACGACCGACTCCTGGAACCTCCTCGCGCGCGCCCTGCCCGACGAGGCCGTCGTCGTCGTCTTCGAGAGCGAGCACCACTCCACCCTGCTGCCCTGGTCGGGCCGGACTGTCCGGCTGCCGGTCCCCACGAGCGTCGAGGACGCGCTCGCCCTGGTCGACCAGGCCCTCGACGCCCACCCCGGCCGGAACCGGCTCGTCGTGCTGACCGCTGCGTCGAACGTCACCGGAGAGGTCTGGCCCGTCGAACGGTTCGCAGCACTGGCGCACCGCCATGGGGCACGCCTCGCGGTCGACGCGGCCCAGCTCGCGGCCCACCGCCCCATCGACCTCGGCGCCTGGGACGCTGACTACGTCGCCTTCTCCGGCCACAAGGTCTACGCGCCCTTCGGCGCCGGCGTCCTCGCCGGGCGCCGCGACTGGCTCGACGAGGCCACCCCCTATCTCGCCGGGGGCGGTGCCACCCGTGCCGTGACCCAGCTCGCGACCAGCTGGCAGACCGGGCCGGCCCGCCACGAGGGCGGCAGCCCGAACGTCATCGGCGCCATCGCGCTCGCGGCTGCCTGCGCAACGCTCTCGCGTCACTGGGACGCCATCGAGCGGCACGAGAGCCGGCTGCTGGAGCGGCTCCGCACCGGCCTCGCCTCGATCGCCGGTGTGCGTCAGCTGTCCGGACTGGCCGACGCGGCCGGCCGGGTCGGGGTCGTCGCCTTCTCCGTCGCCGGCATCGACCCAGCACTGGTCTCGCAGGTGCTCTCGTGGGAGCAGGGGATCGGGGTGCGCGACGGCAAGTTCTGCGCCCACCTCTTCGTCGACCGGCTCCTCCAGGAGCAGCAGCCGTTCACGACGGCCGTGCGGGCCAGCATCGGACTCGGCACCACGGAGGAGGCGGTCGACCGACTCGTCGCGGGCCTCGGGAGCCTGGTGAAGCGAGGCCCGCTGGACCGGTGGGCCCACGATGGCTCCGGCTGGATCCTGGCGGCAGGCGACGGACGCGGCCTGCACGCGGTCCCGCGCCCCTGGTGAGCGGCATACGGGTCGGCGGGGGCGTCCTTTTCTGCTCCTGTTGCGCGTGTGACGCGTGTGTCGGAGGGGGCCGGTGGCGTACGGTGCGAACATGGCGACTCGTCCGTCCAGCAGCACCCGTGGGTCCTCGGCGACCAAGAGCGGCGGATCCTCGCGCGCCGCGTCCACGCGCCGACCCGCGGCGCGATCGAGCCGTCCGACCGGCCGGTCGACCTCGGGCAAGGCGCCGCGCAAGGCCAAGGGCGGCGGGCTGCCCCTGCCGCTCCGCGCGATCCGCAACACCTGGAGGGGGGTCTCGCACGTCGCAGGCGGCGCCGTCCGCCGGGTCGGCAGCAGCGCCATGGACCTCGAGCCGGAGCACCGTCGCGACGGGCTAGGCTTCGCCCTCATCGCCCTTTCGGTCGTCGTCGCCGCACGTGAGTGGTGGGGCGTACCGGGCCCTGTCGGCCAGGTCGTCCACGCGGTCTTCGCGGGCACCTTCGGCCGCGTCGCCTACGCCGTTCCCCTCGTCCTGCTCGCCCTCGGGCTGCGCCTGCTGCGTGCGCCCCAGGACGACGCCGCCAACGCCCGGATCACGTGGGGCACGATCGCGCTGACCTTCGCGGCGTGCGGGCTCGCGCACATCGCCGACGGCATCCCGAACCCGCCGGACGGCGCCGAGGGGATGCGTGCCGCCGGCGGCATCATCGGCTTCCTCGCCTCGAGCCCGCTCTCTGCGGCGGTCTCGGTCTACGGCGCCGCCGTCATCCTCGCGCTGCTCGGCACCTTCGGGCTGCTCGTCGTGACGGCGACGCCGGTCAACATGATCCCGACCCGGCTGGGCCAGCTGCGCGACCTGGTCCTCCACCGAGGCGAGGCGAACCACGACGAGTCGAGCGACACCCAGCCGACCGGGACCAAGCGCCCGAAGCGCAAGGCGGTCGACCTCGAGGACGGCCGCGAGGGCGACGAGGCGTTCCGGCAGGCTGCAGAGATCGACGGCGCGGGTGGAAAGTCCCGGCTCCGTCCGGGGGAGAAGCGCCCGACCCGTCCGGGGGTGCTCGCGCCCAAGGCGGGGGAGACGACGACGAGTGTCGACGCGACGGACCCGCGCACCCATGGTGCGCCGGACACCTCGAAGATCGGTCCCAAGGCCGAGCTCGTCGCGCCGCCGACCAGCACCATGCCTGCCCGGGTGGAGCAGCTCTCGCTCGGCGGCGACATCACCTACCGGCTCCCCGACCAGGCACTGCTCACGCCGGGTGCCCCGCACAAGACGCGCAGCGAGGCGAACGACCGCGTCGTCGAGTCGCTGACCAACGTCTTCGAGCAGTTCGACATCGATGCCGCCGTGACGGGCTTCACCCGCGGCCCCACGGTCACGCGCTACGAGGTCGAGCTCGGCTCGGGGACCAAGGTCGAGCGCGTCACCGCCCTGTCGAAGAACATTGCGTATGCCGTCGCCTCCGCCGACGTGCGCATCCTCAGTCCCATCCCGGGCAAGTCCGCCATCGGGATCGAGATCCCCAACGCCGACCGCGAGAACGTCGCGCTCGGTGACGTCCTGCGCAGCCAGACGGCCCGCAGCAACCACCACCCGATGGTCATGGGGGTCGGCAAGGACGTCGAGGGCGCCTACGTCATCGCCAACCTCGCCAAGATGCCGCACCTGCTCGTCGCCGGCGCGACGGGCTCCGGCAAGTCGAGCTTCGTCAACTCGATGATCACCTCGATCCTCATGCGGTCGACGCCGGAGGAGGTCCGCATGATCCTCGTCGACCCGAAGCGGGTCGAGCTCACGGCCTACGAGGGGATCCCGCACCTCATCACGCCGATCATCACCAGCCCGAAGAAGGCGGCCGAGGCCCTGCAGTGGGTCGTCCGGGAGATGGACCAGCGCTACGACGACCTCGCGGCGTTCGGGTTCAAGCACGTGGACGACTTCAACAAGGCGGTCCGCGCCGGCAAGGTGAAGCCGCTGCCCGGCTCGGAGCGGCAGCTGACGACCTACCCCTACCTGCTCGTCGTCGTCGACGAGCTCGCCGACCTCATGATGGTCGCTCCGCGCGACGTCGAGGAGTCGGTCGTCCGGATCACCCAGCTCGCGCGGGCGGCGGGCATCCACCTCGTGCTCGCGACCCAGCGCCCCTCGGTCGACGTCGTGACCGGTCTGATCAAGGCCAACGTGCCCTCCCGCATGGCGTTCGCGACGAGCTCGCTCGCGGACTCGCGGGTCGTGCTCGACCAGCCGGGCGCCGAGAAGCTCATCGGACAGGGCGACGCGCTCTTCCTGCCCATGGGGGCGAGCAAGCCGATGCGTGTCCAGGGCGCCTGGGTCAACGAGTCGGAGATCCACGAGGTCGTCCGGTCCGTCACCGACCAGCTCAAGCCCAACTACGTCGAGAACGTCACCGTCGCCGCGCCCAAGAAGCAGATCGACGACGACATCGGCGACGACCTCGACGTGCTCCTGCAGGCCGCCGAGCTCGTCGTGACGACCCAGTTCGGCTCTACCTCGATGCTGCAGCGCAAGCTCCGGGTCGGGTTCGCCAAGGCGGGCCGGCTCATGGACCTGCTCGAGTCGCGCGGGATCGTCGGGCCCAGTGAGGGGAGCAAGGCGCGCGACGTCCTCGTGCGCCCGGACGACCTGCCCACGACCCTCGCCCTGCTGAAGGGCGAGGACGTGCCCGTCCCGGCTGACGACGGCGACGCGGCCGCCGGCGCGGACCTCGACCTCGACGAGCCCCAGCCCTACGACGACTCCGTCATCGACCGCGAGCCGGTAGAGGACCAGGTCGGCGGCCAGCTCGAAGGCCAGGAGCCCGGCCCCGAGCAGACCCGCACCGCGGCGATCGTCGCCCAGCGCAGCGAGGGCCGGGACGGTGACGGCGGACGGGCGCCGGCCGCGGCATGGACGCCGGGTGACATGACGCCGGTGGTCGAGGAGGACGACGAGGAGTCGGAAGACGCCTGGCAGCTGACCGACCGCCGCGACGACCGCTGGTGAGCCGGCTCCCGGGCCTCACGGGCGTGCCGTGGCGGTGGCGCTGATCGGACGAGGTCACCACTAGAGTCCCTCCAATGGAATCCTCGTCCATGGACCTCTGGCCGTCGGTCACGCGCAACGCCGGCCCCCCGACCCCATGGCAGCGCTGGGTCCGCAACGTCCGTGAGACCCCGAGCGGCGTGCTGCTCTCCGTGCAGATCCTGCTGCTCTTCATCTACCCCTTCATCGAGACCGAGGTCCTGGGCCGCTACGCCAGGGCCCTCATCGGAGCAGCGGCCCTCGTCGTCATCTACCTGGCCGTCCGCGTCGTCCGGGCGACCCCCGCGCTCACGTGGATCGCGGCCGTGCTGGGCGGGCCGGTCGTCCTCCTGACCATCGCCGAGTCGATCTGGCAGGACGTGACCCCACTGTCGTTCGTCTCGGCGCTGCTCCACGCGTTGTTCTACTTCTACATCGCGTACGCCCTG
Source organism: Intrasporangium sp. (assembly GCF_051961875.1). Classification (GTDB taxonomy): domain Bacteria; phylum Actinomycetota; class Actinomycetes; order Actinomycetales; family Dermatophilaceae; genus Intrasporangium_A. The sequence goes on along the minus strand of NZ_JBQCCV010000035.1, from coordinate 6,590 downwards.
ATCCGGTACATGTTCGCCGACAACTGGGTGACCCGCGACGAGCTGTTCGCGACCGGGGCGACCTTCACCGTCGTCGTCTGGGCCTACGCGTACGTCTACCAGACGGTCCAGTTCATCTGGCCCAACTCCTTCACGATCCATGGAGAGGGGGTCGGTATGCGCAGCTGGTTCGAGCTGCTCTACCTGTCGGTCACGACGATGACGAACACCGGCCTCTCGGACATCGTCGCCGTGACCCCGCACGTCCGCTCGTTCGTCATGCTGCAGATGCTCTCCGGCATCCTCTACGTCGCCCTCGTCGTGGCCCGCCTCGTCGGCCTGACGATCATGCGCTTCAACCGCTGAGAGGTATGCCGTGAGCCGCGGTCCGCTCCTCAGCCGGCGTCCGCGGCGTCCTCCACGTCGCGCATGACCCGCAGGACGTTGCCGCGCACGAGTTGCCCCACGTCCCCCTCGGACCAGCCCCGGTCGAGCAGGGCCGCGACGAGCCGCGGGTAGCCGCTGACGTCCTCGAGCCCGACGGGGAAGGTGTCGGTCCCGTCGTAGTCGCCGCCGATCCCGACATGGTCGATGCCGGCGACCTCGCGCACGTGCTCGAGGTGCGCCACGACCTGCTCGATCGTCGCGTCCGGCTTCGGGTGCTCCACGACATACCCTCGGACGAACCGCTGGAAGGCCACCCAGTCCTTCGCATCGACCCCGGTCGCAGCGGCGGCAGCGGCGGCCTCGACCCGCCACTCGGCGGTCGCGGGCGAGACGAACTCCGGCACCAACGTCACCATGCACACGCCACCGTTGCGCGCCATCGACCCGAGGACGTCGTCCGGGACGTTGCGGGGGGAGTCGCAGACCGCGTGCGCGGACGAGTGGCTGAAGATCACCGGAGCCCTCGTGGTCTCGAGGGCAGCGCGCATCGTCGTCGCGGCGACGTGGCTGAGGTCGACCATCATGCCGATCCGGTTCATCTCGCGGACGACGTCGCGCCCGAAGTCGGTCAGGCCGCCGACCGCGGGCACGTCGGTCGCGGAGTCGGCCCACGGCACGTTGTCGTTGTGGGTCAAGGTGAGGTAGCGCACCCCGAGCGCGTACAGCATCCGCAGCACGGCCAGCGACTCCGCGATCGAGTGGCCGCCCTCGGCGCCCATGAGGGAGGCGATCCGCCCTTCGCGGGCGGCGGCCACGACGTCGGCGGACGTGCGAGCCGGCGCGAGCTGCGCGGCATACCGCTCGGTCATGCGGCGCACGCCGTCCACCTGCTCCAGCGTCGCGACCACGGCCTCCGGTCCGGGCAGGGTGCTCGGGACGAACACGGACCAGAACTGGGCGCCGACGCCGCCGGCACGGAGCCGGGGCAGGTCGGTGTTCGTCGTCGCGACGGGACGAGCGATGTCGAGGCGGTCCAGGTCGTAGCCGACCTGCTCGCGCAGCTCCCACAGGAGGTCGTTGTGGCCGTCGACGAGGGGGTGTTCGTCGAGGAGGGCGAGGGCGCGGTCGAGCGGCGAGGCGGGCGGCATGCGAGCCATTGAACACCCCCGAACTAGAGTGGGCGCATGACTCCGCCGGACAAGAGCGTCGCCCTCGTCACCCTCGGGTGCACACGCAACGAGGTCGACTCCGAGGAGCTGGCGGGGCGGTTGCTCGCGGAGGGGTGGCGGCTCGTCGACGACGCCGCCGAGGCCGACGTGGCAGTGGTCAACACCTGCGGCTTCGTCGAGCAGGCCAAGAAGGACTCGATCGACGCGCTGCTCGAGGCCTCCGACCTCAAGGAGGACGGGCGCACGCAGGCCGTCGTGGCCGTCGGCTGCCTCGCCGAACGGTATGGCGCCGAGCTCGCCGCCGAGCTGCCCGAGGCCGACGCCGTGCTGGGCTTCGATTCCTACCGCGACCTGTCGACGCACCTGCGCACGATCCTCGGGGGCGGCCACGTGCCGAGCCACACGCCCGGGGACCGGCGCAAGCTCCTGCCGCTCAGCCCGGTCGCCCGGCGCGGCGAGGTGGCCCAGGTCGCGACGCCCGGGTTCGGCGACGAGCCGCTCGGGCCGGTGCCGCCCACGGGGCCGCGCGTCATCCGGGCGCGCCTCGACGGCCGGCCCTGGGCGCCGCTCAAGATCGCGTCCGGCTGCGACCGGCGCTGCTCGTTCTGCGCGATCCCGATGTTCCGCGGCGCGTTCGTGTCCCGGCACCCGGACGAGGTGCTCGCCGAGGCCCGGTGGCTGGCCGAGCGCGGCGTCAAGGAGCTCTTCCTCGTCTCGGAGAACTCCACCTCCTACGGCAAGGACCTCGGAGACCTCGGCCTGCTCGAGAAGCTGCTGCCCGAGCTGACCGCCGTCGAGGGCATCGAGCGGGTCCGCGTCTCCTACCTGCAGCCTGCGGAGATCCGGCCCGGGCTGCTCGCCGCGATGGCCGAGACGCCGGGCGTGGTGCCCTACTACGACATCTCCTTCCAGCACGCGTCCGAGCCCGTGCTGCGCGCCATGCGGCGGTTCGGGTCGCGAGAGGCCTTCCTCGACCTCGTCGCACGCGTCCGGGAGCGCTCACCGGAGGCCGGGATCCGGTGCAACGTCATCGTCGGCTTCCCCGGCGAGACGGAGGCCGACGTCGACGAGCTCGGGGCCTTCCTGACCCAGGCGCGGCTCGATGTGGTCGGCGTGTTCGGCTACTCCGACGAGGATGGCACCGAGGCGGAGACCCGGTCCGACAAGCTCCCCGACCATGTCGTCGCCGACCGGCTCGACCGGATCAGCCGGCTCGTCGAGGAGCTGAACGCCCAGCGCGCGGAGGAGCGGATCGGCGAGGTCGTCGAGGTGCTCGTCGAGCAGGTCCCCGACGCGGACGGTGACGGCGAGGTCATCGGGCGGACCGGGTTCCAGGGGCCGGACGTCGACGGGGTCACGACCTTGCGGGTCGGCCCGAGCGGGCCCATCCCGCAGGTCGGGCAGATCGTCAGCGCGACCGTCGTCGAGAGCGAGGGCGTCGACCTCTTCGCGGTACCGCGATGACGATCCACCCGGGCGAGGGGCCGAGCCCCCGACCGACGGACTGGAACGTCCCCAATGCGCTGACCGTCCTGCGTGTCCTCCTCGTGCCCGTGTTCGGGATCCTGCTGATGCACGACAACGGCACCGACCCGTGGTGGCGCTTCTGGGCCTGGGTCGTCTTCATCGCCGCGGCGGTGACCGACGGCATCGACGGCCGGCTCGCCCGCGCCCGCGGGCAGATCACGAACTTCGGCAAGGTGTCCGACCCGATCGCCGACAAGGCGCTCATGGGCATGGCCTTCATCGGCCTGTCCGCGCTCGGCGAGATCTGGTGGTGGGTGACCATCGTCATCCTCACGCGGGAGATCGCGATCACGCTGCTGCGCTTCCTGGTGATCCGCTACGGCGTGATGCCGGCTGGTCGGGGAGGCAAGCTCAAGACGATGCTCCAGACCCTCTCGCTCGGTGCGCTCACGTTCCCGCTCTGGGTCCTGCCGCTCAACGGGGTATGGCGCGTGCTGGCGCACGTCCTGCTGGGCGCGGCTCTCGTCGCGACCGTCGTCAGCGGAGTGGACTACCTCTTCAAGGCCGACCGGCTCCGTCGGGCCAGCCTTGCCGTGCGTCTCACCGGATCGGGACCGGGCAGGACCGAGTGACCGCGGCGGCCTCTGCTCGCGTCGTGCGCCGGCTCACCGAGCTCGGGCAGACCGTTGCGTGCGCCGAGTCGCTGACTGCCGGTCTCGTCTCGGCGGCGATCGCCGACACCCCGGGCGCCTCGCTCGTGCTGCTCGGAGGCATCGTCGCCTACAGCGCCGAGGTGAAGGTCCAGCTGCTCGGTGTCCCACCGGACCTCGTCGCCGAGGCCGGCACAGTCGACGCACGCGTCGCGGCCGCGATGGCGGAGGGAGCGAGAGGCCGCCTGGGCGCGACGTGGGGTGTCTCGACGACCGGGGTGGCCGGGCCGGGGCCGGCCGAGGGCAAGCCGGCCGGCACGGTCCATATCGCCGTGGCGGGACCGAGCGGAACACAGACCTGGCCACTGCGGTTGAACGGAGACCGGGCGCAGATCCGCGCCGGCACCGTTGAGCGTCTCCTCGAGGTGCTCGCCGAGCGGCTCGACGCACCCGTGGAAACGTCAGGGCCCCGGGCAGATCGACGGGGTACGGTAGGGGAAACGGCAGGACCCGCACGGCACGGAGGAGGACGAGATGACCCTGTTGCGACGTGAACTCGGCGACGTCCTTCGCGAGCGCCGACGGGCCCAGGGGCGCACGCTGCGGGAGGTGTCCGCATCGGCGTCGGTGTCGCTCGGCTACCTCAGCGAGATCGAGCGCGGTGAGAAGGAAGCCTCCTCCGAGCTGCTGGCCTCGATCTGCGGAGCCCTGGAGCTGCCTCTCTCCCAGGTGCTGAGCGACGTCTCGAGCCGGATGGCCGAGTCGGAGGGACTCGCGGCCGCCGTGCCGTTGCCCGTCCCCAACGAGGCCGTCGTGTCGGCCTCTGCAGCCTGACGAAGGAGCAGCAGTGGCGATCTCACCCTTCCGGAACCTGGAAGAGGATCTCGAGGCGGCTGGGGAACACGGGACCGTCTCGTTGTGGTGGGGGGACCTCATCGGCGCCCGCTTCGCGCGCCATGCCGAGGTGCCCCACTACGCCGCCTCGACAATGAAGCTGCCCCTCGTCCTCGCCGTCCTGCGCAAGGCAGCCCGTGGCGAGATCGTCCTCGCCGCGCCGGTCGAGGTGCACAACAGCTTCACCTCAGCCGCAGACGGCTCCACGTACTCGCTGGACCCCGCAGAGGACCAGGACCCCGGCACCTGGTCCGCCCTCGAGCACGGCACGACGCGGTCGGTGCTCCAGCTCTGTGACCACGCGATCATCCACTCGGGCAACCTCGCGGCGAACATCCTTCTCGAGATGGTCGGTCTGGACGAGATCAGCCGGGTCCTGCACGCAGCCGGGTGCTCGGACCAGACGGTGGTGCGGCGCGGCATCGAGGACGCCCGGGCCCGCGAGGCCGGCATCACCAACACCGTGACCGCCGCCGACCTCGGTCGCCTCATGGCGAGCCTGGCGCGCCACGACACGGCGCTCGGTGGGGCGCCGGTCTGCGCCCCGGTCGAGGCGATGCTGAGCCGGTCCCAGATCCGCAACCAGATCCCCGCCGGCCTGCCACCGGGCGTCTCCACGGCCAACAAGACCGGGTGGGTCGACGGCATCTCCCACGACGTCTGCCTCATCCGGCCCGTGGACCGCGCGCCGTTCGTGCTGTCGATCTGCACGACGACCAACCTGTCCGAGACCGCCGCGGCGGCTCTCGTCGCCTCTCTGGCGAAGGATGTCTGGCGGGTCTTCACGGAATGACCCGTATCGAGTCCGTCCACCTCACCGACTCCTCCGTCCGGCTCCACACTCCCTTTGTCACCGCTCTCCGGCGCACCGAGACGGTCGACACCCTCATCGTCCGGGTGCGGGACTCCGACGGCCGGACCGGCTGGGGCGAGGCCCCGCAGGTCTGGCAGGTCACGGGGGAGTCGCTCGCCGGGGCCCGCTCCTGCATCGAGACGATGCTCGCCCCCGTCGTGGTGGGCTCCCAGCTCCATGACGCAGATGACCTCGCCGAGGTAGCCGGCCGCGTCCAGCGGGCCGTCGCCCGCAACTTCGGCGCCAAGGCGGCCCTCGACGCCGCGCTGCACGACCTGCTCGCCCAAGGCACCGGCACGACCGTCAGCGCCGTGCTCGCCGGCGGGCCGAGCGGCATACCGGCCGAGGTCACGACGGACGTGACCCTGTCCGCCGGGGAGGCGGACGGGCTGGCGGCGGCCGCGCGACAGCGCGTCGCCGAGGGGTTCACGACGCTCAAGCTCAAGGTCGGCACCGACGCCTCGACCGACGTCGCCCGGGTGCGCGCTGTCCGCGAGGCGGCTGGCCCCGACGTCGCGATCCGCCTCGACGCCAACCAGGGGTGGAGCCGCGAGGACGCCGTCGGCGTGATCCGCGCCCTCGAGGACGCCGGGTTGGGCGTCGAGTTCGTCGAGCAGCCGGTCGTCGCCGACGACGTCGAGGGGCTGGCCTGGGTCCGCGCCCGCGTCGGCCTGCCCGTGATGGCGGACGAGTCCTGCTACGGGATGTCGGACCTCGAACGGATCATCCGGCTCGACGCTGCGGACCTGGTCAACGTCAAGCTCGCCAAGTGCGGCTCACTCGGGGTGGGTGCCGCCATGCTCCGCCGGGCCCACGAGGCGGGGCTCGGCACGATCGTCGGCTCGATGATGGAGAGCCACGTCGGGGTGGGGGCCGCCGCCGCTCTCGTCGCGGCGGTCCCGACGACGCGCGTCAGCGACCTCGACGCGGCCTGGTGGTCCGTCCGATCGCCCGTCGAGGGCGGAGTCGCCTACGAGGGCAAGGTAGTTCGACTTCCAGCCGGGGACGGCCTGGGAATGAGCGGGTTCTCGCAGGAGCTGTCCCAAGCCGCGCGCGGGGGTGGGGGGCCCCCCCCGGGGGGGGGGGCCCGCCGCACCGGGCGCTCCCGCTCACTTTGCGCCCACCCCGGGCCGGGCAGGGTCCTCGCCCGCGCCCCGCCCGCGGGCGGTGGGCCCCCCCCCCCCCCCGGCC
>NZ_JBQCCV010000034.1:0-3401 GCF_051961875.1 Intrasporangium sp. | reverse complement strand
CACCTACCTCGTCTACCGGGCTCTCGTGCCCGACGCCGCGGCGCCGATCGAGACCGTCCCGGGCGGCGCCGTCCTCGTCCTCGGCCTCGGCACGACGCTCGGAGTGGTGGCCCTCAGCCTGCCGCTGCTCGTGCCCCTGCGCCGGGCCGGAATCCGGCTCCGTCCGACCCTCCGCTTCCCGGACACGGCATCCGCCCGGGTGCGCCGCCTCGCGATCGCCGGCCTCCTCGCACTCGTCGGCCAGCAGCTCGCGACGCTCGTCGTCATCCGGCTGGCCAACGACCGCGGCGGTGCCGGCACGCTCAACGTCTTCACCTACGTGCAGGCCGTCTCCGTGCTCCCGTATGCCGTCCTCGCCGTCCCGCTCGCGACCGCGGCCTTCCCGACGCTCGCCGGCCAGGACGCCGAGACCGGCCGCGCCGGGGACGACGCCGTGCGCACTCTCCGGGGCGCCTGGCTCGGCACCCTCATCGCCGGCCTCTACGGCGTCGCCCTGCTCGTCGCCGTGGCCCAGCCGGTCGGGGCGTTCTTCAGCGCCCTCGACGCCGGGCGCGGCCACGGCTCGGGCGGTGAGGCCCTCGCTGCCATCCCGACCACGATCGTCTCGTTCGCGCCCGGCGTCGTCGGCCTCGGCGCCATCGGCCTGCTGACCCGCGCACTCTACGTGCGGGGGCACGCCCGGACCGCGGGAGCGACCGCCGGTGCCGGCTGGCTGCTCACCCTGGCGGTGCCCCTCGTCGTCCTCTCGGGCACCCCTGGGCCGGCGGACACGCTGCGCGCGATCGGCATCGGCTCCAGCACCGGACTCGTCGCAGCCGCGGTCGTACTCGCCGTCCTCGCGGCCAGGGCATGGGGTGGCGACGCCCTCCGACCCCCGGGACGACCCCTGTTCGCGGCCCTGCTCGGCGGGACCGTCGCGGCCGCCGCCGGCTGGTGGCTCGGCTCCGCCTGGCGCCCGACCGACCTGAGCGCGGCCGCTCTCGCCACCGTCGCCGCGGGACTTCTCGCGACGCTGGTCTTCGCCGTCGTGGGCAGCGCCGGCGACCGCAGCGTGGTGCGCCGCCTCCTGCGTCGTGCCCCGGCCACCGCGGCGAACGGCGCGCCCCGATGAGGCGCTGCGAGGGGGAGGAGCAGCGATGAGGATCCTGCAGTTGCTCGGGCGTTCGACCGGGGGGATCGGCAGCCACGTCGGCCGGCTCACCGAGGACCTCCGGCACCTCGGCCACGACGTCGTCGTCGCGACCGACCGCTCCACCGCGAGCCACTTCGGCTGGGCCGACGCCCGCCGGCTCTGGCCCTTCGGCTCCCCACGCGCGCTTGCAGGTGCGCCGTTCGACTGGCACCTCATCATGCGCCTGGCGTCCACCGTCGACGTCGTGCACGCCCACGGCCAGCAGGCGGCTCTCGTCGCGGCCGTCGCCGCCCTCCGGGCACGGCCTCGTCCCCGGCTCGTCGTCACGCTGCACAACGAGGTTCCGACGACAGGAGCGGGCGCGAGGGCCGTCCGCTGGGCCCTGCGTCGGGCGGACCTCGTCACCGGCGCCAGCGAGGACCTCGTCGAGGTGGCCCGCGCCCTCGGTGCGCCGAGGGCGGAGCTGTCCACCGTGGCCTCCCCGCGCCTGGCCGCCCTGCTCGGCTCCACGGACCCAGCCGGCTCCACGGACCACGAGGGCTCCGGGGACGGAACGGGCGCAGCGGACTCAGCCGGCTCGCCGCACTCACCGGACTCAGCCGGCTCGCCGCACTCACCGGACTCGACGCCTCCGGCGCCGACTCGCGGCGCGCTCCTCGCCTCCGCCGGGCTCGACCCGGAGGGCCGGGCTCCCCTCGTCCTCACGGTGTCACGGATCGCTCCGCAGAAGGACCTCGACACCCTCGTCGGCGCCGCCCGTGCCCTGACCGAGCCCGCCACCTGGGTCGTCGTGGGAGGTGGCGACGCGCAGCTGCGCCGCCGCCTCGAGGACGAGGTGAGCGGCATACCCCTTGCGTTCGTGGGGGAGCGCGGTGACGTGGACGCATGGCTGCGGGAGGCGGCCGTGCTCGTCCTGACGAGCCGCTGGGAGGCCCGTGCGCTCGTGGTCCAGGAGGCGATGGCGGCCGCGGTCCCCGTCGTCGTCCCGGAGGTGGGCGGACTGCCCGAACTCGTCGGCGACGCAGGCGTCCTCGTGCCACCCGGCGACCCGGTCGCCACCGCGGCCGCCGTGGACGAACTGCTAAGCGACCCGTCCCGACGCGCCTCGCTCGCGGCCCTGGGCCGGCTCCGGGCGCAGACGTGGGCCACTCCGGAGGACGAGGCGCGCCAATGGGTGGTGCGCTACCAGTCGCTCACCGAGTCATGACGTAGACTGCAAGCCCGTGGTGGAAACGACGACGAAGCACATCTTTGTGACCGGGGGCGTAGCCTCCTCGCTCGGCAAGGGGCTGACCGCCTCGAGCCTCGGAAGACTGTTGAGGTCGCGTGGCCTGAAGGTCACGATGCAGAAGCTCGACCCATACATCAACGTCGACCCGGGCACGATGAACCCGTTCCAGCACGGGGAGGTCTTCGTCACCAACGACGGCGCCGAGACCGACCTGGACATCGGCCACTACGAGCGCTTCCTCGACGTCAACCTCGTCGGCTCCGCCAATGTCACGACCGGGCAGATCTACAACACCGTCATCGCCCGTGAGCGGCGCGGCGAGTACCTCGGCGACACGGTGCAGGTCATCCCGCACATCACCAACGAGATCGTCGCCCGGATGCGGGCGCTCGCGACCGGCGGGCCGGACGCGCCCGACCTCATCATCACCGAGATCGGTGGCACGGTCGGCGACATCGAGTCGCTGCCCTTCCTCGAGGCGGCCCGCCAGGTGCGCCACCTCATCGGCCGCGACAACTCGTTCTTCCTCCACGTCTCGCTCGTGCCCTACCTCGCCCCGAGCGGCGAGCTGAAGACGAAGCCGACCCAGCACTCGGTCGCCGCGCTCCGCCAGGTCGGCATCCAGCCCGACGGGCTCGTCCTGCGTGCCGACCGCGACATCCCCGACGGCATCAAGCGCAAGATCTCGCTGATGTGTGACGTCGACGTCGAGGCGGTCGCCGCCTGCGTCGACGCGCCGAGCATCTACGACATCCCGCGGGTGCTGCACGCCGAGGGCATCGATGCCCACATCATCCGCCGCCTCGGTCTCGGCTTCCGCGACGTCGACTGGTCCGAGTGGGACCGGCTGCTCGAGCGGGTCCACGACCCCGAGCACGAGCTCGAGGTCGCCCTCGTCGGCAAGTACGTCGACCTGCCTGACGCCTACCTGTCGGTCACCGAGGCGCTCCGGGCGGGCGGCTTCCACCACGACGCACGGGTCCAGATCCGCTGGGTCGCGAGCGACGAGTGCCAGACCCCGGCCGGAGCCCAGCGGGC
>NZ_JBQCCV010000033.1:0-23441 GCF_051961875.1 Intrasporangium sp. | reverse complement strand
GGAGACGGCGCCGCCGAAGGGTACTCATGGCAGTGGTCGGCTGCCTGCTGCTCGCCTGTGCGCTGGCCGCGAGTGTGCTCCGGTTCTCCGGACACGCGAGCCCGTATGCCGCTCTCGATGCTTACACCACGCCAGCGCCCTGATGCGGCCGCGGGCTATTGCGCATGCCGGGTCGGGACCTGCGGACGGTGCCGTTGGCTGCTTGCCGACTCGCCCCTGAAGTGGAGGTATGGCGCGGTCGGCCGGCAGTGCGGCCGAGCGGTCCTACGCTGCGTCCATGACCGATGCCGGCCAGCTCCCGCGCCGCACGGTACTGCGCGCGGCGCTGACGCTCGGTTCGGCTGCCACCCTCGCAGGCACGGTCTCGGCGTGCCAGCCGGGAGTGGCGGGGGCAGTGCTCACTGACGGCGTACTGGACCACCGCTACGGCTTGGACGAGCCGCATTGGCGGCTCGCCGTCCCGGAGGACCGGTCGCCTCGGGGACTCGTCGTGGCCCTGCATGGATTCGGGGGTGATGCCGACGCGGGGTTCGACCTCGGCTACGGCGACGCCGTCGCCACCACCGGTCTCGCGCTGGTGTCGGTTGACGGCGGCAAAGGCTACTGGCACAAACGACGCGACGGCACCGACAGCGGTGCGATGGTCCGCGAGGAGCTGATTCCCTTGGCGCTCAGTCGATGCGGCCTGTCGGCTACGACGCGCGTTGGCCTGCTAGGCTGGTCGATGGGCGGTTTCGGAGCGCTCCTGCTGGCAAGCGATCTCGGGCCGGAACGCGTGACCGGCGTCATTGCCGCCAGCGCTGCGCTGTGGCGCACGGGCGCCGAGACTCCGGCAGCCGCGTACGACGACCGTGCCGACTTCGACCACCACTCGATCTTCGGGCGAGTGGGTCGGCTTGCCGGCATCCACGTGCGCCTCGACTGCGGCCGGTCCGACCCGTTCATCGCCGCGAACCGTGCCCTGGCGGATCGGCTGACCGGAGTCGAGACGCACTTCGACCCCGGTGGCCATGAGAACGGGTGGTGGCGTTCGCACGCGGCCTCCGAGATGACCTGGCTCGCCGCCCGCACCTGAAGAAAGCGGTTGCCGGTGCCGGTGCCCTTCGAGTGGGATGCCTGGCATGCCGATGCACGAGGACCAGCTCGACATCACCACGGACCAGGTGCGCGCCCTCCTGAAGGAGCAAGCCCCGGCTTGGGCGCACGGACCGATCGCGGCCCTGCCGACCAGCGGCACCGTCAACTCGATCTTCCGCGTCGGCAAGGACCATACGGCCCGGTTCCCGCTCCGTCCGGATCGACCTGCGGTCGTCGCCGCGCGGCTGGAACGGGACGTGGCGGCGATGATCGAGTTCAGCCAGGCGAGCCCGTTCCCGGCGCCGATACCGGTCCTCCGTGGCCGGCCGGGTCATCGGTTCCCCCTGCCCTGGTCCCTGCAGACCTGGCTCCCCGGTGAGGTGGCCACCCCGCGTTCGCACGAGGCATCGGACCAGTTCGCCGCGGATCTCGCCACGCTGATCGTCGCCCTGCGTTCCCAGGACACCAAGGGCCGCACCTTCACGGGAACCGGCCGAGGTGGGGCCCTCACTGACCACGACGAATGGGTGCAGCTGTGCATCGAGCGATCGGAGGGATTGCTCGACACCCGAGCCATGTCGAGGCTCTGGAACCGCTTCCGTGAGCTCCCTCGACGAGGTCCGGACGTGATGAGCCACACGGACCTGATCCCGGCCAACCTGCTCGTCGTGCGCGACCGGCTGGCTGGAGTCTTGGACACCGGGGACTTCCAGGCCGCCGACCCGGCCCTCGACCTCGTGTCGGTGTGGCACCTCCTCGACGCGCCACGTCGGGCCATCCTCCGGGCCTACGTCGGCTCGGACGACCTGGAATGGGAGCGCGGGAGGGCGTGGGCGTTCCAACAGGCGGCGGGGCTGGTCTGGTACTACGAGAAGACGAATCCGACGATGGCCGACCTCGGTCGCACCACGCTGTGCCGACTCTTCACGGAAGAGAGCTGACCGGCACTGCGGCGTGCTGCCCGTCAAATTGACCCGTGTAAGCCGCCGGGAACCGGGTAGCGACAGTAGGTCGGAAAACGGACAAAACGGACACTGCCGTGCTCATGACGCGCTTGCCCGATCCGACCAAGCCAGGACCAACCCGTGAGCCGGCGCGCGTGTCCCACAGCAAGGGAGCGAACATTGAAGACCATTCGAGTCCGCGCAACCCGAGCTCGAGCGGCAGCCGCTGCCGGCGGCGTCGCCCTACTGGTCGCCGTCGGCGGCACGGCTCTTGCGGCACCGGAGGACTCTCCTCCCCCTGCCGCGGCGGTAGCCGCCGCTGACGAACCCGCCGCCCCTGACCCTGGGTCCACCTCGACCGAGACGGAGGAGCCGGCCGATCCCGAGCCGACCACCACGGGGACCGAGGATCCGGGCGACCCGGAGCCGACGTCCACCGAGGCCGAGGAGCCCGCTGACCCGGAGCCCACCGCCAGCGAGGCGGAGGACCAGGGCGACGCGGTCGACGCCGACGAGCAAGGCGAGGACGAGGGCAGCCCGGCCGACGCCGATGAGCAAGGCGAGGACGAGGGCAACCGAGTCCCGCACACAGCCAACCCACGCGCGTGGGCGAACCACCACGATGGGTGGGGCATGGACGACCGGCGCGCCGACACCCGCGCCGGCGGCCCGGTCGACCACCACGCCCGCGGCGGTGACCACAGCGAGCACCGCGACGGCGACCATCGCCGCGGCGAGCACCGCGGCCACGGCGACCACGACCGTGGGGACCACGACCGTGGTGATCACGACGGTGGTGACCACGACCGTGGCGACCACCACGAGCAGGACCATCAGGGTCAGCAGTGAGCCACGGCTGAACCCGCAGGCCCGCCCCGACCCGGGGCGGGCCTGCCCATGCCCGCCCGAACCCCTGACCCCGAGGTCAGGACTGGCTGCGCAGGTACCTGCCGAAGTGCGGCACCGTGAAGGCGATCAGCCCCCGCTCGCCCGAGTAGATCAGGCCCTTCTTGATGAGGGCATCCCTTGCCGGGGAGAGGGACTGGGGCTTGCGCCCCAGCACGTCAGCGACGGCGGAGGTCGGCACCGCCGACAGCTCGAGCCCGTTGGCGTATGCCGCCGAGCCAGCTTCCGCTGAACCATCACTTGACGAATCCGCCTGACCCGCAACCGAACCGACGAGGGCAGCCTCCGCCATAGCCCTCAGGTACTCACGCTCGGCAGGAGTCGCCCGCTCATAGCGCGACCCGAAGAACCCGACGGCCAGCTCCGACTCTGCCTCCGGGGCAGCCACCCGGATGTCCTCGCCCGTGATGGGCGAGACCGGCGCCACGTCCCAGACGACCTTGCCGTAGGCCTGGATGAAGTAGGGATAGCCGGCCGTCACGTCATACATGGCGTCCAGCGCCTCGGGCGTGAACTCGCAGTCCTCCTCGGCAGCCGGCCCCACCAGGGCCCGGTCCGCCGCCTCTCGCGGCAGCCGGTCGATCCGCTGGTAGCGAAACAGCCTCTCGGAGTAGGACTTCGACGCGGACAGCACTGCCGGCAGGTGGGGGAGGCCGGCGCCGACGACGATGACGGGCAGCCCCGACTGCGAGATCTCGTGGCACGCGGCGCACAGGGCGGAAACGTCCTCGGGGTCGAGGTCCTGCATCTCGTCGATGAAGACGGCGACCCCCTTGCCGACGTCGGCGGCGAGCCCGCCGATGTCGGTGAAGAGCTCGACGAGGTCGATCTCGATGTCCCCGGAGTCGGCCCGACCCGGAACGGCCGGCACGTCGATACCTGGCTGCCATCGCTCCCGGAGCTTGGCCCCGGACGGGGCGTCCCGCTGGGCGAACGACTTGACGATGCCGAGGACGTGGTCGACGTCGTCACCGCGCGGGTGGCCGAGCTCTCGCACGGCCTGGTGGGCCGCGGCCGCGAGGGGCCGGCGGAGCCGCTGCTCGGGTCGTGCCTCGAACTTGCCCGTCCCCCAGTTGGCCCGGACGGCGGAGGACCGGAGCGCGTTGAGCAGGACGGTTTTGCCGACGCCGCGCAGCCCCGTCAGCACGATGGAGCGCTCGGACCGGCCGCGCGCGATCCGCTCCAGGACGACGTCGAAGGCCCGCAGCTGCTCGTCACGGCCGGCGAGCTCGGGCGGACGCTGGCCGGCGCCGGGCGCGTACGGGTTGGTGATCGGGTCCACGCTCACACGTTATATGCGGCTATAACGGAAACCCGAGACAACGGCATACAGCGGCATCGCGTGTCGCGGCCGCCGGGACAGTCAGCGTCTGAGATCGGCACAGCCCCGGACACAGAAGGACGCCGTTCCGCACGGTCAGGGGTGGTCATGCGGAACGGCGCTCTTGGACTATAACGCGCACGAGACGCGCGAGGTTCAGGAAATCGCCGACATCTCGAAAACTTCCTTGGGGTGCGCGATCTCCTCCTGCTCCGTGACGAGAAGCATCTCCCCGGAGCCCGCCGCGTGCGTCTTCTCGAGCACGGCATACATCGTCGCCGCGGTCCGCGAGAGCGCCGCCTTGGGGCCGTCGGTGAGGTAGTGGGCGAGAAAGATCGCCGCGGTCACGTCGCCGCCGCCCTTGACGTCCATGGGCAGCATCGGCGTCGTCACGACCCAGGCGCCCTCGTCGGAGTAGCACGCCATCTGGATCGACCCTTCAGGGGTGTCCGTCGTGAGGACGCTGGTGACGACGACGACCCGCGGCCCGCGGCCCCGCAGCTCCTTGGCCGCGGCGTCCACGTCCGCCTGCGTCGCGAGGGTGCGACCGACGAGGAACTCGAGCTCGAACTGGTTCGGCGTGACGATGTCGGCCTTGGGGACGACCTCGTCGCGCATGTACTCGGGAATGCCCTCCCGGACGAAGAAGCCACGGCCGACGTCACCCATGACCGGGTCGCAGCAGTAGATCGCCTCGGGGTTGGCCGCCTTCACGCGCGCCACCGCGTCGAGGATGATCTCGCCCACCGACTCCGCGCCCTGGTACCCGGACAGCACCGCGTCGATCTGCGGGACCGCGCCGCGGTCCTCGACCCCGTTGATGACCTCGCGAACGTCGTCGGGCGCGATGAGCGGGCCCCGTGCGGGGCCGTATCCGGTGTGGTTCGAGAACGTCACCGTCAGCACCGGATAGACGTCGTGCCCGAGCCGCTGCAGGGGGAAGACCGCGGCGGAGTTGCCGGCGTGGCCGTAGGCGACGTGGGACTGGATCGAGAGGATCTTCACCCGCGTGAGGATAGTCCCGTGACGTCGTCCGGTATGCGGCTCCGCTCGCGTCCGCTCGCGCCCGGCCATCCGTCTTCCCTCAGAGTGTCCAGGTGCACCGGTCGTGGCCGTGCGAGGATGGCCGGGTGAGCATTCCAGGGGACCGCCAGTCAGAGATCCCGAGCACGACCGTGGCCGACGTCCCGGACGACGCAGTGATCGTCGACGTGCGTGAGCCGAACGAGTGGCAGGCCGGGCACGCGCCGAACGCCGTACACATCCCGCTCGGCGAGCTGCCGAGCCGGCTCGACGACCTGCCGGACACCGACGCCACCGTGGCCGTGGTGTGCCGCGGCGGCGGCCGGTCCTCGCGTGCCGTCGCGTGGCTGTCGATGCAGGGATTCGACGTCGCGAACCTCGAGGGCGGGATGCGGGCCTGGGAAGCCGCCGGCAAGCCACTCGAGTCCGACAACGGGTCACCGCACGTTCTCTGAGACGCGGCACGGGAGGAGCGGACATGCAGGACGACATGTGGGCGCCACCGCCCGACCCCACTCGGGACCGCTACTCCGCCTACGCGGGAATGGCACCACCGACGGGGCCGCCCCTTCAGGTCGCGCCCCCGCCTCCGAGCTATCTCGTCTTCGGCATCCTCACGGTCTTCTGCTTCCTGCCTTTCGGCATCGTCTCGATCGTCAAGGGCTGCTCGGTCGCCGGGCTGTGGGCGCAAGGCCGCTACGACGAGGCTCACCGGGCGTCCCGCGCAGCACGGCACTGGGCCATCGCCGCGGTCGTGGCACTCCCCGTCGTCGCGACCCTGGTGGTGGCCTACGTCTTCATCGTGCTCGCAACCGTGCTCAGCGAGCGATTCTGACCTCTCCACCCTGCGAAAGTGACGGCGGGCTCAGATCGTCTGCGCAACACGGATTCGCGTGCGGAGGCGGGCGCTAGCGGCTCGTCCCGTGGAGCGACTGGGGGGAGGTGCAGAGCAGTGGCGCGTTCGCCACGGTGCTGACCGGCAGGACCTCGCGCGGCTGGTCGACCTCCGCAACCTGGACGCAGAACTGCCACATGTCCGCCCCCTGGCGGATCGGCGTCCGAGGTGCTTCGAACTCGGGACCCGGCACGTCCAGGCTCGGAGGCAGCGGGACCTGGGCGGCGCCCGTCGTGCTCGCTCCTGACCCCAGCACGTGACCGCCGATCACCGGCTCGGCGATGAACCGGATGTCCGGCTTGATCGGGAAGGCCTGCTTCGTGACCCGCACGACGTTCCCGGCCATGAGGACCCAGGCATGGTGCGAAGCGATGTCGCTCGCCTCGAGCATCGAGGAGCCCAGGCTCTCGGGGATGCGATCGATCACGACGACCGGGTGGTCCGCCGAGTTCGTCACCTTGTACTCCGCCACGAGCTGGGAGCCGGTCGACCGGAGGGCCGCATCGAGGGACACGCCCGGAAGGCCAGTCGGCAGCGGGCGCGTCTTCGCGGGAGGCTCGCTGGGCGTGACGATGTCTGTCAGGTCCCGACCGGTGGGCGTGCCGAACGAGCCGGTCTCCGTCGGCGTGCCGCCCCCGGCCCCGCCAGGACCACTGGGCTGGCCGCAGGCCGCGAGCGCCGCGAGGACCGCCACCATCCCCGCCAGCACCCGGACGCGGGCCCCACGTTCGAGGCGGTCTGCTGGACCCGGCGCGCGCATCACGCAAGGCCCTACTTGAGCAGCTTCGACATCCGGCGGTCGGCGAGCGGCTTGCCGCCGGTCTGGCAGGTGGCGCAGTACTGCAGCGACGTGTCGTGGAAGGACACCTCGCGGACGACGTCGCCGCACTCGGGACAGGTCTGTCCGGTCCGGCCGTGCACCCGCATCCCGGCCCGTTTCGCGTCCTTGAGCTCTGCGGCCGGCTTCCCCGACGCCGTCCGGACCGCGCCGGACAGCGTGTCGCGGAGGGCGGCATACAGCCGGTCGACGACCTCGACAGGGAGCGAGCCGGCGATGGCGAAGGGGGACACCTTCGCGACATGCAGGATCTCGTCCGAGTAGGCGTTGCCGACGCCGGCGATGACCTCCTGGTCGCGCAGCAGGCCCTTGATCTGCATGCGCCGGCCCTCGAGGAGGCGACCGAACTCCTCGCGGGTGAAGTCGTCGGCGAGCGGGTCGGGGCCGAGCCGCGAGACGCCGGGGACTTCACGGGGGTCCCGGACGATGTAGGCCGCGAGCGACTTCTTGGTGCCGGCCTCCGTCAGGTCGAAACCCGAGCCGTCGGAGAGCCGGACGCGCAGAGCGATCGGCGACTTGCCCGGCCGGACGACGGTCGTCGGCAGCTGTTCGGACCAGCGCAGCCAGCCGGCGCGGGCGAGGTGGAAGATGAGGTGGACGCCGTCGGCGTCGATGTCGAGGAACTTGCCGTGCCGCGACACACCGTCGATGGGGGATCCCTCGAGCGCCTGCGGCGGCGGGTCGAAGGTCTTGAGGACGCTGAAGGACGCGAGCTCGACCTTGGTGATGGCGAGCCCGTCCGTCCGTTCGGCGAGGAAGTCGACGAGCGCCTGCACCTCGGGTAGCTCGGGCATGGCTCTATCCTGCCGTGCTCGGGCCGGGAGAGAGGCCCTGATTGCGGGGCCGTGATGGCTGCTCGTCGGCGGCGACCGGCTCGCCGACGAGACCCGCGCGACGGAGCAGCCGTTCCATCGCATGCCCGTCGGGGGCTCGGAAGGTCGGCCGGGTCCGGGAGACGTACGGCCCGATCAGGCTGTCGCCGCGGCCGATCGGGTGCGAGAGGACCTGCTCGGCCGGGCTCAGCTCCCGGATGCAGACCGCCTCGACCTTGTCGGGGTGCATCCGCGCGAAGTCGGCATACAGCTCCGGGTCGTGCTGGCCGTCGTCGCCGAAGAGGACCCACCGGATCCCGGGGAAATCGCGTGCCAGCCGGCCCAGGCTCTCGCGCTTGTGCTGCTGGCCGCTGCGGAACCAGCCGGTGTTCGTCGGGCCCCAGTCGGTCAGGAGCAACGGCCCGAGCGGGTAGCCGGACTCGAGGAGGAAGCGGGTCAGGGTCGGCGCGGCGTTCCACGCCCCGGTCGACACGTAGACGGTGGGGGCGCCGGGGTGCGCGGCCAGCAGCGACCGGAAGAGCGGCGCCATCCCGGAGACCGCCCGCCGCGCCTTGCCCCGCCGGACGAACGTGTTCCATGCGGCGAGCATCGGCCGCGGCAGCATCGTCGTGATGACGGTGTCGTCGATGTCGCTGACGAGGCCGAAGTCGACGTCGTCGGCGACGATGAAGACGTCGGCGGGCACGGGGTCGGTGCCCGCGGCGCGGATGACGACCTGCTGCCAACCCGGCTCCAGCCCGTGGTCATGGGCGACGAAGTCGACGTGCCCACCCCGGTCGGTCCGCCCGTAGACGACGCGGTCACCGATCGTCACGCTGACCGGCACGCCCGCTGCCGGCGCGGTGACGAAGGCGCGCCAGCCTCGCTCGTAGCGGGCCGGGCCCAGAGCGCCGGTGGCGTCCTGCCGGCTCGGCGGCCACTCCCCGCGTCCCCGGCCGAGGACGACCCTGGCGAAGACCCGCACGAAGGTCGTCGAGCCGTAGCCGATGTGGCTGATGACCCGGTTGCGCCAGCCGCGGCCCCGCAGGACACGCTCGACCTGACCGTTCAGCATGTCCTCGATCAGTGCGGCCGCATGCGGTCGGGGCATGGCCCAAACCTAACGGACGGCGAGCAGGTCCCCCGGAGCGCCACTCAATGCGACTCCGGCGGCGCCGCTCCGGGCGCTGCGGCCCGCTTGGCAGGATGGCCCCGTGCATCCGATCGCCGCGGCCCTGACCGCTACCGCCCGCGGCACCTTCCCGCCCGTCGACGGTGGCTGGGAACGGACGACGCCCTGGCTGCAGGGGGTGGAGGGCGTCGTCGCGTTCACGGGGCGCGCCTTCCTGGCGGTCGGGCCGGACGTGCCCGACGAGTCCCTCACCGGGCTCGGGGCCGACGGCTACGGCGGCGCGAGCAATCCGCGCCTCGTCAGTGCGCTCGCCGGGCGGGGGTGGATCGACGTGCTCGACCTCGTCCTCGTCGCCTCGGGCACGGGCGACCCGGGCACGCTCGTGCCACGGTCGGACCTCGCTGAGCACCCTCGGGCGCGCCACGCGGAGACCATCCGGGGCGGGGTGACCACGTGGGGGTATGCCGCTCACGACGTCCGCACGGTCGTGACCCTGGGCCGCGGGCTGGGTGGGCTGTGGGAGGTCGGGGTGGAGATGGACTCCGCTGGGCGGCATACCGGCCGGGCGACCATCGCCGCAGCGCGAGGCCTCGTGCCCGCGGACGACGTCCTCGTCGCGGCGTGCGCACCCGGCAACGCACGATCGGTGCGGGCGTTCCTCGCCGCCGGGTTCGTGCCGGTGGCGTCCGTCCAGCTCTGGCGACCCGAGCGTGCCGCGGGATTCCCGCTGGACCGGGCGGCGTGGCCCTGACAGGATCGGGCCGCATGCGCAGCACCCTGGGACGAGTCGTCGCCGGCGCCGCCGCCTGGTGGGTCGTCGGGGCCCTGCCGTTCCTGCTGACGGGACTCCGCCTGCCGCTGCAGAACCTGTGGGACACGGAGCAGGCCCCGGAGAGCATGCCGCGCGTGGCGCTGCCGCTCAGCCAGTACCTCATCGGGTTCCTCGTCGCGATCGGGATCGTGGGCGGGGTGGCGGCCGCACTGACTGGCCTCACCGCGCCCCCTGAGCGGCGAAGGCGTGGGGTGCGGGCGGCCCTCAGTGGCGCGGCCCTCGCGGCCGCGGTCTCGCTCGCCCAGACGAGCATCGTCGTCAGGAACGGGCTCGACGGGTCGAAGCGGGCCGAGCTCTACCTCAGTGCCCTCGTCGCCGTCACGGTCGTGGGTGCGGTGCTCGGCCTCGTCGTCGGGCACGCCGTCGCTGTCGGACGCCCAGGGGCCCGAGCGATCGGCGTCGCCCTGCTGAGCACGGTGCTGGGTGGCTGGCTCGGGACGTTCCTGCTGCTCCGGGGCTCCGCCGGCAGCGGGGTCTGGCAGGCCCTCTACACCGCGATCCCCTGGGTGACGGCGGTCGTGGCGGGGATCGGCCTGGCGCTGTGCCCGCCGCGCTCGCGCTCTGCGGTCCTCGCCTGGGTCGGCGCGCTGGTGGTCGTGTGGGTGGTCCCGGTCATCCTCACGGCGGTCAGCTACGTCGCCGGCTCGAGGGCCATGCTGGCGACCTCCCCGCCCAGCGAGTGGCTCGACGCCGGCTGGGCCGTGTTCCGAGCCGCCCTTGCCCCGGCGAACCACCCGCTGTGGCCGCTCGCGCTCACGATCGCCGTCGGCCTCGTCGGCCTCGCTCGCCTGCGCCCTGGCGCGCCCGCCTCGGTGACGGAAGACCGCGCCCGTACGGTTGACCCGTGACCTCCACCGCCCGACGCCGCAGTGTCGCCCTCGCCCTCGTCGCCGTGCTCGGCACCGGGGCGACGAGCGCCTGCTCGATGTTCGACAAGCCGCCGACACCGGACGCGGCCGTGCAGGCCCTCGCCGGCGGCCTCGCCAGCGCGAACCTCGATGCGGTCCCGCTGAGCGGAGCCACGCCCACGGACGCCACGGCCTTCGTACAGAAGGTCTACAAGGGCATGGGCCAGGCCCGGCCCGCCGTGACCGTGACGAAGGTGTCGCAGGCGGAGGGCGCCGACAAGGCCACGGCGACCCTCGTGACGCAGTGGGACGTGTCGAAGTCGGCGAAGCACTGGCGCTACCAGACCGAGGTGCCGCTCACGCTCGTCGACGGGAAGTGGCGCGTTTCCTGGTCGCCCGACCTCGTCGTGCCCGAGCTCAAGCGGGACGAGGTGCTCTCGCTGGTGACGAAGTGGCCGAAGCGCGCAGACATCCTCGCCGGCGACGGCCAGCCGATCATGACCGAGCGGGAGGTCGCCCTCGTCGGGATCGACAAGACCCGCGTCACCGGCGCCGCCGTTCAGGACTCAGCGACGAAGCTCGCCAAGGTGCTCGGCATCGACCCGGTCGCCTACGCCGACCGGGTGAGCAAGGCGGGAGCGCAGGCGTTCGTCTCGGCGCTGACCCTGCGGTCGACCGACCCGACCCTCGCCAAGAACGTCAAGGCGATCGACGCGATCAAGGGCGCGTCCCGCATCCCACAGATGATGGTGCTCGGCCCGACCCGGACGTGGGCCGCGCCGATCCTCGGCACCGTCGGTGAGGCGACGGCCGAGCAGATCCAGAAGTCGAAGGGCACCCTGCAGCCCGGAGAGCAGGTCGGTCAGTCCGGCCTGGAGCTGCGCTACGACGAGCAGCTGCGAGGCGCCCCGGGCCTGGCCGTGCAGGCACTGACGAAGGGCGCCGACGGCAGCACGACCGCCAAGCGCGAGCTGTACGCGGAGCTGTCGACCGACGGCACGCCGCTGCGGCTCACCCTGGACCAGCGCGCCCAGACCGCTGCCGAGAAGGCCCTGGCCGGGCAGAACACTCACCCGACGGCCCTCGTCGCGGTGCGCGTGTCCACCGGTGAGATCATCGCCGCGGCGGTCGGTCCCGCCGCGGGCGGCGCCCCGCTCGCCCTCGCCGGCCGTGCCGCGCCCGGCTCGACCTTCAAGCTCGCGAGCTCGCTCGCGCTCGTGCGCAAGGGCGCCACGGCCGACACGAAGCTGCCCTGCACCGACAGCGTGACGGTCCATGGGCGCAAGTTCGCCAACTACTCCCACTATCCGAAGGACAAGGTCGGCAACATCACGCTCGCGACGGCCCTCGCCTTCTCGTGCAACACGGCGTTCATCAGCCAGTACCAGAAGGTGTCACAGCAGGACCTCATGTCGGCGGCGCACTCGCTCGGCATGGGCGAGGACCTGAAGCTCCCGTGGACCGGGTTCGTCGGCTCCGTCCCCGCGACGGACGACGTCGTCGAGCACGCGGCCTCCTTCATCGGCCAGGGCCGGGTCGAGGCGTCGCCGCTCACGATGGCGGTGGCGACGGCGTCGGTCATGCGCGGACAGACGGTCCGGCCCAGGCTCATTGCCGACGAGCCGAACCAGCCGGCGCCCGACGTGCCGCTGCAGCCGAAGGAGGCGGAGGTGCTCCGCACCGAGATGCGCGCCGTGGTCAAGGAGGGCTCCGGGCGCGTGCTCCAGCAGGTGGGTGTCGAATACGCCAAGACGGGTACCGCAGAGTTCGGCACCGACAGCCCGCCGAAGACCCACGCCTGGATGGTGGCCGGACGTGGTGACCTCGCCATCGCCGCCTACAACGAAATCGGACCCAGTGGCACGACAGACGCAGCCCCCTTCATCATCAGCTTCCTCAAGGACTACGACGCGCCCTGACGCCGAGGTGCGGAGCGTCCCGGACCGCCGGATGATGGGGCGTATGGGTGGCAGGGGGTTCGCCGCGGGTCTGTGCGTCGGCGTCCTCGGTCTGGGCGGGTGCACCGTCCCCTCGATCGCGCCGGGTTCGACCCCGGTGCCGGGCGGGCCGCTCGGCGTCGCCACCACCCTGACGGAGACCGGGCCGGGCGGCGGCACGCCGGGCGCTGACCAGCCGATCGTCGACGCCACCGGGCCGACCTTTCCGCTGACCTTCCGGCGCACCGGTGGCATCGCCGGCTTCCATGACACCGTCGTCATCAACGCCAACGGCA
Organism: Intrasporangium sp.; assembly: GCF_051961875.1. Lineage (GTDB taxonomy): Bacteria > Actinomycetota > Actinomycetes > Actinomycetales > Dermatophilaceae > Intrasporangium_A. The sequence continues at coordinate 10,580 of NZ_JBQCCV010000033.1, read as the reverse complement.
CCCTGTCCGTCGACACGGACACGATCCACGGCCGCATCTGCAACCTCGACAAGGGCAGGCGCAACGGCCTCCTCGTCGCCCTCTCCACATTGCGGCTCGGTGCGCCCGCCCTCACGCCGACCCAGCTGCCCGACTCGACGGACACGAGCAGCAACCCGATCACGATCACGGTGACCGACGTGCACCATCACCCGGTCGACCTCGACGACCCGTCACTGGGCGAGATCCGCAGCACGGTGACCGCCCTCGTCGCGGACGTGACGCTCACCGTCCCAGCGACGACGCGCTGCGAGACCCCCAGCACGTAGCGGCAGGGCCGGTATGCCGCTGAGCTCGCTCGACGGCATACCGGCCCTGGGCGCGGAGCTGGGTCTCAGCCCTGCGCGCTCACGTCGTCGACGACGAAGCTCGTCTGGTAGCTCGCGTCCTCGTTGGCGGTGAACTTGAGGGTGACGGACTTGCCCTTGTAGGCGGACAGGTCCACGGTGACCTGCTGGTAGGCATTGTTGGCAGAGAGGTTCGAGTAGCTCTTGACCGTCGTGCCGTTGAGGGAGACCGTCATCGTGTCGTAGGCGTAGGCCTTGGTCGTCTCCGACGTGTCGATGCGGATCCAGTAGGTCAGCGTCGGGGCGGTCGCCGTGGCGGGCACCGTGAACGCCTGCTGCTCGTACTCGGAGGCCGTCCGGCCGTTGCCGCCGAGCCACAGCTTCCACGAGCCGGTGTGGGCCGGGCGCCCGGTGTTGTTCGTGATCGGCCCCGACGTGCCGGTCCAGCCGGTCTGGCCCGACTCGAAGCCACCGTTCGTCACCCAGCTGGCACCGCTCGGGGGCGGGGTCGGGCTGTCGGTGCCGCAGGTCTCGGAGGTGGCGGCGACGCTGATGGCGGAGAAGGCGTCGGCGACCGCCGTGCACTCCGCGCTGCCGGTGCCGTAGAGGTCCTTGGCCGCCTTGATCGCCCCGGTCCGGGCCGCGGCATAGTTGCTCGACGAGGTGAGGTAGGTCGACAGGGCGCGGTACCAAATCTTCTCGACCTTCTGGTGGCCGATGCCGGTCACGGTCGCCCCGTTGCACGTCGGGCTGTTGTAGCTGACGCCGTTGATGGTGCGTGCGCCGGAGCCGTTCGAGGCGAGGAAGTACCAGTGGTTGAGCGGCCCTGACGAGTAGTGCGGGTCGAGGCTGCCGAGGGTCGAGCTCCAGCAGTCCTTCGAGGCACCGTCCTTGCTCGGCTTGTCCATGTAGCGCAGCGGCGTGCCGTTGCCGTTGATGTTGATCAGCTCACCGATGAGGAAGTCGGGGTTGTCGTTGCCGTTGTTGGCGTACCACTCGACGGCCGTGCCGAAGATGTCGGAGGTCGCCTCGTTGAGGCCGCCCGGCTCGCCCGAGTAGGTGAGGTTGGCGGTGTTCTCCGTGACGCCATGGCTCATCTCGTGGCCCGCGACGTCCAGCTCGACGAGCGGGTTCTGGTTGCTCGCGCCGTCGCCGTAGGTCATCTGGGTGCCGTCCCAGAACGCGTTGACGTAGTTGTTGCCGTAGTGGACGCGGGACCGGGCGCCCTGGCCGTTGCCCCAGATACCGGCCCGGCCGAGGACGTTGTTGTAGAAGTCGTACGTCATCTCCGCGCCGTAGTGCGCGTCGACGGCGGCGGACTGACGGTTGCTCTGGCTGCCTGTGCCCCAGACGTCGTCGGCGTCGGTGAAGGTCGTGCCGGTGCCGGTCGTCCCGTTGCCCAGGTCGGTGGTGTAGTTGCCGCGGGCGTCCTTGAGGGAGTAGCTGCCCGGGCTGCCCGTCGTGCCGAGAGCCACGGTACCGACGAAGATGCCGTTGCCCGTGCCGTGCTTGATGTCGTCCCAGGACTCGAGGACCGCGCCGGTCTTCGCATCGACGATGGTGTGGACCCGGCTGGGCGTCTGGTCGGCCTGGACGCCCTCGGTGACGACCTCGTAGGCGAGGCGCGCGCCCTGGTCTGTCATGAAGATGACCAGTTCCCCGGGAGCTGCCTTCTCCTGCCGGGCGTGGGATGCGGCAAGCCCCGTGGTGCGGGCCGCGGACGCCGAGATCGCCGGTGTCATGGTGTTGGGGGCGGCGGACTTGCGGCCGTGGTTGTAGGTCACGCTCCTCACGGCGCCCTTGGGGTCGCGGTGGGAGACGAGGTCACCGCCGACGACACGCAACCCGTCGTAGGTGCGCTCGTAGCGGACGTGGGTCGAGCCGTCCTTGTCGGTGACGACGGTTTTGACGATGAGCTTCTCGCCGGAGGCGGGGTTGCCGCTCTGGCCGGCGAGTGCGGGCGCGGCCGGCGCGACGGCCACCGCGAGAGCGAGGAGAGCACCGGTCCCCACGCCGGACTTCAGTCGGTTCAACGTCTGCTCCTTGTCATTCGGCCCGCTCGTCGTCAGGGATGACAAGAGCCGGGAGCCGAAACGTCGCAGGCCCGCAGAAAGCGGGTCAACGGGACTGGGGAAGACTTTGCAAAGTCCATAAGAGAGCCGGAGCGAGCCGGCCTGCCGCTTGACGATCTCTTGAGACAACTCCCAGCCAACTCCCTGCGAGCGGGTCCGGAGGAAGGCGTCCCAGGACCGCCTGGTGGGGGCAGATCAGTCGCCCGAAGGCCACGGTCAGCCACACGCGCGCTCGCCCATCCGAGGAGCGCCCGTCATATACTCCGCGTGTCCGACACCGCCTCTTGCGGTGTTGGTGCTCGAAAAATGGGCACGCAGCCGCCCGGGGTCACCGCGGACCCGCAGGGCGAGCGAGACACATACGGCCTCAACACCCGTTCGCCTCGCAGTCAGGAGCGTCTCCATGCCCACCGTGTCCACGCACGTCGCGATCACCCTCGCCGCCCACGTCGACCACGTCTTCGGCCTCATGGGCAACGGGAACGCGTGGTTCCTCGACGCCCTCGAACGGCAGACGTCGGCCACCTTCACGGCGGTCCGGCACGAGGCCGGTGCGGTGGTCGCCGCCGACGCCTACCAGCGAGCCTCGGGCCGCCTGGCCGCCGCGACCGCGACCTATGGCGCGGGCTTCACGAACACCCTGACGGCCCTCGCGGAGGCGGTGCAGGCGCACGTCCCGCTCGTCCTGGTCGTCGGCGACGAGCCAACCTCCGGGCGGCGCCCCTGGGACGTCGACCAGATCGCGCTCGCGTCCGCGGTCGGTGCGCGCACCTACACGGTCGGCCGGATGGACGCGGCTGCGACGACGGTCATCGCGATCGAGCACGCCCTGACCTACCGGGTGCCGACGATCCTCGCCATCCCGTATGACGTCGCGACCCTCGAGGCGGGACCGGTTCCCGCCGCTCCCGAGCCCCGCCTGCCCGAACCGCTCGCGCCGCAGGGCCCGTTCGCGCAGAGCGCGGTCCGAGACCTCGCCGTGGCGCTGGCCTCGGCCAAGCGTCCGCTCCTGCTCGCAGGTCGCGGCGCCTGGCTGTCCGGGGCCGGCCAGGCTCTGGGCGCCCTCGCCGACGCGACGGGATCGATCACCGCAACCACCGCGCTCGGACGAGGGATCTTCCCCGCCGCGGAGTATGACCTCGGGGTGACCGGCGGCTTCGGGGCCGAAGCCGCGATGGACCTCGTCCGCGAGGCCGACCTCGCGGTCGTGTTCGGCGCCGGGCTGAACCAGTTCACGATGCGGTTCGGAGAGCTCTTCGCTCCGGGCACGCGCGTCGTGCAGGTGGACGTCGCCCCGACCGCCACCCACCCGAACGTGGGCGGCTTCATTCGCGGTGATGCGGCCGTCGTGGCCCGTGAGCTCGTCACTGCGCTGGCCAGCCTCGGGGCGGAGCCGTCAGGCTGGCGGGAGTCGGTCGACATCGCGGCGCTCCGCACCCGCGAGGTGGGCGACGAGCTGGCGCCCGACGGCCGGCTCGACCCCCGGTCGGTCGCGCAACGCATCGGTGAGCTGCTTCCCGAGGACCGTGTCGTCGTGTCCGACGGCGGCCATTTCATCGGCTGGGCGAACATGTACTGGCCCGTCACCTCCCCGGACCGGATGATGATGGTCGGCACCGCGTACCAGTCGATCGGCCTCGGGTTCCCGTCCGTGCCCGGCGCGGCCCTCGCGAAGCCCGACTCGACGATCGTCCTCACGACGGGGGACGGCGGCGGTCTCATGGCCCTCGCCGACCTCGAGTCGGCCGTCCGCGTGGCGGGAGGTCGCGGCCTCGCGGTCGTGTGGAATGACGGCGCGTATGGCGCCGAGGTGAACCTCTACGGGCTCAAGGGTGTGGCCGAGCGGCCGATGCTCATCTCCGACGTCGACTTCGCGGGTCTGTCTCGAGCCGTCGGCGCCGAGGGCGTCGTGGTGCGGCACCTGAGCGACCTCGACCGGCTCGCCGAGTGGGCGACGGAGGACGCCCAGTCGCGTCCGTTCCTGCTGCTCGACTGCCGCATCTCGACGAAGGTCATCGCGCCGTACCAGCAGGAGATCATCCGGATCAACTCGTGACCGCGATGGCCGGAGCTAGCCGGACCCGGTCGCGGCGACACGGGCGGCGGCGAGCTCCTCGGGCGTGTCGACATCTGCCGACCAGCCCGAGCGGTCGGCGACGAGCGCCCGGCACGAGCTGTCGATCAGGCGCCGGACGCTGACGCCGGTCGGGTCACCGACGGCCTCGAGACGCTGCCCGAGGACCTCCGCGCGCCAGACGGCGCAGAGCCAGTTGACCCGTTGCTCGGCGTCGACCGCGAGGGCGAGCTCGGCGGACGGGTCTGCCTCGAGCGCGTCGCCAAGGCCGTCGAGGGCCTCGCGGGTGACGAACGGGAGGTCGCCGGCGAGCACAGCCACTCGCTCGAGGAGCGGTGCACCGGAAACCGGTTGGGCGGCATACGCGCTCGCGAGTTCGGCAAACCCGGCGGCGATGCCGGCGACGGGACCACCTCCGGGCGGGTCCTCGCGGATCACGCAGACGCCGGCGGGCACGGCGGCGGCGTCACCGACGACGACGACCGGCAGGCCTGCGCAGGCCTCGAGGATGCGGGCGACGATCGGCCGCCCACCGACATCAAGTGCCGGCTTGTGACGGCCCATCCGGGTCGAGCCACCCCCCGTCAGGACGATGACGCCGAGGGACTCCACACAGCCGAGTCTGGCACGCTGTTCCCATGGGACGGGTCACGGTCCGACGCAAGGTGCGGTCGATCGACGTGGGAGCGGGAACCGAACGCGTCAGGCCGGACACGCTGACGGTCGAGGAACCCCTCGAGATCCGCGTAGACGGACGGCCCCTGACGGTGACGATGCGCACGCCGGGCCACGACATCGAGCTGGTCCATGGCTTCCTGGTCTCCGAGGGCATCATCCGCTCGCTCGACGATGTCGTGGTGGCCCGCTACTGCGAGGGCGCGGTCGTCTCCGACGAGACCGGCCACGAGCAGAACACGTACAACGTCATCGACGTCGCCCTCGCGCCGGGAGTCGCCGGGCCGGCGGAGGAGTTGACGCGCAACTTCTTCACGTCGTCGGCGTGCGGGGTCTGCGGCAAGGCCAGCATCGAACAGCTCCGCGCCGAGACGCCCTGGCGGGTCAGCGAGGACCCCCTGCGCGTCCCAGCCGCCGTGATCGCCGGGCTGCCCGACCTGCTGCGCGACGAGCAGCGGTCGTTCGCCAAGACCGGCGGGCTGCACGCCGCGGGCCTCTTCACCGCCGACGGAGAGGCGCTCGTGGTGCGCGAGGACGTCGGCCGGCACAACGCGGTCGACAAGGTCGTCGGGTGGGCGCTGCTCGAGGCGAAGCTGCCCGCAACGGGCACGGTGCTCATGGTCTCCGGGCGTGCATCCTTCGAGCTCACCCAGAAGTCGCTCATGGCCGGAATCCCTTGCCTGGCAGCCGTTTCGGCACCCTCGTCGCTGGCCGTCGAAGCGGCCGACGATGCCGGTATGACGCTCGTCGGCTTCGTGCGCAACGGGCGCCTGAATGTCTACGCCGGCCACGACCGCGTGACCACCGCTGACCGCCCCTGATCGAACGACCCGAGGAGGACTGCATGGCCATCTTCGCGATCCACTACACCTACCCCGACGACACGACGGAGATGCTGAAGGTCCGGCCCGAGCACCGCGAGTGGCTCACCGGGCAGCCGGGCTTGCTCGTCGCCGGCATGTACCAGGCGGGCCACGACGAGGTGTCCGAGGGCGAGCTGACCGACGAGGACCCCGCGAACGGCGCGCTGATCGTCTATGAGGGGGAGTCGATCGACGAGGTCACGTCTGTCTTCGACAACGACCCCTACTGGCAGAACGGCTTCGTCCTCCGGAGGGTCGTGCGCGAGTGGAACCCGCCCCTCGGGGCATGGGTGGCGGACGCCACGAAGTCGCCCGCCTGAACCCCGAGGCAGGCGCTGACCAGGGCCCAGGCAGCGGAACCACCCGGAGAGCCTTCAACAAGGAGCCCCCCACGCTCCGGGGAGGAAGGAAAGGGGCTCCTTGTTGACCAGCCCTGACGACGCCGAGGGTTCAATTTCCTTGTCGTTCAGTGCTATCGGCTCACCGACCGGGGGGAGGTTGTCGGCGATGCCCTCAGCGTAGATACGCACGTCTGGCAGCGATTGCGATCCCAGACAATGTGGCGCAAGTCACACCATTGGCCGACCAAGCCGGAAATTCCTCCCATAAAGCATCCATGCTGAGCGGCCGGCCCGGGGGCTTTTCAGAGGAGGCGGACGGCGACCTCGTCGCCCGCACAGAGCGATTCGACCTCTTCCGGCACCTCGATGAAGGCGTTCGCCCGCGCCAGCGCGGGCAGGTGCAGGCCCGGCGCCGCGGAGACGGTTCCGTCGGGATCCAGGACGGCCGACACGAACTGGACCCTGCCGGGACGGGTGGCCCGACTCGCCCCCCGGTATGCCGCGGCCCGCACCTCTCGTTGCGGGGCACCGTGCCGCTCGTCGAGGGCCGGGCGCAGGAGCATCGCGAAGGAGACGTACGCACCCACCGGGGTCCCGGGCAGGCACACCACTGGCGTCCGGCCGAGATGTCCGGTGCCCTGCGGGCCGCCGGGCTGCATTGCGAGGTGGACGAACTCGAAGCCGCCGATCGCCTCCCCGACCTGCCTGACCACCTCGTGAGCCCCCTGGCTGACACCCCCCGTCGTGAGCACGAGATCGACATCGGGGGCGGCGTCGAGAGCCGCGAAGAGGGTACGCAGCTCGTCCGGGTCATCCGAGCACGTCACGACCTGCGTGACGACGCACCCGGCCTCGAGGGCGAGGACGGCAATCATCTCGGAGTTGGACTCGTGGATCTCACCGAGAGCGAGTGTGTGCCCGGAACGGCCGAGCTCGGCCCCCGTGGCGACGACGGCGACTCGGGTGCAGGCATGGACAGCGAGCGCGGCGCAGCCCGCGGAGCGGCCGAGCGCGAGCAGGGGCGCATCGACGAGGGCACCCGCCCGGGCGATGACCTCGCCCGTCGCTATCTCCTCCCCGCGCCGCCGGATGTGCTGGCCCGGGATGACCGCCCCCTCGATCGTCACCTTGCCCGGCGCCTCGCCCGTCGGCGCGGCGTCCGTCCGCTCCACGGGCACCACTGCGAGGGACCCCGCGGGGACTGGCGCGCCGGTCATGACCCGAGCCGCCTCCCCGGGGCGCACGTCGAACTGGGCCGAGGCACCGGCGGGCACGTCGCCCACCACGTCGAGGACGAGCTGCTCCGGGTGGGCAGGGTGGACGGCATACCCATCCATCGCGCTGCTGTCGAAGCGCGGCAGGTCGTCGGCGGCGACGAGATCTGCCGCGAGCCGGCGCCCCACTGCGTGCCGATCGAGCGGGATCGTCTCGGCGCGGCCGGCCCCGACGAGACGTCGGAGGGCGGCCCGGTGCTCGGTGACGGATCGGTGGCCCACGAGTGTCAGTCTGCCCGGTCCGCTCAGTGGAGCCTGAGCCGGCAGGAGCCGATCTCGGCGAAGGCCTCGAGACTCACGTTGGTGGCCTCTCCCCCGGAGGCTTCGAGCGCCCCCTGGACCATGCCGTGGTGCACGCTGCAGACGACGTCGGGGCGCTCCCGGGCCACGGCGAGCATCGGGCATTGACGCAGCCGGATGCAGCTCGGGGTGACCTCCGGGTCGAATCCGAGATCGCCGAGGAGCGAGATGACCTCGCGCTCGGCGTCGGCCGGCTCGGTGCTGGGCACGCGGGCCGTGACGAGCGCCTGTCCCCACCCATGGCCGAGCCGACGCATGTCGCCTCGCACGTCGCCGCCCTGGGAGGCGACGTGATCGGCGAGAACGCTTGCAAGAGCGGCGTATTCGCCGACGGCGGGCGAGGCGGCACCGGGGCGGACGACGTACCCCCAGCCCGGTCGGCCACGGCCCTTCGGCGCGAGCCGGGACCGGAGGGCCAGGCCACTGGTGACCAGGCCGTCTAGGTGCTCGCGAACGGTGTTGACGTGCGCGCCCAGCGTGTTCGCGAGCGAGGCGATCGAGCGCGGCTCGGCGTCCAGGGCCTCGAAGACCCTGCGGCGTTGCGGGGACAGGCCGGCGACGAGATCGGCGGCGCCGTCTCGAGTTGGCATCGGGCCCCAGCCCTCGGTATTTTCCACATACACCACCGTATAAAATGACGGCCGGGATGACAAAAGCCCAGCCCGTCTGATCGACTCTAGGAGCCCGAGTGTCCACCCACGCACAGATCCCCCTGACCGAGGCGAAGCAGCAGTCCTGCGGTTGTGGCTGCAGCGATGAGGGGGTGCCCACCCTCGACGCACGCACGATCCCGCACGCGATCCGGCATGCCAGCGTCTTCGGCGCCTTCTCCGCCATCCCCGTCGGCGGCTCGATGGACCTCGTCGCGCCGCACAACCCGGTCCCGCTCCTCGCCCAGCTGCAGGACCGGTTCGGCGCCCTGGACATCGCCTACCTCGAGGAGGGCCCCGAGAAGTGGACGCTCCGCCTGACGCGCCGCGCCTGATCGGGGAACGTGATCTCGGTGTGCAACCACTGCGGATGCCGTGAGATCAGGGCCGTCGGCCGGTTCATGACCGAGCACGAGGACCTCGTGAACTTCACCGGTGACCTCTACCGGGCGCGGGATTCCGGAGACCCTGCTGCCGTGGCCAAGGCACTCGAGCGGCTCGACGCCCTGCTGCACCCGCACACCCATGCCGAGGAGCGGGGACTGTTCACGGTGCTGCGCCGCAGCCGGGAATTCCACGAGCACGTGGACGGGCTGTGCGCCGAGCACGCCGGGCTCGGGGCGATGGCCGACGAGATCCGTCGCGGCGACTTCGAGGTCATCGACGAGTTCATCGCCGCGCTGCGCGATCACATGGACAAGGAGGACAACGGCCTCTTCCCGGCCGCTGCCATCGAGCTCGAGGGCCCCGACTGGGAGGAAGTCGTCGCCCTGACCGAAAGCGATCCTTCCCGAGGAGCGACGGCCACTTCCTCCCCTTCTGCCGTGGCGTCAGCGCGCTCCGCGGCAATTCCGGGCCGGAGCGTTCCCGAACCGACCTGACGTTTGGCCTGACGCTCCCAGCCCTCACGATGACAATGGCGACATGCACGTCAGCGGGCAGGCCTGGGCGGTGTACACGGGAGTCGGCCTCATGCTGCTTGTAGCGGCCGGGTTCTTCGTCTTCAAGCCCGTGCCGGCCGAAGTGGCGCCAAGTCCGGGACGCGAGCAGCCCTCGGGATAGGCCTCCATAGGGAGGCCGACAAGCCGGCCCGCCCCAAAGACCTCCTCATAGCCCAGGCCGGAAGATCCGGCGCCGCGGAGCTAGGTCGATCGGCCGTTCTCATCAGCTGCTAGGTGTCGCTGAAGGGCTGCGGCGCAGCTCTCGCCATATCGCCGCACTGCCAGCCCTTTGGGCCTTCCGCGCCAGGAAGCGCCTTGCTCGAGCCTGAACGGCAGCTATCGCACGTCGACGTTCGTCTTGATGCCCCTGAGACCGAAAGTTAGTGGGGCCTTTTGACCTTTCGCCGGACATGCCCCCGCAAAACGCCCTTACTCGCGGTAGTTCTGCGCTATCGTCACGCCATACAGGTGCTTCGGGGGAAGCGGCCTGGGGGAATGGCGCTTCGGGGGAAGCGCAAGGGGAATCGCACCGGAGGGGTGCGTCAATTTCGCATGCCTATGCGCATGCGCGGGTGCAGGGGTGGAACCATGTCTTCGACGACGTCCATTACTATTTCGCGTCGGTCGGTGAAGCTGGCGGCGGGCTGCACGCTCGCCATCGGCAGCATCGGCTTCTCGCTCGCTGGAGCGTTGCCAGCACAAGCTCTTCAGGAGAGCGACAACGTCTGGGTCTGCAAGTACGTCGGCCAGCCCGGCAATGAGCGGCTCAAGGAGGGGAAGAACCCCATCGAGGTCAACTGGAAGGCGATCAGCAAGGATCCCGACCAGATCAAGCAGGGGGCTTTCTTCCCGGATGCCCAAGGGCGTTCCTACATCGTCCAGGTTGCCGGCAATGACCCGGGCGTCGCCGCCTGCGAGGCCGTGATCGCACCGACGGACCCGCCCACGACGACCACAGAGCCGCAGGTCACCACGACGACCACCGAGCCCGAGGTCACCACGACGACCACAGAGCCGCAGGTCACCACGACGACCACAGAGCCGCAGGTCACCACGACGACCAC
>NZ_JBQCCV010000032.1:0-2467 GCF_051961875.1 Intrasporangium sp. | reverse complement strand
CGCTCCTTCTGTTCCTGCTTACCGATGTCGGCCAATCCCACATCACGCCAGCGCACTACGCCGTTGACGGATACGGGCTGCTTAACCATGTGTATCGATGCGCTCCTTGGCTCGGGCTCCCCGACCTCTCGGGGCTCCGTGTGACTCATCCTAGTGGCGCCGCCTTCGGTTGACGACACTATCCACAACTCCGCGGACAGCTGTATTGTTCCCCGTCGGGCTCCGCGCCGAACCAATTCACAGCTCGCTCCCAGTTTCCGCGCCCGTCCCAGGGGAGGCGTCCCGGAGTGCATCGAGCAGGGCGGCGAGTGCCGCCTCGGTGGCGGCGCGGCGGATCGCGGCCCGGTCGCCGTCGAACGCGTAGGCGTGCACGGCCGACCCGGCCGGGCCCGAGACGGCGACGAACACGGTCCCGACCGGCTTGCCGTCGTGCGCCTCGGGGCCGGCGGCGCCGGTGGTCGCGACGCCGTAGTCAGCCCCGCAGACCCGTCGGGCGCCGTCGGCCATCTGGCGGGCTACGTCGGCGTCGACCGAGCCGGCCCGCGCGAGCAGTTCCGGCGAGACCCCGAGCACCGACGCCTTCACTGCGCTCGCATAGCTCACGACGCCCCCGCGGAGCATCCCGGATGCGCCGGGGACGTCCGCGAGTGCGGCCGCGACGAGCCCTGCGGTGAGCGATTCGGCGGTGGCCGCGGTGGCCCCGCGGGCGACGAAGGCTTCCACGACCTCGTGCGCTGTCACGGTCGGGACCCGGTCCTCGGACATCGCCTCAGTCCGCCTTCCGGGCGGACGCGCGGAGCCGCGCGGCCTTGAGCACGTAGTCGGCCCCGGTGACCACGGTCACGGCAAGGTCCAGCAGCATCACCCAGAAGGCGACGGCGGAGAGCACGGCCAGACCGGGGGTGTGGGGGAAGAGGTACAGCAGGATCGCGACCGTCTGGAGCACGGTCTTGAGCTTACCGCCGCGCGAGGCGGGCATGACGCCGTAGCGGATGACGACGAAGCGCAGCGCCGTGATGCCCCACTCGCGCACGAGGATGAGCACCGTGATCCACCAGGGCAGCTCGGCCAGCACCGAGAGCAGCACGAGCGCGGCCCCGGTCAGGAGCTTGTCCGCGATCGGGTCGGCGATCTTGCCGAAGTCGGTGATGAGGTTGCGCCGGCGGGCGATCGAGCCGTCCAGCTGGTCGGTGTAGATCGCGACGGCGAACAGGGCGAACGCGACCCAGCGCAAGGGCCCGTGCGCCGTGCCGTCGGCCAGCAGCGACCAGATGAAGAAGGGCACGAGGACGATCCGCGCCATCGTGAGGATGTTCGGGAGGTTCCACAGCTGGGAGGGGGACGCCGACGGCGGGGTGGTCACCGTCTCAGCCTAGCGTCCGGTCAGCGACCATGCGTCTTCGCCGCCCTCGTCGTCGCCGTCGTGGTAGTCGACCGCCTGCGGACGCCCCTCCAGGTCCTTGGCGACGAGGTCCTCCGCGTACGGCGAGTCGTTCTCGTACTGCCCTAAGTGGTGGTTGGCGCTGGCGTTGTCGGCGAGGGCCTCGTCCGCGGCTGCCGTCCCGGAGGACGGCGAGTCCTGCCCGCGGAGCGCAGCGAGGACGGCCGGCAGGTCGTCCGGCTTGACGAGCACGTCGCGGGCCTTGGACCCCTCGGAGGGGCCGACCACCCCGCGGCTCTCGAGCAGGTCCATGAGCCGGCCGGCCTTCGCGAAGCCGACCCGCAGCTTCCGCTGGAGCATGGACGTGGACCCGAACTGGGTCGTGACCACCAGCTCCGTGGCCTGCAGGAGCACCTCGAGGTCGTCCCCGATCTCCTCGTCGATCTGCTTCTTCTCGGGCTCCGCCGCGACGTCGTTGCGGTAGGTGACCTGGAGCTGGCCCTTCACATGCTCGACGACCTTGTGGATCTCCGACTCGGAGACCCAGGCGCCCTGGACGCGCATGGGCTTCGAGGCGCCCATCGGCAGGAACAGCGCATCGCCCTGGCCGATCAGCTTCTCGGCGCCGGGCTGGTCGAGGACCACGCGGGAGTCGGTGACCGACGAGGTCGCGAACGCCATGCGGGAAGGCACGTTGGCCTTGATGAGGCCGGTGACGACGTCGACCGAGGGCCGCTGGGTCGCGAGGACGAGGTGGATGCCCGCGGCACGTGCGAGCTGGGTGATGCGCACGATCGAGTCCTCGACGTCCCGCGGCGCGACCATCATGAGGTCGGCCAGCTCGTCGACGATGACGAGGAGGTACGGGTAGGCGCGGATCTTCCGCTCGGAGCCCGCCGGCGGGACGACCTTGCCCGCCCGGACCGCCTTGTTGAAGTCGTCGATGTGCTTGAACCCGTAGTTGGCCAGGTCGTCGTAGCGGGCGTCCATCTCGCGGACCACCCACTGGAGGGCCTGGGCGGCCTTCTTGGGGTTCGTGATGATCGGGGTGATGAGGTGCGGGATGCCCTCGTAGCCGTTGAGCTC
>NZ_JBQCCV010000031.1:0-15318 GCF_051961875.1 Intrasporangium sp. | reverse complement strand
CCGGTGCCGGTTGTGGGGACATTAAAAGTTTTTGGGCTTTTCTATTTAGGTGCCATTACTACAACCCCTTGTTGTGGGGGCCACTTCACGTCATCCGGGGCCGGTCAGAGCAGCCCGGCGGAGGTGAGCCAGTCCTTGGCCACGACGCTGTCGTCCTTGTGATCGACGACGACCTGCTTGACCAGCTGCGCGAGCGCCGAGGTGTCCAGCTTGGCCGAGACCACGTTGAGGGCCTCCTTGACCGTGTCGACCTTGTCGGTGCGCACGAGCGGCACGACGTTGTCCGAACCGAAGAGGCCCTTCGGGTCATCGAGCACGACGAAGCCGTTGGCCACGATCGACGGGTCGGTCGTGAAGATGTTGGCGGCCTTGACCTGGCCGTTCTTCAGCGCGTTGACGGTCGCCTGGCTGTCGAGCGGGCGGAACTCCTTGGGCACGATGTTGTAGACCGACTTGAGGCCGACGAGCCCCTGCTGGCGCGTGCGGAACTCCGCGGGCGCCGCGATCGTGAGCTCCGACTGGTGGGCGGCGAGATCCGGGATGGCCTTGAGGTTCCAGCCCTGTGCGGTCTCCTTCGTCACGGCGAGGGAGTTCTTGTCCTCGGCGGCCGACTTGTCGAGGACGGTGAGCCCCTGGGGCAGCTTGGTCTTGAGCAGCTTGAAGACCGCGTCGGGGTTCGTCTCCGTCGCACTCTGGTCGTAGTAGTTGAGCAGCGACCCGGTGTACTCGGGGACGAGATCGATCTCGCCGTCGGTGATGGCCTTGAGGTAGGTCTCCCGGTTGCCGATGTTGAAGTGCCGGTTCACGGTGACGCCCTTCGCCTCGAGGGCCTGGGCGTACACCTCGCCGAGGAGCGTCGACTCGGGGAAGTTGGCCGAGCCGATGGTGACCGATCCACTCGCCGAGCCGCCGGTGGCGCCACCTTGGGGGGCAGTGCCCGTCGAACCCGGCTGGAGGGGGTTGGAGCCACCGCCGCACGCGGCGAGCGGGAGTGCCACGGCGGCGAGCGCGATGGCGGCGAACGTTCGAGCACGGTTCATGGTCGATCTCTTTCCGTTCGGTGCGGAGCCGAGGCGGTTGCCTCGGCGAGGTCGAGCTCCGGCCTGGCGACCGCAGCCGCATCGGCGCCTCGTCGCGCCGAGCCGTCAAGGGTGGCAACGCGTGCCGCACGTCCGCTGATTCCCGGCGACACGGCATACCTTTGAACGAGGGCGAGAACGCCGTCGGCGACCAGGGCGAGGGCGGCGACGAGGACCGCGCCGCCCACCATCTGGGCGGCGTCACGGGCGGCGAGCCCGTCGAGAAGGAAGCGGCCGAGACCGCCCAGGCTGACCGAGGCGGCGATGGTCGCCGTCGCGATGACCTGCAGCACCGCGCTGCGCAGGCCGGACAGGACGAGCGGCAGCGCGTTCGGCACCTCGCTCCGCCACAGCACCTGCCACTCGGTCATCCCCATGCCGCGGGCCGCGTCGCGGACGGCGGGGTCGACGCTCTCGATGCCGGCGTAGACCCCGGAGAGCAACGGCGGGATCGCGAGGAGCACGAGCACGACGATGCTCGGGATGACGAAGGCGAGGTCGCTCTGGATGAGCGGCCCCACGAGCATCGACACCGCGAAGAGCAGCCCGAGGCTCGGCACGGCCCGGATCGCGTTGGCCCACGTGACCAGCCAGCGGGCGCGGCCCGTGTGCCCGACGTAGAGCCCGATCGGCAGGGAGATGACCAGGCCGATGATGACGACGACAGCGGTGTAGCGCAGGTGCTCGCTGAGGCGGTTCGGAATGCCGAGATCGCCCGACCAGTTGGCGGGGTTGGTGAACCAGTCGATGAGATCGCGGATCATGCGACCGCCCTCACCCACGGGGTCAGCACCCGCGCCACCAGCTGGATGACGAGGTCGAAGATGAGGGCGAGCACGACGCAGGCGACGATGCCGACCCACACCTCGGTGGCGAACGACTTGGCGTAGCCGTCCGTGAGGAAGAAGCCGAGCTGGTCCACGCCGATGAGCGAGGCGACGCTGACGATGCTGACATTGCTGACGGCGGCGACGCGCAGGCCGGCGGCGAGGACGGGCACAGCGAGCGGCAGGTCGACCGTGAGGAACCGGGCCAGCCCGCCGTACCCCATGGCGACCGCCGCCTGCCTCGTGGAGGGGTCGACGGCGCCCAGCGCGTCGGCGACGGTGCGAGTCAGCAGCGCGATCGTGTAGATCGTCATTGCAACGACGACGTTGATCGAGTCGAGGATGCCGGTGCCGAGGATCACCGGCAGCAGGATGAACAGCGCCAGCGACGGGATCGTGTAGAGCAGCCCGGTCACGCCGAGCAATGGCCCGCGCAGCCAGGCCCGCCGCTGGGCGAGCCACCCGAGCGGCAGCGCGATCAGCAGGCCGATGAGCAGCGGGAGGCCGGCGAGCCAGGCGTGCAGGACCGCTCGCCCGAGGATGTCGTCGAGGTGGTCGAGCGCCCAGCTCATGGCGCGTCCCGCTCGTCGTGGTCGTATGCCGCTGGGCCGGCTCCCCCTTCGGACGCACGCTGCGCGTCGCGCTCGCTCTCGATGGCGGCCACGACGTCGGAGGCGAGCACGGTGCCGACGAAGCGGCCGTCGGCGTCGGCCACCACGCCGCGACCGCTCGGTGAGCTCAGCGCAGCGTCGAGGAGGGCGCGGAGCGAGCCATTCGTGCTCGCAACGGTGCCGCCGCGGTGCAGCAGGGCCCGGTCGACGGGCCGCTCGACCGCTGCGGTGCGCACCCAACCGACGGGCGCCTTGTCGTCGTCGAGGGCGAGCACCCAGTCCGCGCCCACGGCACGGACGTCGCCGGGGGTGGCACCGAGCACGATGGTGGGCTCGGCCCGGAGCGGCAGGCCCGGGGCGGCGGCGAAAGCCAGGGCGCGGTAGCCGCGGTCGCGGCCGACGAACCCGGCGACGAAGTCGTCGACGGGGTCGGACAGCAGCTTCTCCGGGGTGTCGAACTGGGCCACGTGACCGCCGACCCGGAGCACGGCGACCCGGTCACCGAGCTTGATGGCCTCGTCGATGTCGTGGGTGACGAAGAGCGTCGTCTTGCCGAGCTCGGCCTGGATCCGCAGGAACTCCTGCTGTAGCTGCTCGCGGACCACCGGGTCGACGGCCGAGAAGGGCTCGTCCATGAGCATGACCGGCGGGTCGGCGGCGAGCGCTCGCGCCACACCGACCCGCTGCTGCTGGCCGCCGGAGAGCTGGGCCGGGTAGCGCCTCGCCAGCGCCGGCTCGAGGCCGACGAGCTCGATGAGCTCGAGGGCGCGGCTGCGCGCCTTGGCCTTGCTCCAGCCGAGCAGTCGCGGGACCGTCGCCACGTTGTCGGCGACGGTGCGGTGCGGGAAGAGGCCTGCCTGCTGGATGACATAGCCGATCCCCCGCCGCAGCTGCGTCAGGTCCATCGTCCCGGTGTCCACGCCGTCGATCGAGATGGTGCCCGAGGTCGGCGTGATGAGCCGGTTGACCATCCGCAGCGTCGTCGTCTTGCCGCAGCCGGAGGGCCCGACGAGGACGGTGATCTCGCCGGTCGCGGCCTCGAGCGTCAGGTGGTCGACGGCAGGCGGGCCGGCACCGTAGGTCTTGGTCACGCCGTCGAAGCGGATCATGCGACCTCACGCTACCTACCCCAGCCGACAGAACACCCTCAATATCCCTCCAAAAGGCACCAACGGTCGAAGGGCCATCTCCTTTCGAGCGGTCACTTCTCGTCGATGGAGAGGCACACGGAGGCGGCTGGCGCTCGCTCCGCGCACCGGCGACGCAGCCCCGCTCACAACCTTCCTTCTCGTCAGGGGCGCCGCCACTGAGTCGCGCGCACCACCCCACCCCGCGCGCAAAAGGGACGTGGTGCGTCAGAAATCGTAGATGCCGCCGTCGGCGACCGCGCTCTCCGCGATGGACCGGAGCGGGTCGGGCCAGGGCGGGGTGGCGCCCCCGAGCGGGTCCATGAGCCCGGCGACGACGACGTCGGCGATGAGTCGGGACCAGAGGCGCGCCCGGATCAGCATCGCGTGGTCGGAGCGGGCCACGCGGACCAGGGCGGCGCGGCGTCCGTCCGCGCGCAGTTTCTCGACCGTCTCGCGCGAGGCCCAGAGCGGGCAGATCGTGTCGCGGTCGCCGTGGATGAGGACGGTCGTCAGGTCCGGCTTCGCCGGCAGCGGGTCGTCGGCCTCGATCCACGGGGAGATGCCGACGAGGAGGCGGACGTCCGGCTCGTCGGCGATGTGGATCGCGGTGCGGCCTCCCATGGAGTGGCCGATCAGGGCGATCGGCCGGCCCGGGTAGCGGGACCGGACCTGCTCGAGGCCCCACAGGGCGTCCGCGACGGGGGACCGTTCGTCACCGTTCCAGCCGCGCCACCGGAACCGGAGTCTCGCGACGGCGAGGGGTTCGGGTGTCCCGACGGCCGCGATCGCCCGGGCGATCGGGTAGAGCCGTGCCACGTTGTGCGACCAGGCCCGGTTCGCCTGGCGCCCCTCGATGGCACCCCCGTGCAGGACCAGTGCGACGGCGCCCGCGGAAGCGGGAGCGGCGTCCCAGGCGACGGAGGTGAGCGGCATACGGCCTCGGGTCAGACGTGCGTGCGGTGGAAGTTCTGGAACGAGCGGCTCGCGGTCGGGCCGCGCTGGCCCTGGTAGTGCGAGCCGTACTTGCCTGAGCCATAAGGGTGCTCGGCCGGCGAGGTGAGGCGGAAGAAGCAGAGCTGGCCGATCTTCATACCCGGGTAGAGCTTGATCGGCAGGGTGGCGACGTTGGACAGCTCGAGGGTCACGTGCCCGGAGAAGCCCGGGTCGACGAAGCCGGCCGTCGCGTGGGTGAGCAGGCCGAGCCGACCGAGGGAGCTCTTGCCCTCGACGCGCGCGGCGAGGTCGTCCGGCAGGGTCACGCCCTCGAAGGTCGACGCGAGGACGAACTCCCCCGGGTGCAGGACGAAGGCGTCCTCCTCACCGTCGACCTCGACGAGCCGCGTGAGGTCGGGCTGCTCGGCCGCGGGGTCGATGAAGGGGTACTTGTGGTTGTCGAACAGCCGGAAGAACTTGTCGAGCCGCACGTCGACACTCGACGGCTGGACCATGTCGGGGTCCCAGGGGTCGAGCACCACTCGTCCCGAGTCGAGCTCCGCGCGGATGTCCTTGTCTGAGAGCAGCACGACCCGAGACTAGTGGAGGGGCCTTGCCGTTCGGCCCTGCAGCACGTGTGCGGTGCCCTAGCGTGACCACATGACGGACGACAGGGTGGTCGCCGGGGGCGGCGAGGGGCGGGTCGACGGGGGCGACGAAGGGCTCGCCGACTTCATGCGGCAGTTCCGTCGCTTCGTGCAGACGGCGCTGGAGCGGTTCGGCGACATGGATGACGCGGGCGAAGGGTTGGGTGACGCGCTCTCGGATCACCTTGTCACCGACGCCCGGCGCCTCCCGGTCGTGGCGGAAAACGTGCCGCCCCACCGGGTCGTCGACGCCGACATCGCCCTGGCCGAGCTGGTCGGGACTGACGACGAGGCGCGGGTCATCGGGGTCGCGGGCGACATGCGCCACCACATGACCCTTGCCGACCTGCTCCAGCTCGGCACCCCGTGGGGCGGCTCCGTGCGAGTGGGGCCCGTCGACTACGCCCAGCTGGCGACCGGCCCACGCGCCACCGACCGTCGCCAGGTCGTCTCGGCCGGGGTCCACCTGTTCCGGTGGAACGGCAACGCCGTCGTCGTGCGCGTCATGGGCTACGCACCGCAGTTCGGTCGGGAGGAAGCCCTCCTCGAGGTCATCGCCGCGGACCGTGCCGTGGCCGAGTCGCTCATCGACCGGCTGCGGGTCCTCATGGACGAGCGCAGCGTGCTGCGCGGCCAGATCATCACCTTCGGCTCCGACCCGTACGGGCGCGGGATGGCGGGGATCACCTTCCTCGAGCGTCCGTCGCTTGCGTCGTCCGACGTCGTGCTGCCCGAGGGCGCCCTCGACCGGATCGGGGCGCATGTCGTCGGGATCGGTGAGCAGCGCGACCGCCTCCGGGCGCACGGGCAGCACCTCAAGCGGGGCGTCCTGCTCTTTGGCCCGCCCGGCACCGGCAAGACGCACACGGTGCGCTACCTGCTCAGCTCGACGCCGGGGACCACTGCCGTGCTCCTCAGCGGGGGCGCCCTGGCGCACATCCATACGGCGGCCAAGGTCGCCCGCGCCCACCAGCCGGCCATCGTCGTCCTCGAGGACGTCGACCTCGTCGCCGAGGACCGGTCGTTCGCGATGGGTCCCCAGCCGCTCCTCTTCGAGGTGCTGGACGCGCTCGACGGCCTCGACGCCGACGCCGATGTCGCGTTCCTGCTCACGACGAACCGGGTCGCAGACCTCGAGCTCGCCTTGTCGCAGCGCCCCGGCAGAGTCGACCTCGCCGTCGAGATCCCGTTGCCCGACGAGGCGGGCCGGCGAGCCCTCTTCAGGCTGTATGCCGCCCAGCTCTTCTCCGACGGCGCGCTCGCCCACGCTGCGGCGCGGTCGGAGGGGACGACGGCGTCCTTCGCCAAGGAGCTCGTCCGGCGGGCGGTGCTGCACGGGGCGCTGGCTGGCCAGGACCCCTCGGACGAGCACCTGGAGTCGGCGCTGGACGAGCTGCTGTCCGACTCCGAGGTGCTGACCCGGAGCCTGCTCGGCGTCCCGTCGGACGGGGAACCGGCCGGGGAGCAAGGCGAGTTCGGCGGTCCCGGTGAGGGCGGCGGAGGTTGGGCGGAGCCGGCCCCGGCCCCGGTGGTGGTCCGAGGCGGCCGTGCCTTCGGGTGGTTCGGCTACGCGCCGCCCGGGGGCCGCCCGCACCCGTGACCGGGGCTCGGGGCGGATGGGTTGTGCGCGGTTTGAGCTGCCCTGGCGACCTCAACCGCGCACAACCGGGCAGCCGAGCCGGGGGCTGAACGGCATACCGACTGGGAGTGGCTCAGCCGCCGAACGTGAGGGTCGGCTTGCCCGGGACGTCCACGCGCATCCGGAAGACGGAGCCGGCCTGCGGCTCGGGGTCGTCGAGGTTCTCGCGGGAGGTCGTGATGAACAGGTCCCGCCCGTCGGTGCCGCCGAGCGTGCACGCGGTGACGAGGCGGAGCGGCAGCTGGGCCTCGTGGAGGATCTCGGCGTCGGGTGAGTAGCAGCGGACCTTGCCGACGCGGTTGAGCGCGACCCAGACGTTGCCGGCGGAGTCGACGGTGAGCCCGTCGGGGGACGTGCCCTCGGCCTCGTGGAAGACGCGGCGGTTGGTCAGCTCCTCGTCCACGACGTCGAAGACGTCCGTGCGCCGGGTCTTCGTGTCGTTGTAGTAGGCGCGGGTCCCGTCGGGCGAGAAGTCGATGCCGTTCGAGGTGGTCACATGCGGCAGCACGACGGACACGTCTCCGGACGGGGTGACGCGGTAGAGCGAGGCGGCGCCCTCGGTGCGGTCGTAGGCCATCGACCCGCAGTAGAGGTTGCCCCACGGGTCGCAACCGCCCTCGTTCATCCGTATGCCGCTGTCCTCCCAGACCTCGAGCATCGGCTTGGGCGCGTCGTCGGGGGTGTCGGAGAGGGCCAGGCCGCGCTCGGTGCCGACGACGTAGCCGCCGTTCGTGCGAGGCCGGACGAACGCGGCGATCTTGCTGCCGACACCCAGTCGGTCGACGGTGCCGTCGGCGCGGAGGGTGAGCAGGTCGCCCGCGAGCATGTCGACCCAACGAAGGCCGCCCCACGTGTCGGACCAGACCGGGCCCTCTGCGTGATAGGCGATCGGGTCGGTGATCTGCTCGAGTTCGCTCATCGACCCATCATGGCTCAGCCCCTCGGTGCCGTCATTCCCACCAGAGGCCGACGTAGTGGTGGCCCGCGGGCAGGCTGGGCGCGTCGACGAGCCATCCGACGGAGGTGGCGGGGCCTCCGCTCGGCTCCGTGCCGGCCTCGGCCGTCAGCGCGTCGATCTCCTCGGGGTGCAGGGTCGTGATGACGGCCGCGCCGCTCGCGAAGGGCCACTCGTCGTCAGGGTAGACGTCGAACTCGAGCGGGTCGAGCTCCATCCGCACGTCGTGGACCTCGGGCCGGTCACGCAGGGCGACGAGCACCCGCCGGATGGTGTCGAGGTCGATCTCGTCGTCGCGGTTCGGCCCGATGGACCAGTCGCAGTCGTTGCCGTCGAAGAACTGCTCCAGGGTCACGGCGACCTGTGCGTGGCGTCCTCCGCGCGCCTCGACGTGCTCGACGAGCGCCCGCTGCTTGGCGAGGTCCATGGGCGAGATGGGCCCTTTCGTGACGGGGACGCGGTGTCGGCTACACTGACGCCGCGTGCCGCATCCGGTCCACCGAGCGGCGTCGCGAGCGTAGCTCAATGGTAGAGCGCCAGCTTCCCAAGCTGGATACGCGGGTTCGATTCCCGTCGCTCGCTCCAAGCAGAAAGCCGCAGGTCAGGACATATTTCCCGGCCTGCGGCTGATTCTTTGTGGGACGCCCTCGGGGCGCGAGGCGGACTGCTACGGTCCACGGATGCGGCATCTTGGGTGGGTGCCCCCGGTGATCGGGTCGACGGTTCTCGCAGGGGCCTTGGCCGTGGCCTTGCTGCCAGGCGGCTTGCCTTCCCACGGCGCGCCGGACGGGCCGGGACCAGCGAGCCTCCCGGCCCGATTGGCCGACTACTCCTATTTCACTGGAGAGGTCAGCTCCTCCGCACCCGGGCGCGCGATCGCCGTCTTTCAGCACGGGTTCGGCGTGGAAGCCATGGACTTCCCGCAGGAGGTGATGCTAGGCGCCGACGGTGACGTCTACCGCCGAGTGGACGTTGCCGAGAACTGGAGCGTCGATGAAGATCAAGGTGACCCGGCTCCCCTGCTGCTGTCTCCCGACGGGACGCGGGTCGTAGTCGGTACCCACCATGCACGGGAGCCGGCCTTGGCGGTC
Organism: Intrasporangium sp.; assembly: GCF_051961875.1. Lineage (GTDB taxonomy): Bacteria > Actinomycetota > Actinomycetes > Actinomycetales > Dermatophilaceae > Intrasporangium_A. The sequence goes on along the minus strand of NZ_JBQCCV010000031.1, from coordinate 6,406 downwards.
CTCGACCTGCTCACAGGCGTGACAGAGACCTACCGAGTCCCCGGCGGCCTCAGTCTCGTACCCCTGGCCTGGTCACCCGACTCAAGCCGGGTGGCTTACCTGAGCGCCGCGGAGGCGACGCAGCCCTACCATCCGGGTTCCGCCGTTAGGGGCGACCTGGGCCTGCTGGAGGCGACGACTGGGCGGGCACACCTCGTGCCTGGTCCCACCGGCGTCAGAGCAGCCGCCTTCTCGCCGGACGGGACCGAGCTGGTGATCGCCCCCATCGCGATCGGTGACAGATGGGGTCCCGGGACCGAGACCTGGTCATGGGATGGAGAGAAGGTGGAGGTCGTCGGTCTCGACGGCGCCGTCCGTCGCCAACTGACCCTGCCCCGCGGCCGCTACCTCGCCGGACCGAACGCCTGGTCCCCGGACGGCCGGTTGCTGGCCACTGTCAGCGATGCGGCGGAGAGCCTCGTCTTCATCGACGCATCGGGACGTGGGGGCCCGGTCCCTAGGCCGCTCAAAGTCCTGGAGCGAGGTCGCCTCGCAATGCTTGGCTGGACCCGTGCCGATGAGGTGTTGGTCGTGGACGACATCAGCGGACCGGACGACTCGGGCGCTGACCGGGGGCTGCGCTGGATCAGGGCGGTTCCCCTCAACGGCCAAGAGCCACGCCAACTCGCCGCCGTGCAGGGCCACGACGAGAACTACGTGATCGGCCGCCTCCAGTTGGCGGCCGGGCTGCTGCCGGACCTGCAGGTTCGAGCGCCCGGCGAGGTCGATCGAGGTCGCTGGCCGACGTGGATGCGCATCTCGGCTGCCGTTCTCATCGGAGGCGCAGCATTCATGGCTCCCCACCTTGTGCTGCGACGGAGGGCGACAACGGCTCGGTGAACGCGGTCGGAGATAGTGGCCGTGAACTGGCGTCGCCAGTCACTCCAGAGTGGTGCGGCCGTCGTCGGTGACGATCCAGCCCGGGTTCCAGGCGACCTCCCACAGATGCCCGTCGGGGTCCGCGGCGTAGCCACTGTAACCGCCCCACTCGGCCGCGACCGCAGGCCTCGTGACTCGCCCGCCTGCCGCTGCGAACTGCTCGAGCATCGTGTCCACCTCCTCGCGGCTCCGGGTGTTGTACGCGATCGCGATGCCGGCGAACCCCGTCGGCTGGTGCTCGACACCGGCGTCCTCGGCGAGCGCGGCCCGGTCCCACAGGGCGAGGATCATCCCCGGCAGCTGGTAGAACGCGACCTCGTCATGGGTGTTGCCACGCTGCCAGCCGAGTCCCTCCTCGTAGAACCTGCGGGCACGGGCGAGGTCGGCGACGCCGAGCGTGATGAGGCTGATCCGTTGCTCCATGCCGCGACGCTAGCGCCGTCCTCCGACAACCACCGCTCCGACAACCACCGCCTCACATCGCCCCTCGACGCCGCAGGCTCCAGGGGCGACCGTCGGGGTCGTAGACGAGCCGGTAGAGCGGCGTGGCCCAGATCCGGGTCAGGCGCCCCAGGGCCGGCTCGATCAATGGGCGGAGGCGCCCTGGCGGCCTGGAGCGGGTGCTGCCGTCGTCGTGCCACGCCTGCAGCGCGGCCGCGCGGCGCGCATACGCGTCGAAGTGCTCCTCCATGGGCACGGCCTCGGTGCAGTCGAGGTGTTCGCGGGCCAACCGCTGGCGCAGGCTGCGGGCGTATTCCGGGTGGACGACTGCCGCGGTCAGCTCCGAGTCATGGGTCCAGGACCGCCGGTTGAAGTTGTCCGACCCGACCGCGGCCCAGGTGTCGTCGATGACGCAGACCTTGGCGTGCACGTAGACGGGTGTGCCGCGCAGGTTCTCGACCCCGTAGACGCCGACGCGCCCCGGCCCCGCCTCGTGCAGCTGCTCGAGCAGCCGGGTCCGGCTCACGAGGTTCGGTGGCTGCGTGACGGCCCCGTCCTCGTCCGGCAGGTGCGGCAGCACCGCGACGAGCCGCAGCTCCGGATTGTCGCGGAGGGCCGCCGCGAACACGGCGCCGACTTCCGGCGACCAGAGGTACTGGTCCTCGAGATAGATCAGCCGCCTCGCCTGCCCGATCGCCTTCGCATAGCCCCGGGCAACGCTCCGCTCGCCTTGTGGGGCAAAGGGATAGCCGCCAAGGCGATGGCCGTAGGTCCGCAGCAGCTGCACCGGGTGCGGGCCGGTCGGGGCGGGATCCGGCAGCTGCGGCGGGAGCGGCGTGCGGTCCGGCACGTCCCTGCGGAGGCGGTCAGCGGCATACCGCACGGGGGACCGGCTGAGCGCCTGACGGTCCTCCCAGCGCTCTCGGAAGACCGTCTCGACGTCGCCGACGGCCGGCCCCGTGATCGCCAGCTGCACGTCGTGCCAAGGCGGGCGCGAGCCGTATGCCGCTGACATCGCCTGCCGCTGCGGGTCCCCTTCGTGGGTGGCGTCGTCCCGGCGGCTGTGGCAGAGGTCGATGCCCCCGACGAAGGCCACGTCGAGCTCCGGGCGGGCCGGGTGCCGCAGCACGACGAACTTCTGATGGTGGGAGCCGCCGACCCGCACCCGCATGTCGAGGAAGCACTCGCCACCGGCGCGGTTGATCTCCTCGCCGAGGTGCCGGTTCTGCGCCGCGGAGAAGGCGAGGCGGTCCCAGTGCGAGCGCCAGACGAGGCCCCGCACGTCGACCCCGCGCCGGGCGGCGTCCGCAAAGAGGGCGCCCACCTCGCTGCCGGGCTCGTCGGTCAGCCGCTCGTCGGGGTCACCACGCCAGTCGACGAACAGGAGCAGGTCGCCCCGCTCCATCTGCGAGACCCGCTCGACCAGGGCGGCGAAGTAGGAGCTGCCGTGCACCATCGGGGTGACGAGGTTGCCCTCGGTCCACGAGCGGTCCTCCGGATGCCGGCTGTCGAGGCGAGTGGCGGGGTTGCCCCGTTCCTCGCGAGAGAGGAACCACTCCGCGGCAACCGGCAACGCCATCACGCCTCCTCGGCTCGATGGTGCACAGTCTGTCACCGGCGACCCGCGCGCAGGGCTCAGATGGGGAGCCGACGAAAGATCGCCCGCGGGGTCGCGGCGAGTGCCGCCATCACGTAACGCAGTGACGCGGGCACCCAGACGGTCCGTGACCCCCGGTCGAGGTTGGTGGCAATCGCCTCCGCGACCTCCTCCGGACCGACGGCGAGGGGCGCCGGCTGGCGGCCCGCCGTCATCCGCGTCCGCACGAATCCGGGTCGCACGACGACGACGGACACGCCGGTGCCGTGGAGAGCGTCGCCGAGTCCGCTTGCCAGGGCGTCGACCCCCGCCTTCGTCGACCCGTAGAGCGCGTTCGAGGCGCGCCCCCTGGTCGCCGCGGCCGACGACAGCACGACGATGACGCCGTGCCCCTGCGCCCGCATCCGCTCCGCAGCCGGCAGGAGCGTGGTCACCACGGCGGTGTAGTTGACGTCGACGACGTCGGCCGCGGCGAGGGGATCGGCGCGGACCACAGACTCGTCCGGCAGGGCGCCCCAGCTGAGCAGCACGACGTCGACCTCTCCGCCGTCGAAGGCCCCGGCAATGAGGGACGGGTGCCGGGACCGGTCGCGCGCGTCGAAGTCGACGACCTCGACGGTCCGCACCCCCAGGCCCCTGATCCGTTCCACGACGACCTCCCGCCCGGCGACGGGTCGACCAGCGAGCACCACACGCTCGAGCCGTCCGCCCCGAGCGAGCCTCGCCACCGTGGCGCCCGCGATCTCGCTCGTCGCCCCGAGCACGAGAACGGACTGGACCTCCCCGCACGCGTCGATCACAGGCCCAACCTCCGGGACAGGTCAGACGCGAAGACGTGGTCGGGGTCCAGCCGATCCCGAAGTCCCCGCCACTCGTCGAGCCGCGGATACATCCGCGCTACAGCCCACGGCGCGAGCCGTGCATCCTTGGCGAGGTAGACGCGGCCACCGGCCGAGATCACCTCAGCGTCGACCTCGTCGAGCATGGCTCCGATCCCGTCGCTCACGGGCAGGTCGACGGCGAGGGTCCACCCGGGTTGCGGGAACGACAGCGGCGCCGGCCCCGCCGCACCGAACCGCTTGAGGACGCAGAGGAACGTCGGAGCGCGATGGCGTGCGAACAGGCCGACAACACGACGGACCGTCTCGGGGTCACGGACGGTCAGCTGGTGCTGCACGAAGCCCCGTGCCCCATACAGCCGGTTCCAGGCGGCCACCACGTCGAGGGGGTGGAAGAACGAGCCGAGCGGCTCGACGCTCCGACGCGCCCTCGGCGCCCGGTGGTACACGGCGTTGAAGAACCGGACCGTCAGCGGGTTCAGCGGAGCGGGCGGCGCCCAGCGCGGGACTCCCAGCCGTCCGGCGGGCAGGGCCGCACGGACGTCCGGGTCGCCGCGCGGCGACGGCTCGGCCCCATGGTCCGCATGGTCGCCCGCGGTGACGATGCCCCTGCCGAGCCGTGCCCCCGGGGTGAGGCAGTCGACCCACGCGACGCTGTACCGATGCGTGCGATCGGCTGCGGCGAGCGCCTCCATCGTCTCCTCGAGCGAGTCCGTCCGGATCGTGTCGACGGACATCAGTCCTGACCGGACCGGGATGAGCCGCAGGGTCGCGGCGACCACGATCCCGGTGAGGCCCATCCCGCCCGGGACCGCCCAGAAGAGGTCGTCCCCCGGGGTCAGTGTGTGCAGGTCGCCGCGACCGTCGAGGAGCACCAAGGAGTCGAGGTGGGCCGAGATGGAGCCGTCGCGATGGTGGTTCTTGCCATGGACGTCCGCCGCGATCGTCCCGCCGACCGTGACCTGGCGCGTGCCGGGCGTCACCGGCACGAACCATCCCTGCGGCAGCACGGTCCGGATGAGCCGGTCCAGGCTCACCCCGCCCCCGCACGTGACGAGCCCCGTCGCGGGGTCGACGGGACCGATGCCGTCCAGCCCGGCGATCTCGAGGACCAGTCCGCCGGCGTTCTGCGCGGCATCCCCGTAGCTGCGACCCAGCCCGCGGGCGATGACGCCGCGGGGCGGGCGCGTCGCGATGAGGCGGGCGAGGTCGTCCACGCCCGGGGGCGCGACGACCTGGGCGACGCTCGGGGCGGTCCGCCCCCAGCCGGTGAGCGGCCGGCGGCAGGGCACCCGCGGCGCCGGCTGCCCTGCCGGCTGCTCTGCCGCATGCTGTGCGGCCTGCCTCATGTCATCGCCGCCAGCCAGAAGGTCACACCCCACAGCACGACCAGCACCTGCAGCACCCGGTCGACGGCCACCACGCGCTCCGGGTCCTCCGCGCGAGCCCGGTCGACGTCGAGCGCGTAGCGGAGCACGGCGAGCACGAACGGGACGACGGACAGAGCGGCATACGTGGTCTCGACGCCTTCCGCGGTGATGCCGAAGGCCCAGAGGCAGTATGCCGCGATGGCCACCGCAGCGCTCACCCCGAGCACGAGACGCAGGTAGCTCTCCGAGTAGCGGCCGAGGCTGCTACGGGTGCCCTGTGCCGCTCCGGACGTCACGAGCTCGGACAGCCGCTTGCCGGTGACCATGAAGAGCGAGCCGAATCCGGTGACGATGAGGAACCACGTGCTGATGGGGATGCCGGTCGCCGCGCCGCCGGCCACGGCGCGCAGGAGGAAACCGCCGGACACGAGCGCCAGCTCGATGACCGGCTCGCTCTTGAGCAGGGTCGAGTAGGCGGTGGTGAGGACGAGATAGGACACGACGACCCACCGCAGCGAGCCGGCCCCGGCAAGGACGATCGAGGCCACCATGAGGGCCGCGGACAGGGCCAGGGCCGCGGCGGGGCGCACGCGCCCGGAGGCGACCGGGCGCAGCCGCTTGGTCGGGTGCCGCGCGTCCGCCTCCGCGTCGAGGACGTCGTTGAGGCAGTAGCCCGCGCTCGCGGCGAGGCAGAGCACGACGAAGGCCTGGGCGGTCTGTAGGAGCACGGCACGGTGCAGCAGGGACCCGGCGGCGACCGGCACGGCCGCAACGAGCAGGTTGCGGAGCCAGAGCTGGGGCCGCACGACCTGGAGCAGCCCGAGAGCGGTGGAGGGCACGCCGGTCCGCGCGGTCATCGCCATCAGCGGAGCGTGATGTAGAAGAAGTCGCGCTGGTCCGGGCGGAGGAACCGGTCGGCGCGTGACGGCATCGCGGGCAGCAGCTTCTGGGGAACGGCGCTGGTCGCGTCGGGCACCCATCGGGCGAAGAACACCATGCCCGCGTGCATGTCCAGCTCGACGGCGCTGACCGCCTTGGCAGCGACCAGGGCATTGGTGAGGACGCGCAGCGTCATGTGGTCGCCCGCCACGTAGATGAGATTGCCCTGTGCATCCACGCCGAGCCCCGATCGCCAGGTGAACTGCCGCTGGTTCCCGGGCACGCCCCAGGGCCCGCTCGCGTCTGCGATCCCCGGAGCAGCGGCGCCGCCCTGCACGATGAGGTGCAGGTTCTGGCGGACC
>NZ_JBQCCV010000030.1:0-2605 GCF_051961875.1 Intrasporangium sp. | reverse complement strand
GCTCCCGGCGCGGGGCCGGGAGCCCGCGCCTCACAGGACCGTGATGGCCCGGTCGGTCGGCGCGACGGGCGCCGGCAGGATGGTCGAGCCCATGAGGTGGCGGTCCACGGCGGCCGCCGCGGCGCGGCCCTCCGCGATCGCCCAGACGATGAGCGACTGGCCGCGGCCGGCGTCGCCCGCGACGAAGATGCCGGGCACCTCCGTCATGTAGTCGGCGTCGCGGGAGACGTTCCCGCGGTCGTCGAAGCCTGCCTGGACCTGCTCGGCGATGCCGGCCGGCTCCGCGCCGGTGAAGCCGAGCGCGAGGAAGACGAGGTCCGCGGGAATGATCCGCTCGGTGCCGGCCTTGGGCAGGCGGCGCCCGTCGACGTACTCGGTCTCGGCGACCTTGATGCCGGCGAGCCGGCCGTTCTCCCCCACGAACTCGACGGTCGAGGCGAGGTAGGTACGCTCGCCGCCTTCCTCGTGGGCGGTGGCGACCTCGAAGAGGGTCGGGAACATCGGCCAGGGCTGGTGCGCGGGCCGCTCGGCCGGGGGCTGCTTGCCGATGGCGAGGGTCGTCACCGAGGCGGCCTGCTGGCGGTGGGCGGTGCCGATGCAGTCGGCGCCGGTGTCGCCGCCGCCGAGGATGACCACGTGCTTGCCGCGTGCGTCGATCTGGGCGGGGACGGTGTCGCCCGCGACCACCCGGTTGGACTGCACGAGGTAGTCCATCGCGTAGTGGACCCCGTCGAGGTGGCGGCCGGGGATCGGCAGGTCGCGCGGGACGGTCGCGCCGGTCGCGATGACGACGGCGTCGTACCGCCTGCGCAGCTGGTCCCAGCTGACGTCCTTGCCCACCTCGACGCCCGTCCGGAAGCGGGTGCCCTCCGCCTGCATCTGGGCGAGGCGGCGGTCGATGACGTCCTTCTCCATCTTGAAGTCCGGGATGCCGTACCGCAGGAGGCCGCCGATGCGGTCATCCCGCTCGTAGACCGCGACGGTGTGGCCGATGCGGGTGAGCTGCTGCGCGGCGGCGAGGCCCGCCGGCCCGGACCCGACGACCGCGACGGTCTTGCCCGTGAGGCGCGCCGGCGGAAGGGGCTCGACCCAGCCGGCGTCGAACGCCTCCTCGGCGATCGAGACCTCGATCTGCTTGATCGTCACCGCGGGCTGGTTGATGCCGAGGACGCAGGCGCTCTCGCAGGGCGCGGGGCACAGCCGCCCGGTGAACTCGGGGAAGTTGTTCGTCGCGTGCAGCCGCTCCGAGGCGTCCTGGCCCTCGCCGCGGCGGGTGAGGTCGTTCCATTCGGGGATGAGGTTCCCGAGGGGGCACCCGTGGTGGCAGAACGGCACGCCGCAGTCCATGCAGCGGGAGGCCTGCCGGCGGAGGACGGTGCCCTCCTGCCGGGCCTCGTACACTTCCTTCCAGTCCATGATGCGGACCGGGACTGGGCGCCGCTGCTGCGTTTCACGCTGGCGCACTTTCATGAATCCGCGTGGGTCAGCCACCGGTCACCTCCAGGATGCGAGACCAAACTTCTTCGCCGTCCGGGTCCAGGCCCTCCTCGAGGGCGGACAGACGGGTCTGCAGCACCGCTGCATAGTCGCGCGGGAGGACCTTGGTGATCCTGGCCGCGGTGTCGTCGAAATTGTCGAGCAGCCGCTGGGCAAGGGCGGAGTCGGTCTCCTCGATGTGCTTGACGAGCAGGTTGCGCACGATGTCGCGGTCCTCGTCGTCGAGCTCGATCAGCTGCAGGTCCCCGGAGTCCAGGGCCTGCTTGTTCACGCGGCTCGGCTTGAGGTCGAGCACGAAGGCGGTGCCGCCGGACATGCCGGCGCCGAAGTTCCGCCCGGTGCGTCCGAGGATGAGCGCCTGGCCTCCGGTCATGTACTCGCAGCCGTGGTCGCCGATGCCCTCGACGACGGCCGTCGCGCCGGAGTTGCGCACGAGGAACCGCTCGCCGACCTGTCCGCGCAGGAACAGCTCGCCGCCCGTGGCGCCGTAGCCGATCACGTTGCCCGCGATCACGTTGTGCTCCGCGGGGAACACGTTGGTCCGGTCGGGGCGGACGATGATCCGGCCGCCCGAGAGGCCCTTGCCGACGTAGTCGTTGGAGTCGCCGACCAGCCGCAGGGTGACCCCGCGCGGCAGGAACGCGCCGAAGCTCTGGCCGGCCGAGCCGGTGAGCGTGACGTCGATCGTGTCGTCGGGCAGCCCCTCGGCGCCCCACCGCGTCGTCACCTCGTAGCCGAGCATCGTGCCGACCGTGCGGTTGACGTTGCGCACCGGCAGGTCGAGGCGCACCTTGTCACCGGAGCGCAGCGCGCCCTCGCACAGCTGGATCAGCGTGTTGTCCAACGCCTTCTCCAGGCCGTGGTCCTGCGCCTTCGTGCGGTGGCGCGCGGTGCCCGGCGGCAGCTGCGGCATCGCGAAGATCGGCGCGAGGTCCATACCCTCGGTCTTCCAGTGCCGCACCGCGTCGTCGACGTCGAGCACCTCGGCGTGCCCGACGGCCTCGGCCAGCGTGCGGAAGCCCAGCTGCGCCAGGTATTCGCGCACCTCCTGCGCGACGAAGCGCATGAAGTTGACGACGTATTCGGGGCGCCCGTCGAAGCGCTTGCG
>NZ_JBQCCV010000029.1:0-22786 GCF_051961875.1 Intrasporangium sp. | reverse complement strand
AGTTCTTCAACTGGATCGGCACGCTCTGGGGCGGAAGCCTGACCTTCGACACGCCCATGATCTTCTCGTTGGGCTTCCTGACGACCTTCCTCTTCGGCGGTCTGACCGGCATCATCCTGGCTTCGCCGGCCCTCGACTTCCAGCTGTCCGACAGTTACTTCGTGGTGGCGCATTTCCACTACGTGGTCTTCGGAACTGTCGTGTTCGCCATGTTCGCCGGCTACTACTTCTGGTGGCCGAAGCTGACCGGGCGGATGCTCGACGAGAAGCTCGGCAAGCTGCACTTCTGGATGCTGTTCATCGGCTTCCACACGACGTTCCTCATCCAGCACTGGCTGGGGATCGAGGGCATGGCCCGCCGCTACCCGGACTACCTGCCGGAGGAGGGCTTCCAGCCGGCCAACATCGTCTCCAGCATCGGGGCGCTCATCCTCGGCCTGTCGATGCTGCCGTTCATGTACAACGTCTGGAAGACCTGGCGCAAGGCGCCGCTCGTCACCTCCGACGACCCGTGGGGGTATGGCGCGTCGCTCGAGTGGGCGACCTCGTGCCCGCCGCCGCGGCACAACTTCACCTCGCTGCCCCGGATCCGCTCGGAGCGTCCCGCCTTCGACCTGCACCACCCGGAGGCCGCTGCGGTGGCGACGTTGCGGCCCGACCCGAGTACGTTGGTAACCGTCCTCGGCCCCGCCGATGTCGGGGAGGCCCGGGACAAGACTCGCGGCACGGCTCACGGCAACAAGGAGAAGTGACGATGCGCGTCGAGACCAAGCTCTTCTTCTACCTGTTCCTCTTCTTCGGCCCGGTCACCGTCATCTACGGCTTCTGGTCCGACTGGAAGGAGCCGATCGGCGTCACGGCGCTGATCCTCACCAGCGGCCTGTTCATGCTCGTCGCGTTCTACCTGTGGCAGACCGGCAAGCGGCTTCCGGTCCGCCCGGAGGACAACATGAGCGGCGAGATCGCCGAGGCGGAGGGCAACTACGGCTACTTCGTCGCGAGCTCGTGGACCCCGCTGTGGCTCGGCGGTTCCGGCGCGGTCATGTTCCTCGGGCTGGCCGTGGGCTGGTGGCTCTTCATCATCGGCGCCTTCCTGGGCGTCATCGCGGTCATCCTCTGGGTCTTCGAGTCCTTCTCGGGCGACTACTCGATCTGAGGCACAGGTGCCTGGACGGGCCCGGTCCGCCATGGCGGCGCGGGCCCTTCGGCGTGTGCCGGCACATGGCGAAGGCAAAGGCGGCCAGCGCCTTCCCCTTCGTGAGTCCCGGTCTGCCTCAGGAGTAGTCGGCCCAGACTCGCCGCGCGGCGCCGTCCACGGTCATGAAGCCGCCGTAGGGGAGGACCCACTGCGGTCGGGTGTGGCCGAACGGCACGCCGACGACGATGACGGCCCCGGGGTTGTAGCGCTGCACCGTCTCGATCGCCACATCGCGCTGCTCGGCTCGGCGCGCGGCTCGCTGCTCGGTCGTGGGTCGAACCCCAGTGGAGGATGTCGGAGGCCGCGCCACGACGACCGCCTCGACCGCCTCGAGCAGCCCGCGTTCCCCGAGCGCACGCAGGATCCAGCCGAACTCCCGCGCGGGGATAAGATCCTCGGACGTCTCGATCAGGAGGACGCCCCCGGCCAGGACCGACGGATCGGCGGGGAAACGGCCCGCCGTGAGGATCCACTGGACTATCTCGATGCAGCCTCCCCACGTGCCTCCGGTCACCGATCGCTCGGGTCCCGCCCACGTCCAGGGCTCCGTCGGCTCCCGGTCGCCGTGTTCGGAGAGGGCGACGGGGTCGAGCCAGTCCTTCCCGAAGTCCTCTGACACGCCGGGTTCGGTGATCTCGAGTCGCTCACCCGTGAGCAGGGCCGCCCGGAGCGACCTGACATGCACGTCGTCGGCCGCCGGACCGGGGCCGAGGTGGACCTGGGTGGAGCCACCGTGGAAGCCCGCAACCCCCTGCGTCCAGAGCCAGCTGAGCAGGTTCGTGTTGTCGCTGTAGCCGAGGAAGGGCTTCGGGTCGGCCTGCACGAGCCGGGGGTCGAGGTGCGGCACGACCGTGATCTGGTCCTCGCCACCGATCGTCGCGAGGACGGCGCGCACGGCCGGGTCGGCGAAGGCGTCGTTGAGGTCGGCCGCGCGTTCCCTGGCTGAGACACCGAGCCGCCGGGTGGTGGGGTACTCGACGGGTACCAGACCGGTCAGCGCGGCGAGGCGGCCCATCGCCTGCTCGTGCACGGCCGGCGCCAGGCCGGGCGCGGCGAAGGACGGCGAGAGCACGGCGACCTTGTCACCCGGTGCGGCCTTGGGCGGAAGGGTCACATGATGCGGTCCGGACACGGTACCGGGGCTCCTCTCGAGGATGGCAGGCGGGGGAGGGTGTAGCTCAGCCCCAGCCGAGCTCGTGCAGATGGTCGTCGCCGATCCCGAAGTGGTGGGCGACCTCGTGCACGACGGTGATCGCGATCTCCTCCCGCAGCTCGGCCGCGCTGGTGCACATGCGCTGCAGCGGACCCTGGAAGATGGTGATCCGGTCGGGCAGGGCGCCGGCTCCCCACCAGCTGTCGCGCTCGGTGAGCGGCGTGCCCTCATAGACGCCGAGCAGTTCAGGGTCGTGCTCGGGTGGCTCGGCCTCGATGAGGATGACGACGTTGTCCATCACGGCCGTCAGCTGGGGCGGGATGGAGTCCAGCGCATCGGCGACGGCTGCTTCGAACTCGTCGTCGGTGAGGTGCATGCGCCGAGTCTCCCATGGGGGAGGGCAGCCGAAGGGCCCACCCCCAAGCAGGGGCGGGCCCTTGAGCGGCTTCGGCGGCTTCGGCCGTGGTCAGCTGCGCTCGATGGCGGGGGCAGCGGCCTCGGGTTCGCTCGGCTCCTCCACGACAGCGGGGCCATGGGCGTGGTGGGCTGCTTCCAGCTCCGCCGGCGACACCGGCTCCACACGGTCCTTGAAGTAGAAGTGCGACAGCTTCGCCCGGAGCCGCTCCTTGCGGGCCACCGGGTTGGCCACCCCGTGCGCGTCCGTCGTCTCGCTGACGACGAGCGGTGCCTGGATCTCGTGCTGGACGAGGGGCCACCGCTCGCTCGGGGTGAGCGGCGCGTGGATCTCCTCGAACTCGCCGTTGGCGTGGCGCCAGATCGTGCCCGTCTCGCGTCCGTGGAGGACCTTCTCACGGTCAGCCTGCTGCAGGCTGAGGCAGATCCGCTTGGTGATCCAGAAGGCGATCGGCGGGCCGACGAAGAACAGCAGGCGGAGCAGGTTGGTGATGTCGTTGATCGACAGGTGCAGCTTGATCGCCATGAGGTCGTTGCCCGCGGCGAAGAAGAGCACGACGTAGAGGACGATGCCGGCGACACCGATCGCGGTGCGGGTCGGGGCGTTGCGCGGGCGGTCGAGCAGGTGGTGCTCGCGCTCGTCGCCGGTGACCCACTTCTCGACGAAGGGGTAGACGCCGATGATCGTCCACATGAGCGGGAGCAGGAGGATCGAGCCCGGGAAGATGTTCATGCTGAACGTGAACCCGAACGCCTCGAACTCGAGGAAGCCCGGCAGGAGCCGGAGTGCGCCGTCCGCGAAGCCCATGTACCAGTCCGGCTGGGAGCCGGCCGTGATGGGGGAGGGGTCGTAGGGACCGTAGCCCCAGACCGCGTTGATCGAGACGACCGACGAAATCAGCGCGATGACACCGAAGACGATGAAGAAGAACCCTCCGGCCTTCGCGATGTACACCGGCATGAACGGGTAGCCCACGACGTTGTTGTTGGTCCGGCCGGGCCCGGGGAACTGTGTGTGCTTCTGGAGGAAGACGAGCAGGATGTGGGCGGTGAACAGGCCCACCAGCGCCGCGGGCAGCAGCAGGATGTGGACCGAGTAGAGCCGCGGGATGATCGACTCGCCCGGGAAGGCGCCGCCGAAGATGAAGTAGCTCATGTATGAGCCGATGACCGGGATCGACTGGACGAAGCCGTTCATCGCCCGGATGCCGGTGCCGGAGAGCAGGTCGTCAGGCAGCGAGTAGCCGGCGAAGCCCTCGATCGCGGCGAGCATCGACAGGATGGTGCCGAAGACCCAGTTGATCTCACGCGGCTTGCGGAAGGCACCGGTGAAGAAGACGCGCGCCATGTGGACGAAGACCGACACAACGAAGATCAGCGCCGCCCAGTGGTGGATCTGCCGGATGAGCAGACCGCCCCGGATGTCGAACGAGATGTTGAGCGTCGAGCGGTAGGCGTCCGACACGGTCACGCCCTGGAGCGGGATGTAGGACCCGTCGTAGACGACCTGGGACTGGCTCGGCACGAACCAGAACGTGAGGAACACGCCGGTCAGCAGGCAGATGATCATCGAGTACATCGCGATCTCGCCGAGCATGAACGACCAGTGGTCGGGGAAGACCTTCTTCATCAGGAAGGAGACGCCCTTTGCGCCACCGGTCCGGTCGTCGACCCAGCCGGCGATCCCGCCGAGGGGGCGAGCCTGGGCCTGGCCCCGCTGGCCGTCGGTGTCCTGCGCGCGCAGTGCGTCGGCCGCACGCCCCTCATTGATGGTGCTCATCGTGCACGCTCCCAGAAGCTCGGGCCGACGGGCTCGTGGAAGCCCTCCGGCGCGACGAGGTAGCCCGCGTCGTCAACGGTGATCTTGAGCTGCGGCAGCGGCCGCTTGGCCGGGCCGAAGATGACCGCGCAGTCCTCGGTGAGATCGAAGGTCGACTGGTGGCACGGGCAGAGCAGGTGGTGCGTCTGCTGCTCGTACAGGCCGACCGCACAGCCGACGTGGGTGCAGATCTTGGAATAGGCCACGACCCCGTCGACGCCCCAGTCCCTGGCCTTCTTGACCTTGATGAGGTCCGGGTCGAGCCGGATGAGGATGACGGCGGCCTTCGCCTTGGCCTCGAGGACGTGCTTGCCGTCGTCGAGGTACTTCTGCAGCGTCTCAGGCATGACGTGGAAGACGGAGCCCTGGGTGACGTCGGACAGCTTGATCGGCGTCATCTCAGGATCGCGCATGAGCCGGATCGGCTTGCCGCCATTCTCCGATGGGTCCCAGATGGTGTGCTTCAGCTCCTCGATGCTGACCGGGCCGAGCGAGCCGACGATCTGGAAGGCGAAGGGGAGGGCGAAGAGTCCGAGTGCGCCGCCGAGGGTGTACTTCAGCAGCGGGCGTCGGTCGAGCTGGGCGTTGCGGCCACCCTCGACGACGACGTCGACGGCCTGTGCCCGGGCGACGTCGGGCGAGCGCAGGAGGTGGCGCTCCTCGACGATCTCGTGGTCGGACATGAGCGTCTTGGCCCAGTGCACGGCGCCGATGCCGATGAAGAAGAGCGAGAAGCCCATGGACAGGCCGAGCACGACGTTGATCGTCTTGATCGTGCCGATGCCCGGGAAGAAGAAGGTCGACTCGTCGGGGATCGCGAAGTAGGCGACGAGGAAGACCACCGTCGCGATCATCGAGAGCGCGAAGAGAGTGGCGACCTGACGCTCCGCGCGCTTGCCGGCGGCGGGCTCGACGTCGGAGGCGCGGTAGACGTGGGGTGGCAGGCCCGGGTTCTCGAACCGGGCGGGGAGGGCCCCGTGCGTCATCAGTTCGCCGGAGCCGCTCGCGGGCGCGACCACCGTCGATTCGTGCGGTGCCCCGTTCTCGTGCTCATTCATCGGATGGAAGTCCTGTCGTCGTGCTTGGTCGGGACGGAGCGCGGGGCGCTCATGCGGCCTTCTTGCCCAGCCACACCGCGCACCCGATGAGGATGCCGATGCCGAAGGTCCAGGCGAACAGGCCCTCGGAGACGGGGCCGAGGTTGCCGAGGGACATACCGCCCTGCTCCGGCTGGCTCTCGACGGTCTTGAGGTAGGAGATCAGCTGCTGCGTCGCCGCGGGCGAGATGTTGGTGTCGTTGAAGACCGGCATGGATTGCGGGCCGGTCACCATCGCCTCGTAGATGTGCTTGGGGTCGACGCCCTGCAGCGACGGCGCGTACTTGCCGCGGGTCAGGGCGCCACCGGCACCGGCGAAGTTGTGGCACATCGCGCAGTTGACGCGGAAGATCTCGCCGCCGCGGGCGATCGCCTCGTTGTTCTCCTGCGTGCCGGGCTGGATGATCGTCGTGTACTTCGAGTCCGGGATCGCCGGGCCGGGGGCCAGCGACGCGATGTACGCGGCGACGTCGGAGATCTGGTCCTGCGAGAACTTGATGTTCTTGCCCACAGCGGGAGCCTGGACGTTCGGCTCGGTCAGGGGCATCCGTCCGGTGCCCATCTGGAAATCGACGGCGGCCGCGCCGACACCGTAGAGAGAGGGACCGCTCTTGGTGCCCTGGGCGCCCGTGCCGTGGCACGTCGCGCAGTTGGCGAGGAAGAGGTTCTTGCCGTTCGCCACGTTGTCCGTCTGGGCGGCGGAGGCGCTGGCCTCCTTCGGCGCGATGAGCGAGTAGGCCCCGCCCGTGATCAGCAGCCCGACGAGGATCAGCAGAGCGATCGCAGCTGGGTGTCGGCGGCGCGCGGCCAAGGCATTCACTGTGAGGTCCTGTCGTCCATGGTGATCGGTGTTCGCTGGCTTCGGAGGGTCACTGGAGGATGTAGATCGTGAAGAACAGCGCGATCCACACCACGTCGACGAAGTGCCAGTAGTAGGAGGTCACGACCGCACCCGTCGCGTTGGCGTGGGTGTAGCGCCGGGTGGTGAAGGTGCGGCCGATGATGAGGAGGAAGGCGATGAGGCCGCCGGTCACGTGCAGGCCGTGGAAGCCGGTTGCCATGTAGAAGATGGACCCGTACGCGTCGGAGGACAGCGTCACCCCGTCGTGGACCATCTCGGAGTACTCGAACACCTGCCCGGCGATGAAGAACGAGCCGAAGAGGTAGGTGACGACGTACCACTCCCGCATGCCCCAGTTCTTGATGTCGAGGAGCGCGCCCGTGCGGGCCTTCTGGCCCTTCTCGGCCTTCCACACACCGAGCTGGCACCACACCGAGGAGATGACGAGCACGAGGCAGTTGATGGAGGCGAACGTGACGTTCAGCTTCTCGGTCTGCATGTGCCACAGATCCCCGCGCACCGACCGCAGCTGGAAGTAGATCGCGAAGAGGCCGGCGAAGAACATGAGCTCGCTCGACAGCCACACGATGGTGCCCACCGCAACCATGTTCGGGCGGGTCGCCGGGCCGTGCCCTGTGTCGGCAATTGCGCTGGGAGGTATCGATGCTGTCGCCACGTCGGTCATTATTCCCACATTCGGTGCAGAGTGCGTTAGCGACCCCCACTTTTCGAGGTGGCTGCCGCTGATTCGTGATGGAGCCGCGAAGGAACCTGGCCCTGTTGCGGACAGGCTACCGACGGCCTTGCGGGCCCTGTGAGGGGGTCGTGTCGGGGGCGGTAGCATCGCCGGCATGACCGCTTCGAGTCCCAGCACCTCGTCCGCCGTCGCCCCGCGTGGGGCGGAGTCGGGCCTGCACCGTGTGAGCGTCCTGCTCTACAGCGACGACATCACGACGCGTGACGCGGTGCGGGCCGCCGTGGGTCGTCGCCCCGCCCGGGACGTCGAGGTCGTCCGGTGGCACGAGTGCGCGACGCACGCGGCCGTGGAGACCTCGGTCCGCAGCCAGCACTTCGACATGCTCATCCTCGACGGTGAGGCAGCGAAGGTCGGCGGCATGGGCATCTGCCGGCAGCTGAAGAACGAGGTCTTCGAGTGCCCGCCGGTGATCGTCCTCACCGGCCGCCCGCAGGACAGCTGGCTCGCGGCCTGGTCGCTCGCCGACCTCGCCGTGCCGCACCCGCTCGACCCGATCGCGCTCGCCTCCGCCGTGGCGGACCTCGCCCGGACGACGACACCGGCTGCCTGAGGCATGACCCAGGAGCACTCGCCGACCTGGCCGGCCGTCCTCACGACCCTGCTCTCCGGGGACGACCTCGACGCCGAGGCGACCCGGTGGGCCATGGACCAGATCATGGAGGGCGAGGCGACTCCCTCCCAGATCGCCGGGTTCCTCATGGCGCTGCGCGCCAAGGGCGAGAGCGTCACCGAGATGGAGGCGCTGGCTGACCAGATGCTCGCGCACGCACGCCGCATCGACGTCCCGGGCCCCAGCCTCGACATCGTCGGCACGGGCGGCGACCGGGCCCACACCGTCAACATCTCCACGATGTCGGCGATGGTCGTCGCCGCCTCCGGCATCCGCGTCGTCAAGCACGGCAACCGTGCGTCATCGTCGTCGTCCGGATCGGCGGACGTCATCGAGGCGCTCGGCGTCGACCTCGGTCTCCCGCCCGAGCGGGTCGTCGAGATCGTGGGCGAGGTCGGCATCACGTTCTGCTTTGCGCAGACCTTCCACCCCTCGTTCCGGCACACCGCCGTGCCTCGTCGAGACCTGGGCGTCGGGACCGCCTTCAACTTCCTCGGCCCGCTGACCAACCCGGCCCAGCCGACGTATGCCGTGGTCGGTTCGGCCGATGCCCGGATGGCGCCCCTCATCGCCGGAGTCTTCGCGAGCCGCGGCAAGGACGCCGCCGTCTTCCGCGGCGACGACGGGCTCGACGAGGTCACCGTCTCGACGACGACCCGGGTCTGGTGGGTCCGAGACGGGCAGATCGGCGACCGTCAGGTCGACCCGAAGCGTCTCGGCCTGCAGCTGCACCCCGTCGAGTCCCTCCGCGGCGGTGACGCCGCCCACAACGCGCAGGTCGTGCGCGACGTGTTCGCCGGTGCCCCGGGTCCCGTCCGGGACGCGGTGTTGCTCAACGCGGGCATCGCCCTCGCCCTGGCTCGGCCCGACTCCGGGCCCACCCAGGACGACTTCGACCAGGACCTACGAACAGGTATGGCGCTGGCCGCCCAGACGATCGACGGGGGAGCGGCGACCGACCTGGTGTCGCGCTGGGTCTCCGCCACGCGCGCGACGAGCTGAACGACCTCCTGGTCGCCGCCGGTGTGGCGAGGTGGGGCCCCTCAGGCGTCGTCGAGCCCGAGGCTGAAGGCCGCCTCGAGGTCGTGGGCCGAGTAGGTCCGGAAGGCGATGTGGGTCGAGGTGCCGGTCACGCCCTCGACCTTGTTGAGCCGGTCGGCGATGACGTCGGCGAACTCCTCGTGCTCACGGACCCGGACCAGGGCGATGAGGTCGGCATCTCCCGTCACCGAGTAGACCTCCGAGACGGCAGGGATGTTCGCGATGTTCTCCGCGACCTCGGGGATCCGGTCGACCTCACAGTTGATCATGACGATGGCGGTGATCACGCTCGTCACCTTATCCGCCGCCGTGCCGCCTGACCCATCCGGCGGGAGCCGGCCCGCCCTATCCGGCGCGTCGCAACGCCGAGCCGCGCGCGGCGGGCGTGAGCTGGTCGGTCTCGAAGCCACGGACCTCGGCGGCGGAGGTCACGGCCGGCTCGAGCTCCTGGCGGATCCGCCCGGCCCCGCCGACGGGGCAGCTCCAGATGCCGTCGAGGTCGACGATGCGCACGTCGGGCTGCTCGAGCCAACGGAGCACGAGCTCGGTCTCCTCGGGGAGCGCGGCCAGCGGCCCATCGTCGACGACGACCTCTGCGGTCGCCCGGAGCGTGGCCACGTGGACCATCGGGTCCGCACCTCGCGGGCTGACGGCGGTGCCGGCCAGGCGACCGCGCCGGACGCAGGCGAGCTCCCAGCCACCCTCGGCGTGCCGCCGGGCGGCCACGAGCTTGGGTGTCGAGCAGAGCGGCGCGATGCGCTGGGCCCGCGCGGCCGCGCGGATGAGCTGAAGGAACCGGTCTCGGACCGTCGCGGCATCCTCGAACCGTTCCTGTCGCGCGAGCTCGCCGAGGCGCGCGTGCAGCCGCTCCGTGCCGGGGCGCGCGTCGCCGCGGAAGATGGCCTCGCAGCGGGCGACGACGCCGGCGTACTCCTCCACGTCCTGCGCGCCGACGCACGGTCCGCCGCAGCGCCCGATGTCAAGCAGGGCGCAGGCCGACGTCCGCCCGGACAGCCGCTTGCTGCACTGCCGGAGCGGGACGATCTCGTGCACCGCGTCGATCGCCTCCTGGGCGACCGCCCGGGACCGGAACGGGCCGATGCAGGCCGAGCCGTCGACGGGTGGGGTGCGCACGATCGAGAGCCGTGGGAAGCGCTCGCTCGTCAGGCGGACCCAGACGGCCCGACGGGCGTTCTTGGAGCGGCGGTTGAACCGGGGCGCATGCTCGTCGATGAGGCGCACCTCCCGCACCTGCGCCTCCAGCGCCGTCTGGCACACGACCGGGTCGACGGTGTGGGCGAGCCGGACCATGTCGGCCATCCGGCTGCGCTGCTCGGCGGCCGTGAAGTAGGTGCGCACCCGGGACCGGATGTCCCGGCTCGTCCCCACGTAGAGGACGTGGCCGTCCCGGTCCTTGAAGAGGTAGACGCCGGGTGCGTGGGGCAGGCCCTCGGCGAGGAAGGCCTTGCGGCGCTGCGCCGGCGTCACGCGCGACGAGTAGCTGCCGAGCTCCTCGAGGGTCTGCACCCCGAGACCGCCGACGCGCTCGAGCAGCCCGTGGAGGACGTCGACCGTGGCCCGAGCGTCGTGCAGGGCCCGGTGGTCCGGAGCAGTGCGGGCCGAGAAGACCCGGGCGAGGGAGGAGAGCTTGTGGTTGGGGGACTCGTCGCGGGTGACGAGGTGGCGGGCGAGCTGCAGCGTGTCGAGCACGTCGAACCCGGGCCACGCGACGCCGGTGCGGGCGGCCGCCGCCTTGAGGAAGGTGATGTCGAAGCCGGCGTTGTGGGCGACGAGAACACTGCCCCGGGCGAACTCGAGGAAGGCCGGGAGCGCCGACTCGATCCGCGGCGCGTCGGCCACCATGACGTCGGTGATGCCGGTGAGCACGGAGATGAAGGCCGGGATGGGCTCGGCGGGGTTGACGAGGGTCTGGAACTCACCGAGGACCTCGCCGCCGCGCACCTTCACGGCGCCGATCTCGGTGATGCCGCAGTCGGCCGGGCTGCCGCCCGTCGACTCCAGGTCGACCACGACGAACGTGACCCCGGCGAGCGGGGTGCCGAGGTCGTCGAAGGTGCTCTGGATCGCCTGCATGCGCCGACCGTATGGTGCGCCGCCGACAACGCCCGGGAGGCGCGGCGCGCTCGGGTTCGTTCGGGGCAGGCCTGCCCCCGTCTCGGCGGACGGCAGCAGGACGAGCGGGCACGGAGTGTCGGAGGGGGCGCCTAGCGTGGTAACCATCGATCGCAACGACGTGAAGGAGGCGATCATGATGATGCTCGTCGACTGCCAGACCTGTCCGGTCCGTGAGGTTCGGTGCGCCGACTGCATGGTGACCGCACTGGGCCCCGTGCCCGGTGACCATGGGCGACACCTCTCCATCGAGCCGGCCGGCGAGGCGCCGGGGCTGCCGCTCGATCGCGCCGAGCGCCGTGCTGTCTCCGTCTTGCTGGGGGCCGGGCTCGTCAGCCCCGAGGTGGCACACGCCGCGAGGGCTGTGCGCGACCCTGCTCCGACGAGCGTGCCGGGCCGGCACCGAAGGGCCGCCGGCTGACCATGCAGCCCCTCGGGTCGGCTCGTGCCTGCCTCGCGCCGGCCCTTGCGCGGGTCTTCGGCACGGTCCTCGCCATGGTCCTTGCCATGGCCCTCGCGACGGTGGTGCTGCTGGCCGGGTGCAGTAGTTCCTCGAGCGGCGCCGCCACCGCGCCTCGTGAGACGAGGCCGGCGCCGACGGGGTCAGGCCCGGCGGCGACCGGTGCCGAGCCCGCTGCGGATGCGGCAGCCACCGAGGCTGCGGTCCGCCGGATCTACACCACCCGCGCCGCGGGCCTGGCCCGCGGAGACCTCGCCGCCTGGCTGCAGGGCCTGAGCGGCAGCCTCGTCGAGGAGCAACGAGCGATCTTCGGCCGGATGCGGGCGCTGCACGCGGTCGACGTCGTCGTCACTGACGTGACCCAGCTGGGCGGAGCGGGCGGAGCGGGCGGAGCGGGCGGAGGCCAGGGTGCGAACGGCACCGAACGGCACCTGCAGGTCCGGCTGTCCTACCGGCTCGCAGGCTTCGACACCGCCCCACGACCGTTCGCGCTGGACGTGACAGCCGCCCACAGCAGCGGCGCGTCCCCCGTCATCATGATCACGGCCTCACGTCCCGCGGACCGGCCGCAGCCGTGGGACCTGCCCGACCTACAGGTCCGCCGTTCCCCGGCGGTGCTCGTGGCCGTCTCGGGCACGGCCGCACGTGTGGATGACATCGCCCGCGGGGCGGGCACGGCCGCTGGCGGGGTGGCCGCCGTGCTGGGCACGGCCCGGCCGGCCGTCGTCGTGGCCCCGGCGAGCGACGATCTCGCGGCGCGCCTCCTGGGCCGCCAGCCGGCCGACCTCGACCAGGTCTCGGCCGTGACCGACGGTCCCCTCGAGGGGGGTCGCGCCGGCGCCGACCGAGTCGTGATCGTCCCCGGCGCCTGGTCGTCGCTGACGGACACCGGTCGTGAGGTCGTGCTCGCCCACGAGCTCACTCACGTGACGACCCGGGCCGAGGAGTCCACCCACACGGTGCCGCTCTGGTTGTCCGAGGGGCTGGCGGAGTACGTCGCCTACCACGCCGTCCGACTGCCCGAGCGGACCATCGTCGGACCGGCGCTCGAGCAGGTGCGCGTCACCGGCGTGCCGACCACGTGGCCGGACGACCCACAGTTCGAGCCGGACACGAGCGACCTCTCCGCGGCATACGGGCTAGCCCTGCTCGCGTGCCGCTCGATCGCAGACCGTCACGGGCAGGCCGCCCTCGTCCGCCTCTACCGAGCCGCCACCACGGGCCCCGTCGATGCCGCGTTCCGCGCCATCGGCACGGACGCCGCGACCGAGAGCCGGGCCTGGCAGTCGCGCATCGAGCTGCTGCTGCACCCGCCTGGTCAGCCGTAGAGCTTCTCGACCTCGTCGGCGAAGTCCTTGAGCACGATCGGGCGCTTCAGCTTGAGCGACGGCGTCAGGTAGCCGTTCTCCTCGGTGAAGTCACCGGGGATGACCGTGAACTTGCGGATCGACTCGGCCCGGCTCACTGCCTCGTTGGCGCGGTCGATCGCCTGCTGCAGCGCCTCGAGGACCACGGGGTTGCTCGCGGCCTCGGCGATCGGCAGGTTCGCGAGGCCGTGCGTCTTCGCCCACATCGGCCACATCTCGCTGTCGAGCGTGACGAGGACGCCGATGAACGGCCTGCCCTCCCCGACGACGATGCACTGTGAGACGAGCGGGTGCGCCCGCAGCCGGTCCTCGAGGACCGCGGGTGCGACGTTCTTGCCGCCCGCGGTGACGATGATCTCCTTCTTGCGGCCCGTGATCCGCAGGTAGCCGTCATCGTCGAGCTCACCGAGGTCGCCTGTCCGGAACCAGCTGTCGACCATGGCGTCGTCGGTGGCCTGGTCGTTGTCGTGGTACCTGGTGAAGACGCCGACGCCCTGCGCGAGCACCTCGCCGTCCTCGTCGATGCGGATGGCGCACCCGGGCAGCGGTGGGCCGACCGTGCCGATCTTGATCTTGTCGGGGGTGTTGACGGTGATCGGCGCCGTCGTCTCGGTGAGCCCGTAGCCCTCGAGAATGACCACGCCGATGCCGCGGAAGAAATGGCCGAGGCGGGTGCCGAGCGGCCCGCCACCCGAAACGGCATACCGGACCTGGCCGCCCATCGCGGCGCGCAGCCTGCCGTAGAGGAGCCGGTCGAAGAGGGCGTGCTGGAGCCGGAGGGACAGGCCCGGCCCCCCGTGGTCGCGCGCCTCGCTGTGGGCGATGGCGACGGTGGCCGCCCGGAGGAAGATCTTGCCCTTGCCCTCCGAGGCGGCCTTGGCCTCGGCAGAGTTGTAGATCTTCTCGAACACGCGCGGCACGGCCAGCACGAAGGTCGGCCGGAAGGACGAGAAGTCGTCGAGCAGCGAGGTGATGTCGGACGAGTGGCCCATCCGCGCCCGGGCGGCCACACACAGCACCTCGACGAACCGGGCGAAGACGTGGGCGAGGGGCAGGAAGAGCAGGGTGGAGGCCCGCTCGGTGAGGACGACCTCGCCCAGCTTCTCGATCGCGTTCTCGGTGAGCGCGAGGAAGTTGTCGTGGGTGAGCTCGCAGCCCTTGGGCCGCCCGGTCGTCCCGGAGGTGTAGATGATCGTCGCGACGCTCGACCGGTCGAGGGTCGCGGCCCGGCTCTCGAGCTCTGCGTCTGCCACGGCGCGGCCCTGCTCGCGCAGCCCCTCGACGTCCCCGCCCTCGATCTGCAGGACCAGCTCCAGTGCCGGGAGCGTCTCTCGGACCTGATCGACGACGCCGAGGTGCCGGTCGGTCTCGACTATGAGGAGCTGCGCACCGGAGTCACCGAGGATCCAGCGGACCTGCTCCGCCGACGAGGTCTCGTAGATCGGGACGACGACGGCCCCGGCCCGCCACGCCGCGAAGTCGAGCAGCGTCCACTCGTATCGGGTGCGGGACATCAGCCCGACCCGGTCGCCGGCCCGGACACCGCGGGCGACAAGGCCCTTCGCGACGGCGTCGACGTCAGCGGCGAACTCCGACCAGGTCAGGTGTGACCAGGTGCCCGACGTCGTCTTCCGGGAGAACGCGATGCCGTGCGGCTCGAGCTCGGCGTTGCGTCGGGGCAGGTCTGCCAGACTTCCCTGGGTCGTCGCCGGAACGAGCGCGTGGACGACGGCTTCCTTCACTGGTTGCTCCTTGGCCGGGGTGGTGCTTGCACGATACTCGGGCATTCCGCCCAAGGCGCTACTCTCGGCGCATGGCTGACCGGACCGAGAGCACCATCATCATCGACGCGCCGCCCGCCGAGGTGCTCGACGTCATCGCGGACTTCGAGGCCTACCCCGAGTGGGCCGGCGACGTGAAGCGGGTCGCGATCCTCTCGGAGGAGGGTGACGGCTGGGCGGACCAGGTCGATTTCACCCTCGACGCCGGAGCGATCAAGGACACCTACGTCCTCGACTACGACTGGGACGTCGTCGAGGACGGCACCGGAATGGTCTCGTGGACGATGATCTCCGCGACCGTCCTCAAGGCACTGGACGGCTCCTACACCCTCGCCCGCACCGGTGAGGGCACGACGGTGACCTACCGGCTGGCGGTCGACGTCAAGGTCCCCATGCTCGGCCTGCTCAAGCGCAAGGCCGAGAAGGTGATCATCGACACCGCCCTCAAGGAGCTCAAGAGGCGGGTCGAGGCCCAGGCGTCGTGACGACGAACGAGCGAGACCAGGACGAGCAAGCCGAGGGCGACGTCGGTTCCGTCGCGGAGGAGGCGGCGCGCCTCGTGGAGGTGCTCGCCGCCTTCGGTGGCGCCCCCGGCTCGAGTGCCCACGCCGCCCACCCGTCCGACAAGGGCACGGCCGGCTCTGACCAGTTCGGGTCGGCGGGTGGCGGAGCCGAGGATGCGGAGCACGGCGAGAGCCGTCAGGCGGGCACCTGTACCTGCGGCGGTCGGCGCCCGGCGGCCTGCGCCGTGTGCCCCCTGTGCCAGCTCATCGCCTTCGTGCAGCGCGTGAACCCGGAGACGATCGACCGGCTCGCCGAGGTCGTCGAGCTCGCCGCGACCGGGCTGCGCGACCTCGCCGTCGTCCAGCGCACCCGCCGTGAGAAGGCCCAGGCGGGCGAGGAACCGGACGTCCCGTGACGCCGGACCTCGCGATCGGGATCGACATCGGCGGCACGAAGGTCGCCGGGGGAGTGGTCGACGGCTCCGGGCGGATCCTGCACCGGGCCAGACGCAGCACCCCCCACCGCTCGACCTCCCCCCAGGTCGTCGAGGACACGATCGTCGAGTGCGTCGACGAGCTGCTCCACGCGGTCGACGATCACCGAGTGGCCGGCGTCGGCATCGGCGCCGCCGGCTTCGTCGCCGCCGACCGCGCGACGGTCGTGTTCGCCCCTCACCTGTCGTGGCGCAGCGAACCGCTGCGGGAACGCCTCCAGGGCAGGATCGCGCCGCCCGTCACCGTCGACAACGATGCCAACGCCGCGCTCTGGGCGGAGGCCCGGTTCGGCGCGGCTGCCGGGGAGTCGCACGTCGTCATGATCACCCTGGGTACCGGGATCGGCGGCGCGCTCCTCGTCGACGGGCACGTCAGCCGGGGACGGCACGGCATCGCCGGGGAGTTCGGCCACATGCAGGTCGTGCCCGGCGGCCTGCGCTGCGAGTGCGGCAACCGCGGCTGCTGGGAGCAGTACGCGAGCGGCAACGCCCTCGTCCGCGAGGCCCGCGACCTCATCGCCGCCGACTCACCGGTCATCAGCGACCTCCGGGCACAACTCGGCCCGGACGAGAGCGCCCTGACCGGGCCGTTCATCACGGAGGCGGCACAGGCGGGTGACCCGACCGCACGGGAGCTGCTCGCCGACGTGGGGGAGTGGCTCGGGGTCGGTCTCGCCAACCTCGCAGCGGCGTTCGACCCGGGCCGCTTCGTCGTCGGGGGCGGGGTGAGCGCGGCGGGGGAGCTGCTCCTCGGACCGGCCCGCGACGCGTACCGCAGGCAGCTCCCGGGCCGTGGCTACCGGCCCGAGGCGTCCATCGTCCTCGCCCGGCTCGGTGCCGACGCCGGGCTGATCGGCGCCGCCGACCTGGCCCGGACGGGCGGATGACGGACCGGCACCGTCTCCGGGTCGCCAGCTACAACCTGCGCGACCTGCTCGAAGACCGCGCCGCCGCCGCTCGGGTCGTGCGCGACATCCAGCCCGACGTCCTCTGCCTCCAGGAGGTGCCGCGGCGCCTCACGACCGAGTTCACCCTCGCGGCCTTCGCCCGCGCCTGCGGGCTCTACTGGGCAGGCGGTCGCCGTGGCACGGGCGGGACGGCCGTCCTCACCTCGCTCCGCGTCCACACGCACCGCACCCTCACGTCACGCCTGCCGGTGCGCTTCCCCGACCGGACGAGAGGGTATGCCGCTCACCTCGTCTCGCTGCCGGGCAGCGTGCCGCTCTGGGTCGCGAGCGTCCACCTCGGCCTCCGGGCCGAGGAGCGGGACCGGCACATGGCCGAGGTGCTGGGTGCGCTCCCGGCACCCGCTGTCGTCGCCGGGGACCTCAACGAGGGACCGGCCGGCAGAGCCTGGGCGCGCCTCGCCGAGACCCACCGGAAGGTGTCCGGTGACCACCCCACCTTCCCGGCCACGCAGCCCACGGCGGTGCTCGACGTCATCTTCGCCAGCCCGGACCTGGTCGTCGCGCCGCCCGGGGACGAGGTGCACCCCCTTCACGAGGACCTCGTCGCGGCGTCGGACCACCGGCCCTGCTGGGCCGACCTCGCGCTGCCGCCACTCGGCTGACGAGCGAGAGCCCGCCCAGCGGCATACGGGCTAGACGCGCGTGCCGTCGTCGAAGGGGTCCCGGTCGGTCCCGCCGCGCAGGACGAGCATGACGAAGCCGACGACGGTCATCGCCGCGGCCGTCACGACCCACCAGCCGCTGCCGTCGCGGTCGAAGATGAGCAGATAGAGCAGGAGGAGGGGCCCGCCCGCGAGACAGCACACGGTCGCCCAGTACATCGGGTCGTCCTCGGCCGACGGCAGCTGGACAGCGGGCGGCACGAAGTGCTCGTCCTCGTCGTCCTCGGCCTCGAGGGCGTTCTCGTCGGCGACCGGACCGCCACGCCACACGTGCGGGGTGCTCGGAGCGATCGGGACGTTGAGCGACGCGCCGGGCTTGGGCAGGGCGCTGATGGCGGGCGGGGGCTCGTCGGTCCCGTCGAAGCCGGCCTTCGAAGGAGGGAGTGGATCGTCGGTCGCCCGGCTCGGCTCGTCCGCGGTCTCGTCCCACCCGGCGACGATCCGCTCGAACTCCGCGTCGAGCTCGTGATCGTTCATGATGCTCGAATCCTCGCACGCCGCCCCCTCAGCACGCGAGTGCCGTAGAGTTCTGGCGGTCGAGGAAGGGAGGTGTGTGGGGTGTTCTACTGGTTCCTCAAGACCATCGTGCTGGGGCCGGTCATCAAGCTGCTCTTCCGGCCCTGGGTGGACGGCGAGGACCACATCCCGGCGGAGGGGCCGGCCATCCTCGCGAGCAACCACCTCTCCTTCTCGGACTCGGTCTTCCTGCCCCTCGTCGTGTCGCGGCGGGTGACCTTCCTCGCCAAGAGCGACTACTTCACCGGCCGCGGGGTCAAGGGCCGGCTCACCGCCGCCTTCTTCAGGGCGATCGGGCAGCTGCCGGTGGACCGGTCCGGTGGCAAGGCGAGCACCGCTGCCCTCTCGTCGGGACTGCGCGTGCTCCGCCGCGGTGAGCTGCTCGGCATCTACCCGGAGGGCACCCGGTCCCCGGACGGCCGCCTCGACCGGGGCCGCACCGGCGTCGCGCGGATGGCACTCGAGGCCAGGGTGCCGGTCATCCCGGTCGCGATGATCGGCACCGACAAGGCCCAGCCCACCGGCAAGAAGCTGCCGCACATCATGCGGATCGGCGTGCGCATCGGGCGGCCGCTCGACTTCTCCCGCTACGAGGGGATGGAGGACGACCGCTTCGTCCTGCGCTCCATCACCGACGAGATCATGTACGAGCTCATGCTCCTGTCCGGCCAGGAGTACGTCGACATGTACGCCACCTCGATGAAGGACCGGATCCTCGCCGCGGCCCGGGCGAAGGCCCGCGAGCCGCAGGAGGCGGCGAAGCCGGGCAGCGCCGCCCCAGAGCTCGAGGAGGCCCTCGACGCCGCCGAGGGCAAGCCGGTCGTGCGGCGGCAGCCGACCCTGCCGAGCGAGCCCGAGCAGGAGCGTCCCGACAGCGACGCCCAGGCCGCGTCCTGACGGGCGTGGACGCGTCACCGCAGCTGGCCGCACTGGCCGACGAGCACGTCCTCGTGCGCGGGCTGTGGCGCGGGGTCGACGTCTTCCGGTGCCTGGCGCTCGTCTATGCGGCGTGGTCGGTGTGGCACCGGCACGACGAGGTCGCGCAGCTGACCGGTGCGCTGGTCATCGTCGCGGTGCTCACCGCGTGGACGCTCGCCCAGACGATCCGCCCCGTCCGCACCATCCCCATGTATGCCGCCGAGCTGGCCATCGGCTGCAGCGCGATCCTCGCGACGCGGCTCGTCGACCACGAGTGGGTCATCACCGGAGGCGCCAAGACGGTGCCGTCCATCTGGCCGTCCGCCGCGGTCGTCGGCTTCGCGGTGCTGTTGGGTTGGCGCGGCGGTCTCGTCGCGGCCGCGCTCGTGACGCTGTGCTCGTTCATCGAGGTCCAGGAGCCGACGGGCAACACCGTGACGAACTCGGTCCTCGTCTTCCTCGTCGGCGGGTGCATCGGCTACTGCGTCGACCTCGCCCGCGCCAGCCATGCCGCGCTCGCGGAGGCGATGCGCCTCGAGGCAGCACGTGCCGAGCGGGACCGGCTCGCGCGGACCGTCCACGACGGCGTGCTGCAGACCCTCGCCTTCATCCACCGGCGCGCCTCGGAGCTGGGCGGCGAGGCGGCGCGGCTCGGGTCCATGGCCGCGGAACAGGAACGGATCCTCCGCGCGCTCGCCAGCTCGACCGACCTCCACGCCCTGCGGGGAGCGGCCGACGGGCCGACCGACCTGCGGTCCCTGCTCGGCCACGTCGAGAGCTCCCACGTGCAGCTCGTCGCGCCCGGGCAGCCGATCCCGCTCGAGCGCCGGGTCGCGGACGAGCTGGTCGCGGCCATCGAGGCGGCGCTCGACAACGTCCGGCGCCACGCCGGACCCGAGGCGCGGGCCTGGGTGCTGCTCGACGACGACGGGTCAAGGATCAAGGTGACCGTCCGCGACTCCGGGCGGGGACTGCCGGAGGGCAGACTCGAGCGAGCCGCGGCCGAGGGCCGGCTCGGGGTCTCCTCGAGCATCGTCGGCCGGCTCGCCGACCTCGGCGGCGAGGCGCGCGTCGAGTCCGGCCCGACCGGGGGAACCACGGTGCGGCTCACCCTGCCGCGCACCGGGAAGGAGCATCGATGAGCACCGACGCCGGTTACGGGAGTGACGAAGCGCTCACTCGACGAGAACAGTCGAGTGAGCGCTCCGCCCCACCAGCCCCAGGGGCCACTGGCGGGAAGGAGTCGAGTGAGCGCTCCGCCCCACCCGCCCCAGGGGCCACTGGCGGGAAGGAGTCGAGTGAGCGCTCCGCCCCACCCGCCCCAGCGGGCGAACAGCAGCGGCCGACTACCGTCGTCGTCGCCGACGACCACCCGATGTGGCGGCACGCCGTCGCCCGCGACCTCGCCGAAGCCGGCTTCGAGGTGGTGGCCACGGCCGAGGACGGTCGGTCCGCCGTCAGCCGGACCCGGGCGACGGTGCCCGATGTCCTCGTCCTCGACCTCGAGCTGCCGGGGCTGCGGGGACCGGAGGTGTGCGCGGCGCTGGCGGCG
The DNA here is from genome assembly GCF_051961875.1 of Intrasporangium sp. Classification (GTDB taxonomy): domain Bacteria; phylum Actinomycetota; class Actinomycetes; order Actinomycetales; family Dermatophilaceae; genus Intrasporangium_A. Next base: position 2,502 of record NZ_JBQCCV010000029.1, on the reverse strand, counting down.
GCCGAGGTACCTACCCGGATCCTCATCCTGTCGGCCAGCGGCGAGCACGGCGACGTGCTCGAGGCGGTCAAGGCCGGCGCCCTCGGCTACCTCGTCAAGTCCGCCGGCCGTGACGAGTTCCTCGAGGCGGTCCGCGCTACCGCCGCGGGAGACCCGGTCTTCACCCCGGGCCTTGCCGGTCTCGTACTGGGCGAGTTCCGCCGGGTCAGCGCCTCGGCCGAGGACGCGCCGGAGCGGCCGATCCCCGAGCTGACCGAGCGCGAGACCGAGATCCTCACCTACGTCGCCACCGGGATGGGCTACAAGGAGATCGCCGCGGCACTCTTCCTGTCCCACCGGACCGTCCAGAACCACGTCCAGAACATCCTGGGCAAGCTCCAGATGCACAACCGGGTCGAGCTCGTCCGCTTCGCCCTGGACCGGGGGATCGACCCGGCCACCCACGAGCCGCGGGGCGCGACGGGACCGCGCTGAGCGGCATACCGGGGGAGGCTGGGCTGCCGCCCGTGAGGGACGGTTCGCCATCCGGACCCAGCAGTTCACCCGACGAGCCGCCGTCTACCCTGTCAGCGTGACCACGAGCACGCCTGACCCGATCGCCACATCGTTCCCGACTGGGGACGACGCGCTGGCCGCGTTGACCGCGGCGGCGTCCGAGCTGGAGGCGGCGCAGCAGCCGACCTGGCCCGACACAGCCGCCCTCGCCGACGTGATCGACACGCTCCGCTCGTATCCGCCGCTCGTCTTCGCCGGCGAGTGCGACATCCTGACGCAGCGTCTCGCGGCGGCCGCGGAGGGCCACGCCTTCGTCCTGCAGGGCGGCGACTGTGCCGAGACGTTCGCCAACGCGACCGCCGACAACATCCGCGACCGGATCAAGACGATCCTGCAGATGGCGGCCGTGCTGACCTACGGCGCGAGCAAGCCGGTCGTCAAGGTCGGCCGGATGGCGGGGCAGTACGCCAAGCCGCGGTCGTCCTCCGTCGAGACCCGCGAGGGCGTGACGCTGCCCGCCTACCGCGGCGACATGGTCAACGACTTCACCTTCCACGAGGCGGCCCGGACCCCGGACCCGCAGCGGCTCGTGCGGGCCTACCACGCGTCCTCCGCGACGCTGAACCTGGTGCGCGCCTTCACGACCGGTGGCTTCGCCGACCTGCGCTACGTCCACGAGTGGAACCGCGGTTTCGTCCGGACGACCGCCAACGCCAAGTACGAGCAGTTCGCGCGAGCGATCGACAAGGCGATGCGCTTCATGGCGGCCTGCGGGGCTGACTTCGAGGCAATGCGCACCGTCGAGTTCTTCGCCGCGCACGAGGCCCTCGTGCTCGACTACGAGCGGCCGCTCACGCGCATCGACTCTCGCACCGGGCGGCTCTACGACACCTCGGGGCACTTCGTCTGGATCGGCGAGCGGACCCGCCAGCTCGACGGCGCCCACATCGACTTCGTCTCGCGGATCAGCAACCCTGTCGGGGTCAAGCTCGGTCCCAAGGCGGACATCGACGAGGTGCTGCGGATCATCGACAAGGTCGACCCCGACCGGACGCCCGGGCGGCTCACCTTCATCACCCGGATGGGCGCCGGCACGATCCGGGAGGCGTTGCCGACCCTGCTCGACAAGGTCCGCGCCTCGGGCGCGAAGGTCACCTGGATCTGCGACCCGATGCACGGCAACACCTTCGAGGCGTCGACCGGCTACAAGACCCGCAACTTCGACGACATCGTCGACGAGGTCCGTGGCTTCTTCGAGGTGCACCAGTCGCTCGGCACCGTCCCGGGCGGCATCCACGTCGAGCTGACCGGCAACGACGTGACCGAGTGCCTCGGCGGAGCCGGGCAGATCATCGACACCGACCTGGAGAAGCGGTACGAGTCGCTCTGCGACCCCCGACTGAACCACCAGCAGTCGCTCGAGCTGGCGTTCCTCGTCGCCGAGATGCTCGGACAGGCCTGAACATGAGCCAGATCGTCGCCGACCTGCTGAGTGACACCGTCACCAAGCCGACCTCGGCCATGCGAGAGGCGATGGCCGGGGCGGAGGTGGGCGACGACGTCTTCGGCGAGGACCCCAGCCTCCGAGCCCTCGAGGAGCGGGTCGCCGGGCTGCTCGGGCACGAGGCCGGGCTCTTCACGCCCTCGGGCTCCATGGCGAACCAGCTCGGCGTGCGGTTGCATGCCGGCCCGGGCGTCGAGCTCATCGCCGACTCGCTCGCGCACGTCGTCCGTGCCGAGCTCGGGGCCGCCGCCGCGCTGTCCGGCATCACGTCGCGCACGTGGGTCGCCGAGGCCGGGCGGTTCCGGGCCGAGGACGCGGCTGCGCTCATGATCACCGGGGTCGGGCCCTACCAGGTCTGCACCGGCGTCGTCGTCGTCGAGAACACCCACAACTTCGGTGGCGGGACGGTCCAGTCCCTCGAGGAGATCCGCAAGGCGCGCGAGGTGACCCGGGGCGCAGGCGTCGCGATGCACCTCGACGGTGCGCGGCTCTGGAACGCCCAC
>NZ_JBQCCV010000028.1:0-3333 GCF_051961875.1 Intrasporangium sp. | reverse complement strand
CGAGAGCGACTTCATCGGTCTGAGCGCCGACGAGGCGCGCGCCAAGCTGCAGGGTCTCGGGATGGTCGCGAACGTCCAGCAGGGCACCGCCGCGACGTCAGCCAACCAGGTGAACAAGGTCTACTCCGTGAACCCGACCGGTCCGGTTCCGATCGGCTCGCAGGTCACGGTGAAGGTCTACTCCGACGTCACCCCCATCCCCACCCCGACCGACACCGTCTCGGCGAACCCGCCGTCGGGTCAAGGGATGGCGAATTCCCAGATCACCGTGTCGTTCGGTTCCGCCACCTGCCCCGCGGGCCAGAAGCTCACGGGCCGCCGCCTCTACATCAATGGGCAGGCGCAGGCGCCGGTCAACGACACGAAGTTCACCTGGTCGCCGAGCTCCGAAGGGGACTACTCGCTGACCTACACGATCTTCTGCAACCAGGGCGAGTCGATCGAGTCGGGGCAGAGCCCGGCAGCGGACTACAAGGTGCTCCCCGCGGTGGGCCCGACCTCGACGCCGACGCCCTGACGCCGCCCTCTCGCGAGGGAGATGTCCAGAATCGGCCCGCTACACTAGCCGGAGTCACCACCCGTAAGGAGTCCGCATTGAGCCCAGATAGCCGCCTGCTCGCAGGCCGATATCAGGTGGGCGAACTCATCGGGCGTGGCGGGATGTCCGACGTGCACCGCGGACAGGACACCCGCCTCGGACGCACGGTCGCCATCAAGCTCCTCAAGCCGTCGCTCGCCACCGACCCCGCCTTCCGCACCCGGTTCCGGCAGGAGGCCCAGGCCGCGGCGCGGATGGCGCACCCCACGATCGTCCGGGTGTTCGACGCGGGCGAGGAGACGGTGCGCGAGCCCAACGGGCACGAGGCGCAGCTGCCCTTCATCGTCATGGAGTACGTCGACGGCGTGCTGCTGAAGGACCTCATCAAGCAGGGGCCGCTCGAGATGTCCGAGGCGGTCCGCATCACCGAGGGCATCCTCACCGCGCTCGAGTACAGCCACCGCGCCGGGGTCGTGCACCGCGACATCAAGCCCGGCAACGTGATGATCACCAAGACCGGCCAGGTCAAGGTGATGGACTTCGGGATCGCGCGCGCCATCAGCGACTCCTCCGCCACCGTCGCCCAGACCACGGCCATCCTCGGCACGGCGAGCTACTTCTCGCCAGAGCAGGCCAAGGGCGAGACGGTGGACGCGCGCACCGACCTCTACTCGACGGGCGTCGTCCTGTTCGAGATGCTGGCCGGCCGGCCGCCGTTCCGCGGCGACACCCCGGTCGCGGTCGCCTACCAGCACGTGAGCGAGACGGCGGTAGCGCCGAGCTCGATCAACCCCAAGGTCTCTCCGGCGATGGACGCTGTCGTCGCGCACGCACTCGCCAAGGACCGCTTCGAGCGCTACCAGACGGTCGCCGACTTCCGCCACGACCTCGACGAGGCCGCCGCGGGACGCGTCCCCGTCCACAAGAAGGAGGATGACTTCGCGGAGACGCTCTTCGGGGCCCCTCCGACCACGTCCTCCGGCCCGGAGGCGGCGTTCCGTCAGCTGGCGGAGGACCAGACGATGGTCCGCACGCAGCGCCGCCCACCGGTCATCTGGATCTGGGCGGGCGTCGCGGTGATGGCCGTCGTCATCGTCGCGGTCCTGGCCTGGGTGCTGCGTCTCGCGCCGAGCACGACCATGCCCGAGACCTCTCGGCCCGTCCCGAACCTGTCCGGGCAGACCGTGGATGCGGCGAGCAAGAAGCTCGAGGATCTCAGCCTCAAGTGGACGCAGACGCAGGAGGCCAGCTCCACCTATCCGTCTGGTGAGGTGATCAGGACCGACCCCGCCGCCGGCATCGTCATGGCGAAGGGCGAGACCGTCACCCTGATCGTGTCCACCGGCAAGAAGGCGGTGGCCGTCCCCGATCTGACCAACATGACGGCCGACGCCGCCAAACAGGCCTTGCAGGCCGTCGGGCTCACGGTCGGGCCGACGACGACCGAGAACTCCCCGAGCGTCGCCGCGAATGTCGTCATCTCGTCGAGTCCTGCCGCCGGGCAGAACGCGCACGAGGGCGACGCGATCGGCCTCACCGTGTCGAGCGGCAAGGTGACGCTGTCCGACCTGACCGGCCAGTCCATCCAGGCGGCCTCCGGCATCCTCTCGCAGCTCGGCCTCACGGCCGCGCCGAAGGCGGATCCGTCGTGCCCGCAGGACAAGGGCGCACCGCTGGTGCACACCCAGTCCGTCGATCCCGGCGACGTCCCGCAGGGGACGACGGTCGAGCTGACCTACTGCTCGGGCTGACGGCCGAGGCCGCTCAGCCGAGCTTGACCAGCGGGTTCAGCGCGCGCGACGCCTCGGCAGCACCGGCGAGGCCGGCGGCCTCCAGCCAGTTGCCGAGCATCCGGTAGCCGCCCTCGGTGAGCACGGACTCCGGGTGGAACTGCACGCCATAGATCGGCGCCGTGCGGTGCTGCAGGGCCATGATCACGCCACCGCCGGTGCGCGCCGTCACGAGCAGCTCGTCCGGCATGGTGCCGTCCACCACGGCGAGCGAGTGGTAGCGGGTCGCGGTGAACGGCTGCGGGACCCCGTCGAACAAGACGCTGTCGTCGTGCTCGACCTGCGACGTCTTGCCGTGCATCAGCTCCTCGGCGTTGGTGACCACGCCGCCGAACGCCTCGGCGATCGCCTGGTGCCCGAGGCACACACCCAGCAGCGGCTGCCCGGTCTCGAGGGCACGCTCCACGACCGGGATCGAGACGCCGGCGTCGGCCGGCTTGCCCGGCCCTGGCGAGATGAGCACCGCGTCGTACTCGGCCAGCCTGGCCGGCAGCTCCTCGACGGGGATGTCGTCGTTGCGCACCACGTCGGTCTCGGCGCCGAGCTCACGGAGGTAGCCGTTCAGCGTGTAGACGAACGAGTCGTAGTTGTCGATGACGAGTACGCGGGTCACGGGCCCACGGTACCTTCCTGGGGTCCCAAGAGCGAATCCACCCAGGGGAAGACCCAGGTCACGAGCACGAACAGCACGGCCGCGAGCAGCACGAGCAGGATCAGGATGCGGACCCAGACCGGGCCGGGCAGGATGCGCCACAACGCTCCGTACATCCCTCAGCCTCCCTTCACGACGGAGGCGAGCGCGGCGGGCACGTCCTGCGGCGCCGCGTAGCTCTCGAACACGTTGTAGGCGATCAGCCGCTCGCCCGCGTGGAACGGCGGGTTGCAGGTGGTGATCGTCATGAGCCGGTCGACCGGCTTGACGTCGGGATGCCGGGGCACCGCGGCGACGACCTGGATGGCCGCGGGCTGCACGTACTCGAAGTTGCGGAACGTGTACGTGTACCA
>NZ_JBQCCV010000027.1:0-4671 GCF_051961875.1 Intrasporangium sp. | reverse complement strand
GACCGCTACGTCATGGGCAACACCGCGCTCGCGCAGCCCGACGACGCCGGCGTCGTGCGCGTCGACGAGTCGACCGGGCGAGGGGTCGCGGTGGCGACCGACTGCAACGGCCGGTTCGCCAAGCTCGACCCGTATGCCGGCGCCCAGCTCGCGCTCGCGGAGGCCTACCGCAACGTCGCCACCGTCGGCGCCGCGCCCCTCGCCGTCACCGACTGCCTCAACTTCGGCTCGCCGGAGGACCCGGGCGTGATGTGGCAGTTCCGTGAGGCGATCCGCGGCATCGCCGAGGGCTGCAAGTTCCTCGGCATCCCGGTCACCGGCGGCAACGTCTCGTTCTACAACCAGACGGGCGACGTCGCGATCCACCCGACGCCTGTCATCGGGGTGCTCGGCGTCATGGAGGACGTGGCCCGGCGCAACACGAGCGGCTTCCGGAGCGAGGGCGCGCACGTCTACCTGCTCGGCGCGACGCGGGACGAGCTCGGCGGGTCCGAGTGGGCCCACGTCATCCACAAGCACCTCGGCGGGAAGCCGCCGGCCGTCGACCTCGCCGCCGAGCAGGAGCTCGGCCACGTCCTCGTGGCGGCGGCGAACGAGGGCCTGCTCGAGGCGGCCCACGACCTGTCCGACGGTGGTCTCGCGATCGCGCTCGCCGAGGCGGTCATGCGCCACGGCGTCGGCGCCAAGGTCGACATCGCAGACGTGGCCGAGGGCCTCGACGCGTTCACCGCGCTGTTCTCGGAGTCGGCAGGACGGGTGCTCGTGGCGGTCTCCGTCGAGCACGCCGGTCGCTTCGGGCAGATCATCGGTGACGTGCCGTGCGTCCACCTCGGCACGACCGGCGGCCGCGACCTCGTCATCGAGGACCAGTTCACGGTGTCGATCGCCGAGCTCAAGGCCGCGCACGAGGCGACCCTGCCTGCCGTCTTCGGCGAGTGAGCCAAGGCGTGAGGACCCGACCGAGCGCTCGCGAGGGAGGCCCGGAGCGCCGATTCGGCTCACTCGCCTGGAGGCTCGGCGAGTGACCTTTCGTCGGCAGGTGACCTTCTCAGTCGAGTGAGCGCTTCGTCCCTCCTGTCACCCGAGCCGGTGTGACGCGTGGGGTCGAGTGCTCACTCGACGGTTGAGGCGCGCATCACCGGAGGCGCCAGCGGCCGGGGTCCGGCGGGGAAGGGCTGGGCTCGCCGTGTTCGCCGAAAGGCTTGGCACCAGCGAGCATTCGCTGGAGGGACGCCCCTTCCCGGAGCCCCGTGGGTAGCGAGGCACCGGCCACCCGGCGCCGCAGCTCCTCCACCGGGAGCGGCTCATGCCCGGCGATGACGACCGTGTTGCCGAACCGCTTCCCCTTCAGCACCTCGTGAGTCGCGGCGACCGCAACCTCGGGCAGGACCGCACTGATCGAGGCGACCATCCGTGCGCCCCAACGGAACCCCGGCTCGTCGGCGAGGTTCCAGAGGGCCAGCCCGGTCGGTCTCAGCACCCTCCCCACATCGAGGAGGTATGCCGCTGAGCCGAGCTCCGCTGGGACGCGCCCAGCGGCATACGCGTCGGTCACGAGCACGTCGGCGGAGTCGGGCGCGAGCGCGCGCAGCCCGCTCAGCCCGTCCTGTGGGCGGACCCGGATACGGTGTCGGCGGGGGAGCGGGATCTGTTCTCGCACAAAGGCGGTCAGCGCCTCGTTCGGCTCGAGGACGATCTGCGGCGAGCCGGGTCGGGTCGCCTCGACCCACCGCGGCAGGGTCAGGCCGGCGCCACCGACGTGTGTCACCGCGAGGCGGCCGGGCGGCAGGGCCTCGATCGCGAGGGCCAGGTGCTGGACGTACTCGAAGACGAGCAGGAGCGGGTCGTCGGGCTGGACGTGCGACTGGGGTTGGCCGTCCATGACGACCGTGATCCCGCCGCGCTCGTCCCGCTCGAGGCTGATGGGCGGGTCGGTCACGGGGTCACCGGGGCACGTCGACGTGGACGTGCCGCTGCTCGCCGTACCGGATGAAGCCGACCCGGCGCAGGATCGGCGAGGACGTGTCCGTGCGCCCGTGCGTCAACCCCAGCGTGGCGCCGCGGCGCAGACCGATGCGGAGCCGCTCGGCGAGGACGGCGCGATAGGCGCCGCGGCGCCGGAGCGCGGTCGCGGTCCCGGCACCCCAGAGTCGGCACACCTCCCCGGCGATCGTCCAGCCACCGGTCGCGGCCGGGACTCCCTCGACGTAGGCCACGACCCGACCACTCGAGTCGTCGGCGAGCCCGCCCTCGATCTCCGCGAGGCTCGCCGGGATCCGGTCCTCCGGCACCGGCTTGCTCTGGAACGCGTCCGACTCCACCCCGAGGGCGTCACGCAGCGTCCGCTCGTCACGCACCCGACGCACCTCGACACCATCCGGCACGCCGAGGTCGGGCAGGCCTCCCGCGAGCCGGAGCGCGAGGACATCGGCGCGCTCCGTGACCGTGCCGCCGCGAGCCAGCAACGCGCTCTCGAGGCCCTCCGGCGTGGTCATGTCCGAGACGACCCACCAGACCTGGTCCCGGCCGAAGCCCCGCGTGATGCGGTCGACGTCGTCGAGCAGCTCCTCGGGTTCGCGACCGGACCCGAAGACCCGAGCGCTGGTCGGCACCTCGAAGTGGTCGGGATAGCCCACGACGAGCAGCTCCTCGGTCTGCACCCGCTGCGCGTCCTCCGGCACCCAGAGCCACTCGTTGGAGGCGGCGAGCACCGCATCGGTCGTCCACGTCGTCATGGGCAGCATTCTTGCCCCTCGGTTTCGCTGTCGCTGGGCGTGGCTAGGGTCAGAGCCATGCGATTCGGCGTGACGATCCTTCCTGAGTACCGCTGGTCCGAGGCCGCGCCGCGGTGGCGCGCGGTCGAGGACCTCGGCTTCGACCACGCCTGGACGTTCGACCACATCACGTGGGGCGGGCTGCCCGACTCGCCGTGGGTGGCCGCGATGCCGACCCTGACGGCGGCCGCGATGGTGACGAACCGCCTCGGTCTCGGCACTTTCGTCTCGACACCGAACAACCACGAGCCGGTCCAGTTCATGCGCGAGATCCTCGCGCTCGACGACATCTCCGCGGGCCGGTTCCTCCTCGGCCTCGGCAGCGGCGCCGGCCTCGACGCAGGCATCCTCGGCCAGGACCTCACGCTCCGGCAGCGCATCGACCGCTTCCATGAGTTCACGGGGCTGCTCGACCGGCTCCTCCGGGAGGACCACGTGACCGCCGACGGCGACTTCTACGGCGCACGCGAGGTCCGCACCCTGCCCGGGCCGGTCCGGGGCGGGGACGCCGAGCCCCGGGTCCCGCTCATCGTCGCGGCCAACGGCCCCCGGACCATCCGGCTCGCGGTCGACGTCGCCGACGGCTGGATGACCTACGGTGCCCCGGTCGAGACGGCCGACGAGTGGTGGGCGGTGCTCGCGCAGGTCTGCGGGCGGCTCGAGGACACCCTCGACGAGAAGGGGCGTGGGCGGCACACCATCACCCGCTACCTCAACACAGACGCCATGCCGACCTACGCGCTCGAGAGCGTCGGGGCCTTCGAGGACGTCGTCGGCCGCGCCGCCGAGCTCGGCTTCACCGACATTGTCGTGCCCTGGCCGCGCACCACCGAGCCGTTCCGCGGCGACGTCGCGACCCTCGAGGCCGTGGCCGCCACAGTGCTCCCGAGGTGGCGGAGCTAGCCGACCATGCCACCCCGTCGTCGCACGCCGGTCGCCGAGGGCCGAGCCGCCGTGGAGGTATGCCGCTCAGCCGGCTTCCACGCCGACCGCGCCACCACCGCGACCGCGGTCCGCTACACCCTCGAAGAGCTCGGCGAGCTCGCTCCCGGGCGCACCGTCGAGGTGCGGGTGCCGCCGTTCGGCGCGGTGCAGTGCATCTCCGGGCCCGTGCACCGCAGGGGGACGCCGCCGAACGTCATCGAGACCGATGCGACGACCTGGCTGCGGCTCGTGACCGGCGAGCTCGAGTGGTCAGCGGCGGTCGAGTCGGGCGCGGTTCGGGCGAGCGGCCAGCGGGCCCACCTCGAGGGACTGCTGCCGCTGCGGTCGCTTACCCTTGAGGGGTGAGCGCTCAGCCCCGACGTATGCCGAACTTCACCCGATTCCTCATCACCGGGGCGGTGCTGGGGATCATCGCCGGTGCACTCATCGGCGGGTTCGGGACGCACGCGCCGAACTACGACTCCGGCACGGAGATCGCCTACCTGGCCGCGTTCGGCCTGCTGATCGGGCTCGGCCTGGCCGGCGTCGTGGCGATCGGCCTCGATGCCTGGCTGCGGCGGCGCTCCGGGGAGTCACGGCCGGGACACGAGTGACGGAGCGCTCACTCGACGTATGGGGCCGCTGAGGCGAGCGTGACGGAGCGCTCACTCGACGTTTGGGGCCGCTGAGGCGAGCGTGACGGAGCGCTCACTCGACGGAGGGGAGGGCGCAAGCCCTTGCCACTCGAGTGAGCGGTGCGTCCCACCCGTCCCAAAGTGGCAGCCTCCTTTCAACGTCGAGTGAGCGGTGCGTCTCAGGCGCCTCAGGTTTCTCACAGGGGTCGGGCATGATCGGGCCATGACGAGCACGACAGGCGGCCTCGACCCGGCGAGGCCGCAGCGCAGTGGCCCGCTCACGGGCACGAAGGTGGTGGAGCTCGCCGGCATCGGGCCCAGCCCGTTCGCCTGCATGC
>NZ_JBQCCV010000026.1:0-2457 GCF_051961875.1 Intrasporangium sp. | reverse complement strand
GAGGCCCGAGCTGCCGTTCATCCCGGGCGCCGAGTGCGCCGGGGTCGTCCGCGAAGCCCCCGAGGGCAGCGAGTTCGCGCCGGGGGACCGGGTCGCCGCCTTCCCGATCTTCGGCGCCTTCGCCGAAACCGTGTCCGTGCCAAGCGGGTTCATCTTCCCGATCCCGGACCCGCTCTCCTTCCCCGCCGCTGCCGCCGTGCCGATGAACTACCTCACGGTGCACTTCGCGCTGACCCGCCGCGGCCGGCTCGCGCCGGGCGACACCGTCCTCGTCCACGGCGCCGCCGGCGGCATCGGGACCGCCGCGATCCAGCTCGCCAAGGCGCTTGGGGCACGGGTCATCGCCGTCGCGTCCACCGAGGAGAAGCTGTCGGTGGCACGGGCGGCCGGCGCGGACGAGGCCGTCCTCGCCGACGGCTTCCTGGCCGGGGTCGGCGAGCTGACCGGCGGTCGCGGAGTCGACGTCGTCGTCGACCCGGTCGGCGGGGACCGCTTCACGGACAGCCTGCGCAGCCTGGGCGTCGAGGGCCGGCTCCTCGTCATCGGCTTCACCGCCGGAGACATCCCGACCGTCAAGGTCAACCGCCTGCTCCTCGCCAACACGAGCGTCGTCGGGGTCGGGTGGGGCGCATTCTGGAGCACCGAGCCGGGCTATGTGCGACGCCAGTGGGACGAGATCCTCCCGCTCCTCGAGGACGGCCGGCTCGCACCGCCGCTCGGGTCGGCGTACCCGCTCACCGAGGTCGGGGCGGCCCTCGCCGAGCTCGACCAACGCCGCGCGACGGGGAAGGTCACGCTGACCGTCCGCTGACCTTCGCGGCATACCTCCCCGAGGGGGTATGCCGCTCACTGATCTTGCCTGTGGACGAGCGCCGGCGTTGTCGGCGAGCACGCCTACAGTCGCTCCATGACGTGGAACGTGGGCCGCGCCGCGACCTGGGTGGCGGATCTCTCCGATGCGGAGATCAGCCAGCAGGTCGGCTCGCGTACGTTCGCGCGGGGCGAGGCGTATGCCGCACAGCGCCGCATCCGCTCGCTCGCGACCCGCCCCGAGGGCACGATGATCCTCGGCACGATCGAGGGCAGCGGCGCGCAGACCTACCAGACGATCATCGACAGCAAGACGGTCGGGCGCCGCACCACGTGGTACGGGCACTGCAGCTGCCCGGTCGGGTTCGACTGCAAGCACGCAGTCGCGCTGCTCATCACCGCCCGCGACGTTGCGCGCGGCATCGTCGCCGATCCCGGGCCGGCGGCTCCGGCGGACGGCCTGTCGGGGGCGCACTGGTCCGAGGTGTTCGGGCACCTGCGCCAGGTCGAGCCCCGACGGCGCGAGCCGGCCGCGCGGCCCGAGCCACAGGGCGACCTCATGCCGGCCGGTCTCTTCGTCGACCTCGCCTACCGGGCCCACTCGCCATGGGGTGAGCTGCCGGAGCTCGCCTACGGACTGCGGCCCACCCGCTGGACCCGGACGAAGCGGTGGCACCAGAGCCTCAGCTGGCACGACGCGCTGCCCCGCTGGGCGCACGGCGCGCGCTACCTGCCCGAGCACGAGCGGATCATGGCGCGGCTGCACGAGGTGCTGCGGTCGGGCTCCGGTAGCGCCGGCTACGTCACGACGGCCGCGCCGCTGCTGCTCGGGGCGAGCGCCGAGGTGTGGCCGCTGCTCGCCGAGGCGCGTGACGCGGGCATCGAGCTCCTCCCGGGCGAGGGGGTGGACGGCCCGGTGACGCTGCTCGACGAGCCGCTGCGGCCGGTGCTCGACGTGACGCGCGAGGACGAGAGCGGCGACCTCGTCGTCCGGGTCAGCGTCGACGACCTGCCCGACACGGGCGACGCCGACCGCGTCTTCGTCGGTGACCCCGTGCACGGGGTCGTCCTCGACGGCGTGGACGGTCTCGTCCTGCGGCCGATTGACGCGTCCCTCGGCCTCGCACCGGACGCGCTCGAGCAGGCCCTCCTCGGCATCCGGGTGCCGGCCTCCGAGCGGTCCCGGTTCCTCACCACGGCGATGCCCGGGCTCCGTGACCGGGTCAGGGTGCGTTCGACGGTGCCGCTGCCCGTGGAGGCGGCCGCGGTCGCTCCTGCGGTGGTGACGGTCCACGTCCTGGTCCGCGCCGACGTGCCGGGTGAGGTGCGGATCGAGCTCGGCTTCGCCTACGACGGCCGGCGACGCGCCTTCTCCACCGCGCGGTTCTCCGGGGCCGGCGAGCGCAACCGCGAGGGGGAGCAGGCCGCGCTCTACGCTGCCGGGTCCGTCCACGCGGTCCCCGGCGCGGTCCGCTGGGCCGACGACTGCGAGCCGACCCTCCTGCCGTCGGCCGCCCTGACCGGTCTCGGCGCCGCGACCTTCGCGACCGAGCTGTTGCCCGGCCTCGAGGCCGACGAGCACGTCACGCTCGTCGTCGAGGGTGAGCTCGCGGCCTACGACGAGGCGGCCGAGCCGCCCGTCATCCA
>NZ_JBQCCV010000025.1:0-3992 GCF_051961875.1 Intrasporangium sp. | reverse complement strand
AAAACAACAAAAAAAGAAGTGGGTTGTGTTTTTTTTTTTTGTTGGGGGTTTGGGGGTTTTTTGTTTGCTCCCCCCCCCCCCCCCCCCCCCCCACAACCCTCAGGGCCCCGGCAAGCCGGGGCAGTCAGCCGAGGGCTGGGGAACCGGTCTGGTAGGGCAGCCCCTTGGGGTTCGGGCCGTACTGGTTGTTCGGGCCGCTGTCGAGCACCGTGAACACGAGCAGGATCAGAACGCCGACGAACGGGATGAAGGTGATGAACCACCAGAGGCCGCTGCGCCCGGTGTCGTGCAACCGGCGGACCGTGACGGCGACGCTCGGTACGAACGTGGCCAGGGCCACCAGCACCGTGACAGCGCCGACACCGCCCACACCGGGCCCATGGCCCATGGCGGTGTCGAGCACGTTCGCAACCACGCTGGCGATGAACACCGCCAGCGCCCAGAACCAGTATTCCGATCGTCGGGCCCTGCCGCTGAATGTGGCGTACTGACCGAGGACGCTCCGGACGGCATCCCTGAACGACATGTGACTCCCCCTCTGTTCGAGTGTCGCGCCCCGTTGGCGCGTGGACCGAATTGAACCGGTTTGGGCGCAGGTCCGTGACGGCTTTGCCCCAATCTGTTCCCATTCGGTGACACTGGTCGGGCACGCAGGGCCGGGCACGCAAGCCAGGCACGCAAGGCCAGGCAGAGGGCACCGCGAGCGGAGGGAGGTGCTCCGCATGAGCGAGCCCAGCGCCATACCGACGCCGGGCGGGCGAGGAGCGCTCAGGAGGCGAGCTGCTGGGCCTGCTTCTCGGCCTTCTTGCGCGCCTTCTCGAGCTTCTTGTGGGCCTTCTTCTCCTGCTTCGACAGCTTCGTCTCGACGAGGTGCTTCGGCAGGTGCCCGGTCGAGTCGCGGTAGTACTCGGCGGCCTTGCGTTCCGCGGCGACCTTCGTTGCCGCGAGCAGCATCGCCGACAGCGCCGTGTAGGCCACGACGTCACGCGTGCGCTCGTTGTCGTAGTCGCCCTTGACGGGGACGGACCTGCCGGTCGCGACCTTCCACGTCTTCGACGCGACCGTGCTCGCCACACGCGTCGCGAGCACCGTCGACCCGACCATCATCGCCTTCCAGACGATGCTGCCGAGCGGGCCGCCGGACGCCTCCTTGCCCTCCTGCTGTGACTGTCCCATGGGCCCAGAGTAGAGTCCCTCACGTCACAACTGAACAGCACGACCCATCACGACAGGGGAGCGCTTCACGCGCTGAGAGTGCGGCACCGCCGCAGACCCTCGAACCTGCTCCGGTTAGCACCGGCGAAGGAAGTCGGGACATCTCAGGCCCACAGTCGCTGCGTTCATGACCAATGACGTATGCCGCTGTGCCGCCTCCCCGCGGTATCCATCCTTGAGTTACCCGGGAGTTGTCAAAACCATGAAGGACATCACTGCGTCCGCCCCGCTCGCGCGTTGGCGGACCATCGACCTGCTCACCTGCGCCTTCCTCGGGGTCGCCTTCGGCGTGGCCTACTGGGGTTGGAGCCTCGCCTACCAGGCACCCGCCAACGCGGTGCAGGCCGCGTTCCCGCCGCTCGGCGCGCTGCTCTACTGGCCGTGGCTCGTCGCCGGCATCGTCGGCATGCTCGTCATCCGCCGGCCCGGCGCGGCCGTCTTCACCGAGCTCATCGCGGCGAGCGTCGAGGCGCTCATCGGCAGCCAGTGGGGCCTGACCACCCTCGTGTCGGGCCTGGCCCAGGGCCTCGGCGTCGAGCTCGGCTTCCTGGCCTTCGCCTACGCCACGTTCCGGTGGGGCCCGCTCCTGCTCGGCGGCTTCCTCGGCGGCGCCTTCGAGGCCATCTACGAGTGGTACTCCTACTGGAGCGACTGGGGCTGGGGCTACAAGATCTCGTACCTCTTCCTCTTCGGCGCCTGCGTCGCGGGCTTCGGCTCGCTGCTCGCCGTCGGGCTGACCCGGCTGCTCGCCAACGCGGGCGCCCTGAACCCGTTCCCGCCGGGCCAGGAGGTCCGGGAGCGGCAGGCGGTCCGGGAGCGGCAGGCGGTCTGACGTGCCGTCCTCTTCCCACCCGCCGTTTGAGGTATTCGGGTCGGCGGACCCTGCGCCGGAATACCTCAAACCGGCGGGGCATCTTCTCCCGGATGAGGTAATCGGGTCGGCAGAGCGCCCACCCGAACACCTCAACCGGGGAGAGCGGGCGGGGCCGGTGGCATGCGCCGGGCAGGTCGAGGTGCGGGGGCTGACGTGGCGTCCGTACGGCCGGTCTCGGCCGGTCCTCGAGAACCTCGACCTCACCATCGCGCCTGGTGAGCGGGTCCTGCTCGCGGGACCCTCCGGATCCGGGAAGTCGACTCTGCTGCGTGCCATCGCCGGCCTCCTGCTGACCGCCGACTCCGGCGAGCTCTCCGGCACGGTGACGATCGACGGCGCCGGCCCGCAGGACAGGGCAGGCTCCGTCGGCCTCGTCCTGCAGGACCCTGGCGCGGGTGTCGTCGCCTCGACGATCGGGCGCGACGTCGCCTTCGGCCTCGAGAACATCTCCGTGCCGCGCGAGCAGATGGCCGCGCAGGTCGGTCGAGCGCTGGCCGAGGTCGGCTTGGCCATGTCGCGGGACAGCTCACCGGCGACGCTGAGCGGGGGTGAGTCGCAGCGGCTCGCCCTCGCCGGCGCCCTCGTCATGGAGCCCCGGGTCCTGCTCCTGGACGAGCCGACCGCGATGCTCGACCCCGAGACGGCCCGCACCGTGCGCGGCGTCGTCGACCGGGTGGCTCGCGCGCACGACCTCACCGTGGTCGTCGTCGAGCACCGGCTCGAGGGGTGGCTGGACCGGGTCGACCGGCTCGTGGTCCTCGACGCAGACGGCCGGGTCATCGCCGACGGGAACCCGCTGCCGGTCCTCGAGGCGCACCGGGACTCGCTTGCTGCAGAAGGCATCTGGGTCCCCGGCGTGCCGGACCCCGAGCCCCTCGCGATCGACCTGCCACCGTCCGGGGGCGCGGCGGGGCTGGTCGCCGCAGGGGAGACGGTGGTCCGTGCTGACCGCGTCACGATCGAGCACCGGAGCCGACGCCTGGGGGAAGGATCACGGGTCACCGTGGCGGTGCGCGACCGAGACCTCGAGGTGCGGGCCGCGGAGAGCGTGGCGCTCGTCGGCCCCAGCGGCGCTGGCAAGTCCTCGCTGATGACGGTCGTCGGCGGCCTCGCCAGGCCGGCGTCCGGACGGGTGACCTTCCATGACCGGCTCGCGGCGGTGGCCCACGCCAAGGGCAGGCGCTCGCGGGAAGGGCACTCTCGATCGGGAGAAGTGCACTCTCGATCGGGAGAAGTGCACGCCCGATCGGGAGAAGTGCACTCTCGATCGGGGGGTGTGGCGCCGGATCGGTGGGCCTCGAAGGAGCTCGCATGCCTCGTCTCCTGGGTCCCGCAACGGGCGGCCACCGCGATCGTCGGCCACACCGTCCGGGACGAGGTCCTCACGACACCCCGTGCCATCGGGCTCGACCCGACCACGTCTGCGGCACGGGCCGACGCCCTGCTCGATGCCCTCGGCCTCGGCCACCTTGCCGACGTCGACCCCCGCAACCTCTCGGGCGGTGAGCAACGCCGCCTCGCGCTGGCCTCCGCCATCGCCCACGACCCGGCGCTCGTCCTCGCCGACGAACCGACGGTCGGGCAGGACCGGCTCACCTGGTCGGCCGTCCTGGGCGTCCTCGAGACCGCCCGGCGGGAGGGCGCAGCGGTCCTCGTGACGACCCACGACGCCGGTGTCATCGACCGGGCGGACCGGGTCGTCCCGATCCATTCGCCCGATGATGACCCATCGCCGGTTCGAGGTATTCCGCGGTCACCGGTGTCCTCCGATTACCTCGAACCGCAGTCGCCATCGCCGGTTCGCGGTATTACGCGGTCACCGGCGTCCGCCGATTACCACGAACCAAGTGTTGATCGGGACGTCGCCGAGCGGGAGCAATCCGTCCAGCACCCGGAGAGTGAG
>NZ_JBQCCV010000024.1:0-2414 GCF_051961875.1 Intrasporangium sp. | reverse complement strand
CACCCACACGGTGACGGCCCGTCCCCAGGACCGCATCCTGGCCGAGGGCCTCTTTGCCGGTCGGCTCGTCGGACCCCTACGGTCGGAGGGCCTGCTGGCCGACGCCCTGTGCGTGCGACGCAACCGATGGGTCACCTTCGGGCTGCGCCTCGCCCGCGACCTCTCGGAGCGTCGGAAGGCACCGCACATCCTTGTGCGCCGGGGCCTCCGCCTGCTCCGTGACGAGCCACGGGTGGTCGCCGAGGCTCGGGACTACGGCGCGCGTCCGGTGCGTCCCAAGCAGGTCGCGTCGGCCCTCGAAGAGCACCTCCCCCACCCCTGACCCCGCCGGCTCGTCAGCCGAACGGGCCGCTCGAGGTCAGGGAGGGCGTCGGTCAGCCTGTCGCCGGCAGTAGGGGCAGGTAGCCGGGCTTGATGACGTCGTCGATGATGGCGAGCCGCTCATCGAACGGGATGAACGCCGACTTCATCGCGTTGATCGTGACCCAGCGCAGGTCCTCGATGGTCCACTCCGCCTGCTCGGCGAGCAGCATCGCCTCCCGGCTCGCGCTCGTGTGGCTCATGAGTCGGTTGTCGGTGTTGAGCGTGACGCGGAAGCGCAGACGCTTGAGCAGGGTGATCGGGTGCAGGGAGATGGAGAGGGCGGCACCCGTCTGCAGGTTGCTCGTGGGGCACATCTCGAGCGGGATCCGACGGTCGCGGACGTAGCCTGCGAGACCCCCGAGACGCACGTCGTCCAGGTCGACGTCGACCAGGGCGCGCGGCTCGTCACGGTGGGCCTCCAGCCAGGTGGCGAAGGGCAGCCCCTCGATGGTGATGTCGTCGACGATGCGCACCCCGTGGCCGAGCCGGTCCGCGCCGCACCACTGGATGGCCTCCCAGATCGAGGGCAGGCCGAAGGCCTCGCCGGCATGGATCGTGAAGTGGGCGTTCTCCCGGCGCAGGTACTCGAACGCGTCAAGGTGGCGCGTGGGCGGGTAGCCGGCCTCGGCCCCGGCGATGTCGAAGCCGGAGACGCCCTCTTCGCGGTAGCGGACGACGAGCTCGGCGATCTCGCGGGAGTTCGCCGCGTGGCGCATGGCGGTCAGCAGGCCGGTGACGCGGATGGGCCGACCCGCCTCGGCCGCCTTGGTCTCGCCGTCACGGAAACCGGCGTTGACGACCTCGACGACCTCCTCGAGCGTCAGGCCTTGGCCGAGGTGCTGCTCCGGCGCGTACCGGCTCTCGGCATAGACGACGCCGTCGGCTGCGAGGTCCTGGGCGCACTCGCTCGCGACCCGGAAGAGCCCCTCCTTGGTCTGCATGACGGCCAGGGTCTGGTCGAAGGTCTCCAGGTAGCGGGGCAGCGAGCCGGAGCTGGCGCTGTCGCGGAACCACCAGCCGAGCGTCTCAGCGTTGGTGCTGGGCAGGTCCTGATAGCCGACCTCATCGGCGAGTTCGATGATCGTCTGCGGGCGTAGGCCCCCGTCGAGGTGGTCGTGGAGCAGGACCTTCGGAGCCACCACCAGGGCGTCGTCGCTCATGCCTCGTCCTCGCGGTTGACGCTCTCGTTGGTGAAGGCGGGCAGGCAGACCGATACGTATTCGGCGCCCTCGTCGCCACAGGAGTAGCGCACCCGCTCCCCTCGCCTGGAGATGGCCGTCTGGCCGGCCTCGACAGTGAGGACCCCTCCGTCGTGCTCGACCAGGACCTGGCCGCGGAGTACGACGGTGATCTCGTCGAAGTCAGGCGTCTGTGCCGGCTCCGACCACCCGCCCGGAGCGACCATGTGCGCCACGGAGACCGAGGAGGCGAGGTCGAGGTCGGGCGTCGTGACCGCCCCGACGTGCTCCTCGATGATCTTGCCGCCGGCGACCGGGATACGGGTGGGTGCAGCGATGAGTTCAGGCACGGGCCCACCCTACGCGGTGCTCACCCGAGCAACGCAACATCCCGCCGGGCATGCAAAGAAGCGCCTGCCTCGACCGAAGTCGAGGAGGCGCCTCTTTGTGAAAGTGTGTCCGGCTGCGTCCTACTCTCCCACACCGTCACCAGTGCAGTACCATCGGCGCTGAAGGGCTTAGCTTCCGGGTTCGGAATGGGACCGGGCGTTTCCCCTTCGCTATGACAGCCGTAACGTTGTCGACCTTTTTTTGTTGTGCCATCGGTGTGGTGATGGTTGTGGGTCGGGAACCGCACAGTGGACGCGAGCTTCTTTGTAGTCAAGTCGTCGGCTTATTAGTACCGGTCAGCTCCACACATTGCTGTGCTTCCACGTCCGGCCTATCAACCCCGTCGTCTACTGGGAGCCTCTCACCCCTCGAGGGGGTACGGAAACCTCATCTTGAAACGTGCTTCCCGCTTAGATGCTTTCAGCGGTTATCACTTCCGAACGTAGCCAATCAGCGGTGCCCTTGGCAGGACAACTGACACAC
>NZ_JBQCCV010000023.1:0-21622 GCF_051961875.1 Intrasporangium sp. | reverse complement strand
TGTGTGTGGGGGATGGCGCACCGTTTAATTAATTATCTATTATTTTAGCAAGTATGATTGGTTATTCAATTTGGGCCGTGCGGGGCCGCGCGGCTTGACCCTGACCTCCGGTTGCGGCGGGAGAGCGTGCCGCGCATAGTCGAGGGAGGAGGCGGGCGCGTGGACACTGAGCTGCGGATCACGGCGGTCGGCGACCACGAGTTCCACGTGGTCCTCACGGCAGACGGCGAGACCGTCGAGTCGGAGATCTTCATCTATCCCGAAGTGCTCGACGAGCTCGGGATAGACGGAGCGGACGAGGAGCAGGTGGCCCGGCACACCGCGGCCTTCCTGGTCGAGCGGCAGCCGGTCATCGACGTGCCCCCGATGGTCGACCTGGATGCCGTGGTGGCCAGTTTCGACGACTACGCGGACTGGCTGCGCCGGGCCCTCGGCGTGGGCCAGCCGGACGTCGAGCACGGCTGAGCCGGGCGGTCACGGCAGGCCTGGGCGGGAGAGCGCGCCCGGCGGCTTCCGGGCCCGACCGGGAATCCACATGTGGGTCTCGCGGTTACAGAGGTGGACGACGGAAGGGGACCACATGGCGGGGTCACAGTGGATGATGATGCGGTCGCTGTCGCGCGACCAGTCGGTGAAGGACGCAACCCTCGCGCCGGGGACGCGGCGCCGGGTCTTCGGCTACGCGAAGCCCTACCGCAGGCTGATCGTCGCGTTCCTCGCGGTGGTCATCTTCGACGCGGTCATCGTCGTCGCGGTGCCGCTGCTCCTCAAGGACATCATCGACAAGGGCGTCATCCCGCACGACTCGTCGGTGGTGGTCCGGCTGGCCTTCGTCGTCGCCGCCATCGCGGTGATGGACTCGGTCCTCACGGTCATCTCACGGTGGTACTCCGCGAAGATCGGCGAGGGGCTGATCAACGACCTGCGCGGTGAGGTCTTCGCCCACGTCCTGCGCCAGCCCATCGCCTTCTTCACGCGCACCCAGACCGGCTCCCTCGTCTCCCGGCTCAACAACGACGTCATCGGCGCCCAGCAGGCCTTCACCTCGGTCCTGTCCAACGTCGTCAGCAACCTCGTCTCCGTGGTCCTCGTGGTCGGCGCGATGATCGCGCTGTCCTGGCAGCTGACCCTCGGGGCCCTCGTCCTCGTCCCCCTGTTCCTCCTCCCGGCCAAGTACATGGGCCGGCGTCTCGCCACCCTGTCGCACCGGCAGATGGGCCTCAACGCCGACATGGGCACGCGGATGACAGAGCGGTTCAACGTCGCCGGTGCACTCCTCGTGAGGCTCTTCGGGGACCCCGCGCGGGAGCAGGAGGAGTACGCCGAGCGCGCCGGGAAGGTCCGGGACATCGGCGTCGACATCGCGCTCAACCGGTCCTTCTTCCTGGCCGGTATGAGCTTCATCGCCGCGGTCGCCACGGCCATGGTCTACGGCTTCGGCGGCCTCATGGCCGTCGCAGGCTCGCTGAGCGTGGGCACCCTGCTCGCGCTCGCCGCGCTCCTCGCCCGGCTCTACGGTCCGCTGACCTCGTTGTCCAACGTCCGCGTCGACGTCATGACGGCGCTCATCTCCTTCGAGCGCGTCTTCGAGGTGCTCGACCTCCAGCCCCTCGTCGCGGAGCGCTCCGACGCGCGCACCCTGCCGAGCGGTGCGCTCGGCATCGAGCTCGACGACGTGACCTTCCGCTACCCGTCCGCCGACGAGGTGTCCCTCGCCTCCCTCGAGTCGATCTCGACCGGGGACCGTCGCGCGGGCGGCACCGTGCTGCACGACGTCTCGCTCAGCGTGGAGCCGGGCCAGCTCGTGGCGCTCGTCGGTCCCTCGGGGGCCGGCAAGACCACGCTCACCTCCCTGGTGGCGCGGCTCTACGATCCCACCTCCGGCGCCGTCCGGATCGGCGGCCTGGACCTGCGCGACGTCACGATGGCGTCCCTGCGCGACCGCATCGGTGTCGTCACCCAGGAGGCGCACCTCTTCCACGACACGATCCGGGCCAACCTGCTGTACGCCCGGCCCGAGGCGACGGAGCGCCAGCTGCACGAGGCCCTGGAGGCGGCGCAGATCGCCCACCTCGTCGACGACCTGCCAGAGGGCCTCGATACCGTCGTCGGTGACCGGGGTCACCGGCTGAGCGGCGGCGAGAAGCAGCGCCTCGCGATTGCGCGCCTGCTGCTCAAGGCTCCGGACATCGTGGTCCTCGACGAGGCGACGGCCCACCTCGACTCCGAGTCGGAGCTGGCGGTGCAGCGCGCGCTCGACGCCGCCCTCGAGGGCAGGACCTCACTCGTCATCGCCCACCGGCTCTCGACCATCAGGCAGGCCGACCGCATCGTCGTGGTCGACGACGGCCGCGTCGTCGAGACGGGGCGGCACGAGGAGCTGCTCGCGCTCGGCGGCCTCTACGCCCACCTGCACGCCACGCAGTTCGCCGGGTCGCGCAACGGGCACGACCGGCGCGCCCTCGAGGGCACGCCGACCGAGCCGCTCGCGGCTCAGTAGTCCTCCTCGTCCCAGATCCGTACCTTCTTCGGCTTGACCGGAGCCGGGGTGCCCTCCTGGGTCTCGGCTTCGACCAGCAGCTCGCGCCGCATGGCCCAGATGACGAAGATGAGGCCCGCCGGCATGGTGATCCACCACTGGAACGCATAGGCCTGGTGGGGGCCCAGGTCCTGGGTCGGGCGCGGCCGCGGCGTGACCGGGTGGCCGGTGGAAGGGGCGGCCGGAGCCTGGCTGCCGAGCACGAGGTAGAGGTCGGCGGGGCCGACGGCCGGCCGCTGGAGCCGGGCGTCGGAGATGCTGATGCTGGCAAGCTGCCCGGCCGGCAGGTCCCGCCCCAGCGACGGCTCGCCGGTGAGGAGCCAGCCGGTCACCTCGGCCGGTCCGGAGGGCGGTGGGTCGACTGCCGGGGTCTGGGCTGCCGCCTCGGCGTTGGGCACCCATCCGCGGTCGACCAGCACGGTCCCCGCGTCCGTGGTGAAGGGCGTCAGCACCTCGAAGCCGGGAACGGTGTCCTGCGTGCGGTTGCGCACCAGCAGGTCGGCGTCAGCGGCATACGACCCCTGCATCGTGACGCGCGTCCACTGCCGCTCCGGGGTGAGCGCCTGGGCGAGCAGGGTCGGCGTGAGCGGCACCGGCCGGGCGTCGTAGTTCGTCGCGATGGCGGTGGCCTTGGTCTGCTTGTCGACGTAGCGGCCCCACTGCCATCGGCCCAGCGCGAAGCACGCCATCGCGAAGATGATGGCGATGAGGGTGCCGACCAGCCACCGGCGGGTCAACCACACACGAAGCACCCCTCGACGGTACCCGTCATAGAGTGGGCGCTATGACGCACCCGTCCCTCCCGCCCGACCGACCTGCCGGCCTCGTCGACCAGTTCGGTCGCGTCGCCCGGGACCTGCGGGTGTCGGTGACGGACCGCTGCAACCTGCGCTGCACCTACTGCATGCCGGCCGAGGGACTGCCGTGGATGCCGAAGGCCGAGATGTTGACCGACGAGGAGATGCTCCGGCTCATCGACCTGTTCGTGCGCGACGGCGTGACCCAGGTGCGGCTGACCGGCGGCGAGCCGCTCCTGCGCCGCTCCATCGTCGAGCTCGTGGCCGGCATCGCGAGCCTCAAGCCGCGGCCCCGGATCGCGATGACGACCAACGGTGTCGGCCTCGCCCGGGTCGCCGCCGGCCTCGCCGCCGCCGGCCTCGACAGGGTCAACGTCAGCCTCGACACGATCGACGCCGAGACCTTCACGAAGCTGACCCGGCGCGACCGGCTGACCGACGTGGAGTCGGGCCTCGAGGCCGCCGCCGAGGCGGGCCTCACGCCCGTCAAGGTCAACGCCGTCGCGATGCGCGGCGTCAATGACGACACCGTGGCCGACGTGCTCGACTGGTGCCTCGAGCGCGGCTACGAGCTGCGCTTCATCGAGCAGATGCCGCTCGATGCCCAGCACGCGTGGGACCGGCGCGACATGATCACGGCCGAGGAGATCCGGGCGAGGCTGACCGAACGGCACACCCTGACGCCGCTGCCCGCCGAGGCACGGGGGAGCGCGCCCGCGGAGCGGTTCCTCGTCGACGGCGGCCCCCAGACCGTCGGGATCATCGCCAGCGTCACCTCACCGTTCTGTGCCGCCTGCGACCGCACCCGGCTCACGGCCGACGGCCAGGTGCGCAACTGCCTCTTCTCCCGGACCGAGACCGACCTGCGCACGCCCCTTCGCGACGGTGCCAGCGACGAGGAGCTGCTCGACCTGATGCGGGGCGAGATGTGGCGCAAGCGCCGTGGCCACGGCATCGGCGACCCCGGGTTCGTCCAGCCGGACCGGCCGATGTCTGCCATCGGCGGCTGAGCACTCCCGCGACCTGCACGCCTCTGGTGAGTCCGCGGGAAGGCAGATGCGTCGGGCTGACGTGGATGCGTCGCCTGAAGGCAGCGCAGCTGCGTCAACGCGACGCATCTATCGGCGCGACTGACCTCACGTCGGGAGTGCGCTCTCTACGCAGAGGGGCGGGTCAGCCGTCGGCGTCGGTGAGCTCCTCGACCGGGATCACCTCGATGAGGAAGCCGCGCAGCCCCACGAAGTCCGCCAGCGACTGGCGGTGGTCGTCGCAGGCGAGCCAGACCTTCCGGCGGTCGGCGCTGTGCAGCTTCGGGTTGTTCCAGACGACCGCGTGACGGGCAACCTCGCGGCACCCCTTGGCGCTGCACACGACCGACTCGGGGCCGGCACCGGGCGCGGCCGTCACTGGTCGAGCTGCCTCGTCCGGTCCTGCTCGGGGGAGACGGGAGTGATCTGGCCCACCTGGCTCGGCCGGACCGCATTGGCGATGACGACGGCGAAGTACGGCAACGCGACCGCCGCGATGATCGCGACCCAGCGCAGCCACCCGGTGGTGACGAAGACGACGCCGAAGCAGACGACACGCAGCCCCATCATCGTGAGGTAGCGCTTCATCCGAGCCGACTGGTCGTCGGAGCTCGAGGTCGTGGCCGAGGTGACGGTGTGGACGACCGGCGGCTGCTTCCCATGTCCCACCCCTCAACCATAAGCCCCGCCCGATCACGCATACCCGCCGGTAGTCCGTTAGCGTTCCGGCAGCGGCATCACCGAGCGGAGCTGGGAGACAGGGTGGGAACGACAGAGCAGCGCAAGGTCCTCGTCACGGGCGGCAACCGGGGGATCGGTCTCGCCATCGCGCGCGCCTTCGCCGAGGCCGGGCACGACGTCGTCATCACGAACCGATCCGGCGAGGCTCCGGAGGGGCTGCGGGCCGTCCGGTGCGAGGTGACCGACTCCGCGTCCGTCGACCTGGCCTTCAAGGAGGCCGAGGAGCTGCTGGGCGGCCCGGTCGAGGTGCTCGTCGCCAACGCCGGGATCACCCGCGACACCCTCCTGATGCGGATGAGCGACGAGGACTTCGACGCCGTCATCGACACCAACCTCGCCGGAGCCTTCCGGTGCGCCCGGCGGGCGGCCACGGGCATGATCCGCCGCCGCTACGGCCGGATCATCCTCATCTCGAGCGTCGTCGGGCTCTACGGGTCGCCCGGGCAGACCAACTACGCCGCCTCGAAGTCGGGCCTCGTCGGCCTCGCCCGCTCGATCACCCGCGAGCTCGGCGGCCGCGGCATCACCGCCAACGTCGTCGCCCCGGGCTTCATCGAGACGGACATGACCGCCGCCCTGCCCGAGGCCCAGCAGAAGGCCTACCTCGCCAGCATCCCCTCCGGCCGCTTCGGCCGCACCGAGGAGGTCGCCGACGTCGTGCGCTTCCTCGCGAGCGACGCGGCCGGCTACATCAGCGGCGCGGTCATCCCCGTCGACGGCGGGCTCGGCATGGGGCACTGATCCCGGCTGCGCGGCATACCCCCTCATCGGTATGCCGCTTCGGCAGCTCGCCCCCGCAGCTGACCTTCCCCACGAGAAAGTGACAGGCATGGGAATCCTCGAAGGCAAGAAGCTCCTCGTCACCGGCGTCCTGATGGACAGCTCCATCGCGTTCCACGTCGCGAAGATCGCGCAGGAGGAGGGCGCCGAGGTCGTCCTCACGTCGTTCGGCCGGACGATGAAGATCACCCAGACGATCGCGAAGCGGCTGCCCAGCACGCCGGAGGTCCTCGAGCTCGACGTCAGCGACCAGGGCCACCTGGACTCGCTCGCCGAGCGCCTGGGGACGCACGTGGACCGGCTCGACGGCGTGCTGCACTCGATCGGCTTCGCCCCGCCCGGGGCGTTCAACTTCCTCGACGGCACCTGGGAGGACGTCTCGACGGCCCTGCAGGTCTCGGCCTACAGCCTCAAGTCGCTGACCGTCGCGGCGCTGCCGCTGATGAGCCAGGGAGGCAGCGTCGTCGGGCTGACCTTCGACGCGCAGTTCGCGTGGCCGGTCTACGACTGGATGGGCGTCGCGAAGGCGGCCTTCGAGTCGACGAACCGCTACCTCGCCCGCGACCTCGGCCCCAAGGGGATCCGCTGCAACCTCGTGTCCGCGGGGCCGATCCGGACGACGGCGGCGAAGTCGATCCCCGGCTGCGAGCAGTTCGAGGAGACGTGGAACGACCGGGCGCCGCTCGGCTGGGACATCCGCGACGCCGTCCCGGCGGCGCGTGCCTGTGCCGCGCTGCTGTCCGACTGGTTCCCGGCGACGACGGGCGAGATCGTCCACGTCGACGGTGGCGTCCACGCGATGGGCCAGTGACCCCGGCCCTCCGGCCCGGCGGCTGCCCTAGCGGGTGAGGCCGGGCACGGGGGGTGCCGAGGTGGGGGTGCCGTCCATCGCGTCGGCCTCCTCGATCTCCTCACGTGAGATGCCGAGCAGGAAGAGGACCGAGTCGAGGTAGGGCACCGTCACCGACGTGTGCGCCTGCTCGCGCACCAGCGGCTTGGCGTTGAAGGCGACGCCGAGCCCGGCGGTCGCGAGCATGTCCAGGTCGTTCGCGCCGTCGCCGACGGCGACCGTCCGGCTGAGCGGCAGCCCCTCGAGATCGGCGAACTCGCGCAGGGCCCGGGCCTTGCCCGCCCGGTCGACGACCTCGCCGAGGACGCGGCCTGTCAGGGCGCCGTCGACGATCTCGAGCCGATTCGCGCGGGCGTGGTGGATGCCGAGCTCGTCCGCGAGCTGGCCGACGATCTCGATGAACCCACCCGACACGAGACCGACGGTGAAGCCGAGCCGCTTCAGTGTGCGCACGAGCGTGCGGGCGCCCGGGGTCAGGACGATGTCGCGCCGGACGGCGTCGAGGACGGAGGCGGGCAGCCCGGCGAGCACGGCGACCCGGGCCCGCAGCGACTGCTCGAAGTCGAGCTCGCCGGCCATCGCCCTCGCGGTCACCTCGGTCACCTCGGCCTCGCGGCCGCAGTGCGCCGCGAGCATCTCGATGACCTCCTGCTGGATGAGCGTCGAGTCGACGGCCATGACGACCAGCCGTCGGCCCAGCCGGGCCAGGCCGCCAGGGGCGACGGCGATGTCGATGCCCTCCGCCGTCGCGACGAGCGCGAGCCGGGTGCGCAGGACGTCGACGTCGGCTCCCGAGATGCCGAACTCGACCGTCGTGACCGGGTAGCGGGAGAGCCGGCGGATCCGGTCGATGTTCGCGCCGTGCTCGGCGATCTGCTGGGTGACGAGGGAGACCGCGCGGGCCTGGAGCGGGGCACCCAGGACGACGACCGCCGCGCGGCCCTGCTGGGGGCGGGCGTTGTCCCCGGTGCCCTCGGTGACGTTCAGAGAGAGACCGAGGCGGTGGGCCGCGACCGCGGCGACGTCGCGCAGGTGCTCGAGCGCGTCCTGGCCCGTGGTGTCGCCGTCGAGGACGCTCGGTGCGAGCAGCAGTGTGAGGGTCAGGTGGTCGTGGACGACGACCTGCTGGATGTCGAGCACCTCCGCGCCCACCTCGGCGACGGCACCGAGCAGGGCTCCGGTCACGCCGGGCCGGTCGGTGCCGGTCACGGTGATGCTGAGGGTCGGCTGGTTCGCGTCACTCACGCGAGCCAATCTAGCCAGCCTGCCGGGGCCGCCCCTCACCCATCCGCCATGCGGCTGCCCCCCGGGTCAGGGGGTGACCACCTGGTCCTTGCCGATGACCACGACGCCCGACTCGGTGACCGTGAAGCCTCGCGCCCGGTCGTGGTCGTGGTTGAGCCCGATCTGCGTCCCCTCCGGGATGGCGACGTTCTTGTCGATGATGGCCCGGCGGATCTGCGCGTGCCGGCCGACGGTGACGTTGTCGAGCAGGACGGACCCCTGCACGCTCGAGTAGGAGTGCAGGCGCACGAGGGGCGAGAGGACCGAGGCGTACACGTGGGCGCCCGAGACGACCACGCCCGGGGAGACCGCCGAGTTGAGCGCGTCGCCGATCCGGTCGCCGCTGCCGTGGACGAACTTCGCCGGTGGATAGGGCGTGTGCTGCGTGTAGATGGGCCACTCGTAGTTGTAGAGGTTGAAGATCGGGTGGATCGAGACGAGGTCCATGTGCGCCTCGTAGTAGGAGTCGAGGGTCCCGACGTCGCGCCAGTAGCCGCGGTCGCGTTCCGTCGCTCCCGGCACGTCGTTGTCCTTGAAGTCGTAGACGCCCGCGTCGCCCCTGGCGACGAAGGCGGGCACGATGTCGCCGCCCATGTCGTGGTTGCTGCCCTCGAGGTCGTGGTCGTGGATGACCGCCGCCTCGAGCGCGTCCGCGGTGAAGACGTAGTTGCCCATCGAGGCCAGCACCTCGCCCGGGTTGTCGGGCAGCCCGGGCGGGTTGTCCGGCTTCTCGAGGAAGGCGGCGATCTTCGTATGGTCGGCCGGGTCGACCTCGATGACGCCGAACTGGTTCGCGAGCGAGATCGGCTGGCGGATCGCCGCGACGGTCACCCCGCGGCCCGACTCGATGTGCTGGTCGACCATCTGGCTGAAGTCCATCCGGTAGACGTGGTCGGCGCCGACCACGACGACGTAGTCGGGCTTCGCGTCGTGGACCGAGTTGAGGCTCTGGTAGATGGCGTCGGCGCTGCCGAGGTACCACGTCTTGCCCACGCGCTGCTGGGCGGGCACGGTCGTCACATAGTTGCCGAGGAGCGTGGACATGCGCCACGTCTTCGTCACGTGGGTGTCGAGGCTGTGGGACTTGTACTGCGTCAGCACGACGACCTGCAGGTAGCCCGAGTTGACGACGTTGGACAGGGCGAAGTCGATGAGCCGATAGATGCCGCCGAAGGGCACGGCCGGCTTCGCGCGGTCCGCGGTGAGGGGCATGAGCCGCTTGCCTTCACCCCCGGCGAGGACGATGGCGAGAACCTTCGGACCTGAGGAGGGGCTTCGGCGTGCCATGCACACACACTAGGGGCCACGCCGGGCGATGGGGGAAGGACGCGTGCATGCCCGGCGCGGGCGTGGCCGCGCGGATACGCTCGAGCCGTGCGCGTCGACATTCTCAGCAAGGAGTACCCGCCCGCCATCTACGGCGGGGCCGGTGTCCACGTCGCCGAGCTCGTCCGGGCCCTGCGGTCCCGGGGCGACCTCGACGTGAGGGTGCGCTGCTTCGGGGAGCCCCGCGGCGAGAGCGGCACGACGGCATACGCCGACCTGCCCGAGCTCACCGGCACGAACGGTGCGGTGCAGACGCTCGGCGTGGACCTGACCATGGCCGGCGACTGCGCCGGGGCCGACGTCGTCCACTCGCACACGTGGTACGCGAACTTCGGCGGCCACCTTGCCTCGCTCCTCGGCGGTATGCCGCACGTGGTGACCGCGCACTCGCTCGAGCCGATGCGGCCCTGGAAGGCCGAGCAGCTGGGCGGCGGCTACCGCGTCTCGTCGTTCGTGGAGCGCACCGCCTACGAGTCCGCCGCCGCCGTCATCGCGGTCAGCGCCGGCATGCGGGCCGACATCCTCCGGAGCTACCCGACCCTCGACGCGAGCCGGCTGCACGTCGTGCACAACGGGATCGACTCCGAGCTGTGGACGCCGGACCGCTCGGAGGCCGCCCGGGCCTCCGTCGAGCGACGCGGCATCGACCCGGGGGCGCCGACGGTCGTCTTCGTCGGGCGGGTGACGCGCCAGAAGGGCCTGCCCTACCTGCTGCGGGCGGTGCGCCACCTCGACCCGGACGTGCAGCTCGTCTTCTGCGCCGGCGCACCAGACACCCCGGAGATCAAGGCGGAGGTCGAGGCCCTCATCGAGGACCTGCGCTCGACCCGCCGCGGCGTGCACTGGATCGGCGAGATGCTGCCGCGCGCCGAGGTCATCGCCCTGCTCAGCCACGGCACCGTGTTCGCCTGCCCGTCCGTCTACGAGCCGCTCGGTATCGTCAACCTCGAGGCGATGGCCTGCGAGCTGCCCGTGGTGGCCACGGCGACCGGGGGCATTCCCGAGGTCGTCGTCGACGGCGAGACCGGATGGCTCGTCCCCATCGAGCAGGTGCCGGACGGCACCGGCACGCCGGTGGACCCCGACCGGTTCGTGGCGGACCTCGGCGCGGCGCTCGCCGAGGCGGTCTCCGACCGGGGACGAGCCCGGGAGATGGGGATCGCCGGGCGGAAGCGGGCCGTCGAGTCCTTCTCCTGGACCGCCATCGCCGAGCGGACCCTCGAGGTCTACCGGTCCGTCGCCGCGAGCTGACCGCGGCCACGCGACGGGCGGCGTCAGGCGGCGTCAGGCGGGACGCCAGCCCGCCAGCGCCATGACGGCGACGTTGGTGGCGTCGGCGAGCGCGTGGTCGGCGTCCGAGCCCAGCGACCGCAGCAGCTGCTCGCGTCGACCGGACGTGCTCACGTCGACCCCGTGGGCGCCGAGGTCGGTCAGGGTCCGGGCGTGGTCGGCCATGTGCGCGACGGTGGCCGCGGTCGCCATGACCTGGAAGGCTTTCGGGGGGACCTGTCGGGCAGGCCCCACAGGGAGTGCCGCAGCCCGGCCTCCGCCTCGGCCCGTGCCTGCCGGTCCCACGGGTGCCCACCGGCCGCCTCGAACTGCTCCGTGTGCTGCCGCATGCCGTCGAGCAGCCGGCGTTCTGTCTGACGCAGGTCGAGCATCTCGAGGCGATGGCGCGGAGTCGGCTCCGCGTCATATGCCGTCCAGTCCATCCGCAGGCCGGTGTCACCCTCCGGGCCGAACTCACTCTGGCTCGGCACGAGGATCCCGCCGACGCCGGCGACATGGACGCACTCACCCGCCTCGGCCGCGTGACCGGCGACGGCAGGCGTGCAGCGGGGGAGGGCACCGAGATCTCCGGGTCTCGGGAGCGCCACGAACAGGGCGCGCTCGCCGACCTCGCCCCAGGCCTGCAGAGCGCCGTGCACCCCGGTCACGTGGTCGACGTCCGGGAAGGACCGTTCGATCGCATCGGCCAGAGGCAGGCGCCCGGCCCATGCCGCCGTCGTCCAGAGGGCGAGGCGAACCGACGCGGGCAGCTCAGGCACCACGTCATCGTAGGGTGTGCCGCCCGGGCCGCCGGGAGGCCGTGTCATAGGGTCGCTGTCATGAGCGACGTCCTCGCCTTCGCCGATGTCACGGTCCGTCGCGGCACCGCGACGCTGCTCGATGCGGTCGACTGGGAGGTCGAGGAGGGTGAGCGGTGGGTTGTGCTGGGTCCCAACGGAGCCGGCAAGACAACCCTCCTGTCCATCGCGGCGGCCCGGATGCACCCGACGAGCGGCGTGGCCGGAGTCCTCGGCGAGGTGCTGGGCGCCGTCGACGTCTTCGAGCTGCGTCCCCGGATCGGCCTCGCCAGCGCATCCATGGCCGAGCGGATCCCGGCGGGGGAGATCGTCGGCAACGTCGTGGTCACCGCGTCCTACGGCATCGTGGGCCGGTGGCGGGAGCACTACGACGACGTCGACTACGCCCGCGCCATGACGCTGCTGCACTCCCTCGGCGCCGACCACCTCGCCGACCGGCGTTACGGGACGTTGAGCGAGGGGGAGCGCAAGCGGGTGCAGATCGCCCGTGCCCTGATGACCGACCCCGAGCTCATGCTGCTCGACGAGCCCGCCGCGGGCCTCGACCTCGGCGGCCGCGAAGACCTCGTCCAGCGGCTCGGTGAGCTGGCCTCGGACACGGAGGCGCCTGCTCTCGTGCTCGTGACGCACCACGTCGAGGAGATCCCGCCGGGCTTCACCGACGTGCTCATGCTCCGCGAGGGCCGCGTCGTCGCGGCCGGACCGCTCGAGCCGACCCTCACCGAGGAGAACCTCTCCGCGACCTTCGGGATGCCCCTCGAGCTGGAGCGGCGCGGCGACCGGTGGGCCGCCCGGCGTCGGGTCGCCGCCCGCGTCTGAGCCTGTCACTGCCTACCCGAAAACAGTAGGGAACTGAGGCAGAATCGGAGACGTCACAGCGACAAGACACAACAGAAGGATGGGTGGACCGTGTTCCAAGGGCATGGCTGGATGGTCTGGCTCGGCGTCGCCCTGGCGCTCGTCGCCATCGAGACCGTGACCGTCGACTTCACCTTCCTGATGCTCGCCGGAGGCGCGATCGGGGGATCGGTCGCGGCCGCGTTCGGTGCACCGTTCCCCGTCCAGGCCATCGTCGGCGCCCTCGTCGCCGTCATCCTGCTCGCCACGGTCCGGCCCTGGATGAAGGGCCGCTTCACGATCGAGCAGCACCAGAAAATGGGAGCCGAGGCCAACATCGGGCGATCCGCCTACGTGCTCGACCGCGTCACCCAGTCCGGCGGCAGGGTCAAGCTGGCCGGCGAGACGTGGAGCGCCCGCACCCTCGGCTCGAGCATCGAGCCGGGTGAGGAGGTCGTCGTCGAGTCCATCGACGGAGCGACGGCGATCGTGAGCCGCGCCCAGATCGGCGGTGTCTGATCACACCGACAGCCGCGAACCGACTGGTTCGCTGTGACAGACGGCGCGCCCCGGCCCGGGTGCCGCGCCAACGACAGGGAAGGGCAAGACCGTGGATCCAGTTCTGATCATCGCGTTGCTCGTCATCGTGGTGGCACTCATCATCGTGCTGCGCACCGTTCGGATCGTGCCGCAACAGACCGCGCAGATCGTCGAACGGCTGGGCAGCTTCAACAAGACGCTGACGGCGGGGATCCACTTCCTCGTGCCGTTCGTCGACAAGGTCCGCGCCAACATCGACCTGCGTGAGCAGGTGGTCAGCTTCCCGCCGCAGCCGGTGATCACCTCCGACAACCTCGTCGTCAGCATCGACACGGTGATCTACTACTCCGTCATCGACGCCAAGGCCGCGGTCTACGAGATCGCCAACTTCATCCAGGGCATCGAGCAGCTGACCGTGACGACGCTGCGCAACGTCATCGGCTCGCTCGACCTCGAGCAGACGCTGACCAGTCGCGACCAGATCAACGGCCAGCTGCGTGGCGTCCTCGACGAGGCCACCGGCAAGTGGGGGATCCGGGTCAACCGCGTCGAGCTGAAGGCCATCGACCCGCCGGCGTCCGTCCAGGACTCCATGGAGAAGCAGATGCGCGCCGAGCGCGACCGGCGTGCGGCGATCCTCACGGCAGAGGGCGTGAAGCAGTCGGCCATCCTCACCGCCGAGGGCGAGAAGCAGAGCCAGATCCTGCGCGCGGAGGGCTCGGCGCAGGCCCGGATCCTCGAGGCGCAGGGCCAGTCCCGGGCCATCCAGCAGGTCTTCTCGGCGATCCACCGCGGCAAGCCCACCCAGAAGCTCCTCGCCTACCAGTACCTCCAGGTGCTGCCGCAGATCGCGCGTGGCGACAGCAACAAGATGTGGATCATCCCCTCGGAGCTGACGGACGCGCTGCGAGGTATCACCGGCGCGCTGGGCGGCAACGGCCAGGCGACGGGCGCCTCCGACGAGGACGACTGGGTCGACGCCGGCGTGCCCGACGACGACACCTTCGCCGAGACGATCCTCGAGGACCCGGCCAAGGCCCTCGCCGAAGCGCGCGGGCAGGCAGCGCAGGCCAGTGCGGAGTCGACCGAGCACGCCTCCCCGGTGAGCCGGCAGCAGCCGCCGATCCAGGCCTCGGCCGACCGGGTGCCGCCCCGCCCGGCCCCGTCGGCGCCCGCGGCACCCTCCGTCCCCGACTCGCCCGCAGTCGCGGACCCCGGGGAGCCGACCTCGCTCGAGGGGCTCCCGGCCGACGCGGACGACACCACCCGCTGAGACACACCTCCGGACACCCGGTCACCCGCAAGTAGGGTGACCGGGTGTCCACTTGGTCCGCCCTCGCCATCGCCCTGGCCGGGGCCGGGGCGGGCATCATCAACACGATCGTCGGCTCGGGAACGCTCCTCACCTTCCCGACGCTGCTCTTCTTCGGCGTCAACCCCCTGGTCGCGAACGTCTCGAACACGGTCGGCCTCGTCGCGGGCGGTGCGACCGGCTCCTGGGGCTACCGGCACGAGCTGACCGGGCAGGCGCCGACCCTGCGCCGGCTCATGCCGCTGTCCTTCGTCGGCGCCGTGGCGGGAGCCGCCCTGCTCCTCGTCCTGCCCCCGGCCGCCTTCAAGGCCATCGTCCCGGTGCTCATCCTGCTCGGGATCGTCCTCGTCGTGCTCGGGCCGCGCATCCAGGGCATGGTCCGTCCGGGGCGCGACGAGACGCAGCCGCGGTGGCACGGGCCGCTCATGGGTCTCGGGGTCCTCGTCGCCGGGATGTACGGCGGCTACTTCGGCGCGGCCCAGGGCGTCCTGCTCATGGGCATCTTCAGCGTCCTGTCGAGCGAGCCGCTCCAGCGCCTCAACGGCTACAAGAACGTGCTGGCCCTCATCGTCAACTTCGTCGCGGCTGTCGTCTTCATCCTCTTCGCCCGCAACCACATCGACTGGCTCGTCGCGGCGCTGATCGCCGGAGGCTCGTTCGTCGGGGGCATCATCGGTGCGAGGGTCGGCCGGCGGATCCCGCCCAACCTGCTTCGCGCCATCATCGTGGTGATCGGCGTGGTCGCCATCGTCAAGCTCGTCTGGTTCCCCTGACGACCCGGGCCCGGCGCCCCGGCAGCGCCAACTACCCTGTTGGCCGTGCCCGTCCACGTCACCGACCCGACCGACCCCCGGCTCATCGACTACGTGGGGCTGACCGACGTGGCGCTGCGGCGCCGCACCGAGCCGGAGCGGGGGCTCTACATCGCCGAGAGCGAGAAGGTGATCCGCCGTGCCCTGCGTGCCGGGCACCAGCCGCGGTCCTACCTCATGGCCGAACGATGGCTGACCGACCTCGCTGACGTCGTCGCGACGGCTGAGGCGGAGGCGGTGCCGGTCTACGTGGGGGAGCACGAGGTGATCGAGCAGCTGACCGGCTTCCACCTGCACCGTGGCGCCCTCGCGGCGATGCAGCGCCCGGTGCTGCCCGCCGTGGACGACGTGCTGCAGGATGCGCGCCGGGTCGTCGTGCTCGAGGACATCGTCGACCACACCAACGTCGGCGCGATCTTCCGGAGCGCCGCCGCCCTCGGGGTCGATGCGGTGCTCGTGACGCCCCGTTGCGCGGACCCCCTCTACCGCAGGTCGATCCGGGTGTCGATGGGGACGGTCTTCCAGGTCCCCTGGACCCGGGTCGACCCCTGGCCGGCGGGTGTCGATGCCCTGCACTCGGCCGGGTTCACCGTCGCGGCGATGGCGCTCGCCGACGACTCGGTCGGGCTGGATGAGCTGGAACGCCGCCCGCCCGAGCGGCTCGCGCTTGTCCTCGGCACCGAGGGAGATGGGCTCCGCAAACGAACGGTGGCCGCGGCAGACCTCACCCTGCGGATTCCGATGGCCGGGGGCGTCGACTCCCTCAACGTCGCCGCCGCATCGGCGGTCGCCCTGTGGGCGCTGCGCGTGCCGGGCGGTGTGCCCGGCTAGCCAACCGATCCCCCCGGGGCGGCTATCGACAGAGCGTTACGCTGATTGGAACGTCGGCACGAGGCGGTGTAGGCCATGGTCATGACGGCCCGACCCG
Source organism: Intrasporangium sp. (assembly GCF_051961875.1). GTDB lineage: Bacteria > Actinomycetota > Actinomycetes > Actinomycetales > Dermatophilaceae > Intrasporangium_A. Next base: position 5,761 of record NZ_JBQCCV010000023.1, on the reverse strand, counting down.
GGTATGGCGGTCCCCAAAGGCTCCTCGTCCTGTCGGCCGACATGGGCGGGGGCCACGAATCCACCGCGGCGGCGCTCGAGGAGGCCGCCGCTGGGGTGTGGCCGGGCGTCGAGATCCAGCGTCTCGACACCCTCGACCTCATGGGGCCTGGGGTCGGACGCCTCTTCAGACGGATCTACGTCGGGAACGTCGAGCACACCCCGTGGCTCTACGAGTTCTTCTACGCCCAGCTGTGGCGGCACGCCTGGTTCGCCCGGGCTTCGAAACGCTTCACCGGCAGCTGGTGCGGACGACGCCTCGTCGACGCCATCGACCGCTTCGACCCCGACGTCATCGTCTCGACCTACCCGCTGGGCAGCTCCGGCCTCGCCTGGCTCCACCAGCACCGTGGCCTCGAGCGGCCGACCGGGGCCTACGTCTCCGACATCGCTCCTCACCCGTTCTGGATCCACCGCCCGCTCGGCGTCAACTTCGTGGTCCACGAGGCCGCCCTGTCCCTGGCCCGGGCCTGCGACCCGCATGCCAGGCTCGACGTGTGCGCCCTGCCCGTCCGCTCGGACTTCCGCCCCGGCCCCAGATCGGCGGCGAGGCGCTCGCTGGGACTCGATCCCGACGCGCTGGTCGTGCTCGTCTCGTGCGGCGCCTACGCCTTCGGGGACGTCGCACGCACCGTGCGCGCCCTGCTCGACGCCTCCGATCGGGTCCAGGTCGTCGCCGCCTGCGGCCGCAACGACGAGACCCGGGCCCGGCTGACGGCGCTCCCGATGCCGGAGCAGCGGCTGCGGACGATCGGGTGGACCGAGGAGATGCCGGCACTGGTCAGGGCGGCCGACCTCGTCCTCAGCAACGCCGGCGGTGCGATCGCGCTCGAGGCCATCGCGTCCGGCCGGCCGCTCGTGATGTTCCGGCCCATCGCGGCGCACGGCGAGGCCAACGCAGACCTGCTCGTCGTCAGCGGCCTGGCTGAGCTCTGCACCGACGAGGACCAGCTCACCGCCTACGTGCAGGCAGCAGTGCGCGACCGCGGTGGGCTCCGTGAGGTCGGTGAGCGCGCCATCGAGGTTTCGCGCCGGCGAACGACCGCAGACAGCCTCCGACAGGTCGCCCGATCCTCTCCGGCCTGGGCCGGGAGGCGCCGCTGGCCGGTCCGGGCCTCCGACGCCTTCTTCGTCCACGCGGACCTGCCGATGCGCATCCAGGAGGTCGGAGCCATCCTCGAGCTCGAGCCCGAGGCGGGTTCTCGCATCACGCTCGAGGACGCGCAGCGCACCGTGGGTCCACGCGTCCACGGGTTACCCATCCTGCGCCGCAGGCTTCTCGGCAAGGGCAGGCTCGGCTGGGACCTGTCCGGGACGGCGGACGTCGACGCGCACATCACCGCGATGGAGGCGCACCGGGGCATGGACGCGGCGCTGGACGATTTCTGGTCAGAGACTCTGCCACCGGACGGGTTCCCCTGGGAGGTGCGGATCCTCCAGTCGCCCGCCGAGGGACGATCCGTGTTCGCCGTCAAGACGCACCACGTGCTCGGCGACGGCATCTCCCTGCTCGGCCTGCTCGACCGCCTGCTCGATCCCGCCGCCGACGATCCGCTCCACGAACGGCACCCAGCGCCTGCCTCACGGGGCAGCGGGCGCGAGCTGAGCGCCGTACGGAACGGGGTCCGGCAGGGTCGCCTCGTGACGGAAGGACTGGCGAGCCTCTCCGCCCGCAGCGTCGGACGGTGGGCCCACATCGACTCTCCGCAGACGACCCGCAGGCTCATCGCGACGGCGCCCGTCGAGGAGGCCCGGATCAGGGCCTTGGTCGCGGCCACCGGCTGCCGCGCGCACGAGGTCGTGATCGCGGTCGTCGCGCACGCACTCTCGCACGTGCTGACCGGAGTGGGGCTGGTCGACGGGACCCTCCCGCTGCGGGCCATGGTGCCGGTCGCCCGGCGTGCCCCTCGGATCGACCGGGTCTTCGGCAACTGGACGGCGGCCGTCACCGTCGACCTCCCCCTCGGGCCGATGCGATTCGGGCAGCGGCTCCACGAGGTCTCCACCCAGCTCCGGCAGCGGGCCGGTCGCGGCGAACCGCAGGCTGCCTACGTCGCCATGCAGCTTCTCGGACACCTGCCGGGCGGCGTCCGCACAGTGGCAGCGCGCACGATCTACACGTCGCGGTTCTTCTCGACGATCGTGTCCTACATGCCGGCCGGTCGGGGGGACCGGTGGTTCGCCGGGGCCAAGGTCAGCTCGGTCTGCCCCGTCGTGCCCCTCGCGGAAGGCGTGCCCGTCACTGCCGGCGCTGTCCTCTACAGCGGGGTCATCGGGTTCGGGATCGTCCTCGACGACGCGCTGCGAGCCTCCGGACTCGACCGAGCAGCGACGAGCCGAGCGGTGCTGCGAGCCGTGCAGGAGGCCGAACTCGAGGTGCTGGGATGAGCACCACCTGGATCATCGGGGCCCCGGCCGCCGTGGCGGCGGCCGCCTCCTTCGGCGGCGCCAGCCTGCTCCAGCACCAGGCGGCCCACGAGGTGCCGGAACGGGTGCCGCTCCGGCTCGGCCTGCTCCTCGAGCTGATCCAGATCCGGAAGTTCCGCTACGGGGTCGGATGTGCGGCCGTCGGGTTCGGCCTGCAGATCCTCGCCCTGCACGCCGCTCCGCTCGCCGTCGTCCAGCCGATCCTCGTCACGGGCGTGCTCTTCTACCTGCTCTGGGCCACGCTGTTCTTCCACCGCCCCGTCGACCCGATGCTGGCACTGGGCGCCGTGCTCGCCCTCGCCGGGCTGAGCGGCTTCCTTCTCATCGCGTCGCCGAGGGCTGGCTCGTCGAACATCAGCGGTGTCGCGGTCATCCCGCTCGGTATCGGGCTCGCCGTCGTGGTCATGGTGTGTCTGTTCATCGCTGCCCGGACCCGGCACGAGAACCGCACGATCCCGTTCGCCGTCGCGACCGCGGTGTTCTACGGGGTCACGGCCGGGCTCATCCGGTCGCTCGTCACCGCGCCGATCGTGGGCGTCGGAGGCGTCTTCACCGCGTGGCAGCTCTACGCGATCATCGCCATAGGCCCGATCGGGTTCCTGCTCAACCAGAACGCATTCCAGGAAGGGGTCGTCGGCTCCGTCGCCGTCGGCATCATCACGGTCGGCGACCCCATGGTGTCGATCGGTCTCGGCGTCGCGTGGTTCGAGGACCGACTCACGGGGGGCGCCGGGCCGGTCGCGGGGCAGGTGCTCTTCCTCATGGTCATGGCGGGGGGCATCGTGATGCTCACCCACCGCGCGAACCAGGTCGCGGGCGCGATCAAGGAGAGCCTCGAGCGGGAGACGTCGTGACCGAACTGCGGGGAGCGCACGCCGTCGTGACGGGCGGGTCGTCGGGGATCGGCCGGGCGACCGCCCACGCCCTGACGCAGATGGGTGCCCGGGTCGATGTCGTCGGCCGGGACGCGGAGCGGTTGCGTGCCGTCGCCACCGCGACCGGGGGAGAGGCGCTGCAGGTCGACCTCGCCGACCGGGCCGAGCGGGCCGGACTGGCTGAGCGGCTCGCCGCGCGCCCGCCGGACATCCTCGTCCACAACGCGGGGATCGGCCTCGTCGGCGACACCTCGGGCCTGGAACCCCGAGAGTCGCTCGTCCGGCTCTTCGAGACCAACGTGCGCGCCCCGATCGAGCTCACCGCCGCCGCCCTGCCCGCGATGCTGGCGCGTGGGAGCGGGCACGTCGTCTTCGTCGGGTCGATCGCCGGCACGCTCGGGGTCGCCCACGAGGCCCCGTACGGAGCGAGCAAGGCCGCGCTCATGACGTATGCCGCTGGGCTGGCCGCGGAGGTGGGCAGCAGTGGGGTGCGGGTGACCGTCGTCGTCCCCGGCGTCGTCGACACGGCCTTCTTTGTGCGGCGCGGCGCCCCCTATGACCGACGCTTCCCGCGGCCGGTGTCACCGGAGCTTGTCGCGGACCGGCTCGTCGAGGCGGTTCGCAGCGACCGGGCCGAGGTGGTGGTGCCCCGCTGGTTGCGGGTGCCCATGGTCCTGCGGGCCGTGGCGCCGGGGGCCTATACCCGCCTGGCGGCCCGCTGGGGCTGACGGGTGCTGATGAGCTGAGCCGGGGCTCGCTGGGGATCGTCGGGGGAGGGCCGGGAGCGGTTCACCGGCGCATCGCGCGCAGCGACTCCTTGAGCGAGCCCACTGTGGCGAGGACCGCCGTCGGCTCATAGCCGCAGTGGGCCATGCAGTTGGCACACCGCGGGTCCCGGCCCCGGCCGTACTTCTCCCAGTCGGTGGTCTCGACCAGCTCCTGGTAGGTCTTCGCATAGCCGTCGCTCATCAGGTAGCACGGCCGCTGCCAGCCGTAGAGCGAGTAGCTCGGAATGCCCCAGGCGGTGCACGGGAAGTCGACCTTGCCCTCGAGGAAGTCGAGGAAGAGCGGGGTGTGGTTGAGCCGCCACTTGCTACGGTTGCCGCCCGCGAAGACCTTCCGGAACAGCTCGTGCGTCTCCTGGACGCCGAGGAAGTGCTCCTGGTCCGGCGCCTTCTCGTAGGCGTAGGCCGGCGAGATCATCATCTGGTCGACCTGCAGGTCGTCGTTGAGGTAGTTGAGGACGTCGATCACCGACTGGGGGCTGTCGTTCGTGAAGAACGTGCTGTTCGAGGTGACCCGGAAACCGCGGTCCTTGAGCCACCGGACCGCCTCGACCGCCTCGTCGAACACGCCCTCGTGCTGGACCGACGCGTCGTGCCGCTCGCGGAGGCCGTCGATGTGGATCGTGAAGGCGAAGTAGGGCGAGGGGCGGAAGTCGAACTTGTCCCACCACTTGCGGACGAGAAGTGCGTTCGTGCAGAGATAGACGAACTTCTTGCGAGCCACGAGCTCGTTCGCGAGCCGGTCGATCTCCGGGTGCATGAGGGGCTCGCCGCCGGCGATCGAGACCATCGGCGCGCCGCACTCCTCCATGGCGGCGAGGGCCTGCTCGACCGGCATGCGGCGGCGCAGCTCGTCGGCCGGGTGCTGGATCTTGCCGCAACCGGCGCACTTGAGGTTGCAGGCGAAGAGGGGCTCGAGCTCGACGAGGAGCGGGAACTTGTCCCGGCCCCGCAGGCGCTGGGCCGCGAAGTAGCTGGCGATCCTGATGCTCTGCCGCACTGGCATCGTCATGATGACCGAACCTCCTTGGGCACGCTGAAGTGGACTTGCTCGTCGACGAGCCGTGCCTCCGTCACCTCGACGGGGCCGAGGCCCCCGATCGCGGTGACGACTTCGTCGACGAGCTCCTGGGGCGCCGAGGCGCCGGCCGTGAGTCCGACCGTCGAGACGCCGGCGAGCCACCCCAGGTCAAGGTCGTCGACGTCGTTGATGAGGTGGGCGGGCAGCCCGAGTCGCTGGGTCTTCTCCACCAGCCGCCTCGAGTTCGAGGAGTTCTCCGAGCCGACGACGAGGACGAGCTCGGCCTCCCGGGTCACCTCGCGCAGGGCCCGCTGCCGGTTCGTCGTCGCGTAGCAGATGTCGTCCGACGGTGGCGCCTGCAGGTGCGGGAAGCGGCCCTGGAGGACCTCGACGATGCCGCCGACCTCGTCCGCGGCGAGGGTCGTCTGGACGAGGTAGGCCACGTGGTCCGGGTTCGGTACCTCGACCTGCCGGGCCTCCGCGTGCACCTTCGCCACGAGCGGGCACGTCGCGTCGATGACGTCCAGCCCTCGGCGTCGGGCCTCGGCCCGGACCTCCGGTGCGACGCCGTGGGCCGAGAACACCACCGTCGCGCCTTGCGGGACCTCGCCGAGC